>DASPVG010000114.1:0-14436 GCA_035622455.1 Terriglobales bacterium
GGGAACCCTCCGAGACCCTTTAGGCGTCTCCGCATGGCGGAGCATGGCTCACCGGATCAAAATCGAGTCGGGCCCCCGTTCATTCAGGTGTTGGTTCAAAAATCGGTTACCACCATCACCAACTTTGCAGGCCGGCTGTCACTTTCGGATGCTAGGGAAATCAGCTAAAATTCGCAAGAGGGGAGGAGCAAATAGTTGGCACTCAGTTTGCCAGCAGCTTTGGTCATCTGGTCGAAGCGGGCCCGGGAACGAGTGTACTCGGGAGGAACGCGATGGTCGCGGCCATCAGCTTCGTCGAGTGCCCCGGCCGCGCCGACTAGCCTGCCTGATTCTGATCTTTGAGCACTTCATCGAGCACGCTGGCAAGATTGTGGGCGCGCTTAAGATATTCCACCTTGCCCCGGTCCTGATTTCGTCGTAGTAAATCGCATTCGTCAGCAATATTCAAAGCAGCCAGAACCGCCACGCGAACCGTGTCGACCGTGCGGGCTTGCTCGGCCACCGCCCGCATTTTGGAGTCTACGTATTCCGCCAATTTGAGGATGTGCTCCGCATCCGACCCGCGAAGGTTGTAGGCCTGATCAAAAATCTCGACGCGCACGTTGCGGTTGCCGGAGTCGTGGATTGGGGTGTGCTTGGTAGCGGTTGCCATAATTGTTTGCTCCTAACCGGGCAAGAGGGAAAGTCGCAACTGGTTCAACTTGCGGCCTGCTCTTCGTTCAGCACTTCGATCTGTTGTAACATCTTTTCGACGCGGTTTCGCACTTCCTCGCGTTCCCGTCGGAGTTGGACAGCCTCTCGCCGCAGGCTCTCCAGCTGCTCCTCCCGCTCTTCCAGTTGCTCTCGCAGGCGAGTTACGTCGCGTTCCGCGATCGACCGAGCCTCCCGCGCTGCCTTGTACAGCTCAATCGTGCGATAGACCTTGTCTTCCAGAGCCTGAAACTCATCGGCCGGAACCGGGGCAGATACCTCTTCAGCCATTTTCAGCGACATGATGGGCTTTCCCTGAGAAATGGAACTTTAGCGCAGTATACAGCAGATTTGCCTGTGGACAGCTGTGAGTGTTCGTTCCCGAAGCTTCGGGACTCGATGAAAATCGGATTGCCGGAGCCTGGAGCTTCGGAAATTGCGTGAAAAAATTTGCTTCGCTGACATTCCCCGGCGACCGATTGTGGCCAGCATTCGATGTTCGGCCGAGGACAGTTTCCCCGGCATGAGTCTCGCGCCAAGCACCGAAACCAGAGGCAGGCCGGGCGAGAACGACCGGACGGACATAGCGACCATCCGTATCCTCGCCACAAAACTCTGAATCGCTCCTTTAACCCTTGAATCGAATGACTTATGCAGCTCGCATGCCGGACCGCCCCGTCCCACCCGGATGGCCGGCCGTTCGGCGCTGACTCACAGTGCGCTTCCTGGCATGGGCTGGCCGCCTTCTAAGGTTCCGAGTCCTTTATGTGGATTGTTCGATTAGCACTAAGGCGTCCTTATACCTTCGTGGTCGTTGCCCTACTTCTGTTGATTCTTGGCCCGATCGTCATTCTTCGCACCCCGACCGACATTTTTCCGAACATCAACATACCGGTGGTCAGCGTTCTTTGGAACTATCAGGGATTCAATCCCCAGCAGATGGCGGACCGCATTGTCAGCTTGACCGAGCGGGCCATGACCACGACTGTCGATAACATCCAGCATATTGAGTCGCAGTCGCTGCCCGGGATTGCCGTGGTTAAAGTATTCTTTCAGCCCAACGCGAGCGTCGAAAGGGCCATTGCGCAGGTGACCGCGATCTCTCAGACGCAACTCCGGCAGTTGCCACCGGGGACGACTCCGCCGCTGGTCATCAGTTACAACGCCTCCAGTGTAGCCATTTTGCAGCTGGCCCTCTCCGGAAAGACTCTTTCCGAACAGCAGCTGTTCGACTACGGAGTCAATTTCATTCGCACCCGCTTGATTACGGTGCGCGGAGTGGGGATCCCGTATCCCTACGGCGGAAAACAGCGGCAGGTCCAGGTCGACTTAAATACCCCGGCGCTGCAAGCCAAAGGGTTGTCGCCGCTCGATGTGGTCAACGCCATTAGCGTGCAGAACCTGATTCTGCCATCGGGCACTTCGAAGATCGGCCTGTTCGAATACAACGTGGACATCAATGGCAGTCCGCAGACGATTCAGGAGCTGAATCAAATTCCAGTTAAGACCGTGGGTGACACCACCATTTATCTCAGGGATGTGGCCTGGGTACGAGATGGCTTCCCGCCGCAAACCAATATCGCGCGCGTCAACGGGCAACGGGCGTGTCTTCTAACCGTCCTGAAGACGGGAAATGCCTCGACGCTCGACATCGTTTCCGGGATCCGGTCCCTGCTACCTGTGATCGAAGCCGGGTTGCCTTCGGCGCTCGACATCAAGCCCCTGGCCGATCAATCGCTTTTCGTTCGCGCTTCGATCAATGGGGTGCTGAAGGAAGCCACAATTGCCGCGTGCCTCACCGGCTTGATGATCCTGCTGTTCTTGGGAAATTGGCGCAGCACCGTCATCATTACGGTCTCCATTCCTCTCTCCATTCTGACCTCCATCATCGTCCTCAGCGCCTTAGGCGAGACCATCAACATCATGACCCTGGGAGGTCTCGCGCTGGCGGTTGGAATCCTCGTGGACGACGCCACGGTCGAGATCGAGAACATCAACCGCAACCTGGCACAAGGCAAAGAGGTCGAACACGCAATTCTGGACGGTGCGCAACAGATTGCGGTCCCGGCGTTCGTTTCCACCCTCTCGATTTGCATCGTATTCGTGCCCATGTTTTTCCTGACCGGAGTCGCCCGCTATCTTTTCGTTCCCCTGGCCGAAGCGGTGGTGTTTGCCATGCTGGCCTCCTATCTGCTTTCGCGAACTCTGGTTCCGACCATGGCGAAATATCTGCTGCGGAGCCTGGACGAGCATAAGTCCGCCCATGAGGGGAATTTGCTGGTTCGACTGCAAGTTCGGTTTGAGGAGGCTTTCGAACGCTTCCGGAATCGCTATCGGGAACTGCTCGAATGGTGCCTGGTGCGGCCTCGCACCTTCCTGCTCGCTTTCCTGGCAATCTGTGTCGTTTCCTTAGGAATCCTGATTCCCTGGCTGGGGCAGGACTTTTTCCCCGCAGTCGATAGTGGTCAATTCAAACTGCACATGCGGGCGCGAACCGGCACCCGAATCGAAGAAACGGCTCGCCTATGCGACCTGGTAGAACAATCGATCCGTCAGCAGATTCCTTCTGACGAACTGGACACAATCATTGACAATATTGGCCTGCCCTATAGCAGCATCAATCTTTCTTACAGTACGTCTGCCCCCGTCGGCACCGAGGACGCCGACATTCTGGTGAGCTTGAAGGAGGGCCACGCTCCGACCGACAGGTATGTTCATGATTTGCGCATGAGGCTGGCGGAAGAATTCCCCGGCACCACCTTTTCGTTCCTGCCCGCCGACATTATCAGTCAAATCTTGAATTTCGGGCTGCCCTCCCCCATTGATGTCCAGGTGGTCGGCAATAACCTGGCCGCCAACCGTGAATTTGCCAATCAACTGCTGGTGCGAATGCGGCAGATTCCTGGCGCCGTTGATTTGCGCATCCAGCAGCCATTCGACCAGCCTTACCTGCATGTCAACGTGAATCGCACCAAGGCGCAACAGGTGGGATACTCAGAGCGGGACGTAGCCAACAATCTGCTCATCTCTCTGAGCGGCAGCTTTCAGACCACTCCGGAATTTTGGCTGGATCCTGGGAACGGAGTGGAGTACACCATTGCGGCGCAGACACCGCAATACCGAGTGCAGTCGCTGCAAGATCTGGAGAATGTTCCGGTCACCGGCGAAACCAACGCTCGCCCCCAGATCCTGACGAACGTCGCGTCCATTGAGCGCGGGGTGGGGATGGCCACGGTTTCCCACTACAACATCTCGCCGGTGATTGACATTTACGGCTCGGTCCAAGGCCGGGACCTGGGCGCCGTGGCGCGAGCGATCGACGGGATCATGAAGAGTGCCAAGGCGCATGCTCCGCGCGGCACTGAAGTGATCGTGCGGGGACAGATCGAGACCATGCGGTCCTCCTATGTCGGTCTGCTGAGTGGCCTGTTGTTCTCGATTGTGCTCGTCTACTTGCTCATCGTGGTCAATTTTCAGTCCTGGCTGGATCCCTTCATCATCATTTCCGCTCTGCCGGCGGCCCTGGCCGGGATCGCCTGGTTCCTATTTCTCACTCACACCACGATCAGCGTTCCCGCCCTTACCGGATCCATTATGTGCGTGGGGGTGGCGACCGCCAACAGCATTCTGGTGGTGAGTTTCGCCAAGGAGCAGCTGGCTGAGACAAGGAAAGCGGCCCTCTCGGCATTGAACGCCGGCTTCACCCGTTTCCGCCCGGTCATCATGACCGCCCTCGCCATGATTATTGGAATGGTGCCGATGGCACTGGGGTTAGGCGAAGGTGGCGAGCAGAACGCTCCGCTAGGCAGAGCCGTAGTTGGTGGTCTATTATTCGCCACAGTAGCAACCTTGTTCTTCGTTCCAATTTTTTTCAGCGTATTGCATGGACACCGCATAGGGGACGGAGACAGGCGGAAGCATTAAAGAGGCGTTGCAGGACTCAGCGTCGTCATGGAATCAGACCTGCGGACGCCCGCGGAGTGGTCGATGAGAGTCGAGCAGCCGAACGAACTGGACCAGACAAGAGTGGAGGTTGCCAAGCCGGGTGTTCGCACGCCGGGCGCAAGCCCTCGGCCGAAACGGTCTGCGCCTCTCTGGTGGATCATCGGTCTGGCATTGGCGGCAGCGGTTGCTCTCCTGGTTTCCGGTATTGTGCCGCGCAAGCGAGCCGAAGCGAGGTTGACCGAAGAGACGGAACGGCTGGCCATTCCGACCGTTTCGGTGGTGCACCCGAAACGATCCGCACCCGCCGACGAGCTCGTCCTCCCCGCCAACGTACAAGCCTACATTGACTCGCCCATCTACGCGCGTACCAATGGATACTTGAAAAAATGGTATGTGGATATCGGCGCCCGCGTGAAACAAGGCCAGCTGCTGGCGGAAATCGAAACCCCCGAAGTGGATCAGCAGCTGCGGCAGGCGCGCGCGGATCTGTTAACGGCGCAAGCCAATCTCAATCTTGCCGAGATCACGAACAATCGCTACTCCGGGCTGCTCAAAACCGATTCCGTTTCCAAGCAGGAGGCGGACAATGCCGCGGGCAATTATGCCGCCCTCAAAGCCACCGTCGAGGCGGGGCAAGCCAACGTACGGCGCCTCGAAGAACTGCAATCCTTTCAAAGGATCTACGCACCCTTTGCCGGCGTGATCACAGCCCGGAACACCGACATCGGCGCACTCATCGACGCCGGAAGCGGCGGAGGGACTCATACCGAGCTGTTCCATATCGCGCAACCGGACAAGCTGCGGGTTTACGTAAATGTTCCGCAGGTTTACGCGCCGAGCACCAAGCCGGGTCTTGATGCCGATCTGATTGTTTCCGAGTTTCCCGGCCGCCGTTTCCCCGGAACGCTGGAGCGGACTGCGAATGCCATCGACCAGACCACGCGCACGTTGCTCGTCGAAATCCGGGTGAACAATCCGACCGGAGTTCTGTTCAGCGGGGCGTATGCCGAAGCTCACCTCAAATTGCCGAATGCGGGTTCCTCTTTCATTCTGCCGGTGAATGCGCTCTTGTTCCGCTCCGAAGGTCTGCGCGTTGCGGCTGTCGGCAACGACAATCGCGCCCAGCTCAAGCCCATCACCGTGGGCCGTGATTACGGCACCGAAATCGAAGTACTTTCGGGATTGGAAGGGCAGGAGGCGATTATCATCAATCCTCCCGATTCGATCGTCTCGGGGGAAGAGGTCCGGGTGGTCAACCCGCCGGCCAGCGAGCTGCAGCCCGGGCCGCACAGTTCTCAAAACCAGGGTGTCCGAGACCACTGATGGCAGGCTTCTCGAAACGACTTGGCTGGCCATGGTTGGCCGTCGCCCTCTGCGCCCTCGGCGGCTGCGTTGTGGGCCCGCGCTATTCGCGACCGCCAGCCCCGGTTCCCAACGAGTTCAAGGAAACTCCACCCAACTGGAAACAGGCTCAGCCGTCGGACCAGGTGCTGCGCGGCAAATGGTGGGAGATCTATCAAGATAGAGAGCTGAATCGACTGGAGGAAAAGATTGACGTCTCGAATCAGAACCTCAAGGCAGCCGAGGCGCAGTTCGATCAGGCACGGGCCTTGGTCCGCCTCAACCGCGCAGACTTGTATCCGACAATCAGTGGTGGGGTCTCTGCCACTCGCGAACATCTCTCGGCAAACCGGCCGGAAGCCACGTCGCTGACCACGACCAATGATTTGATTCTGCCGGTGGACATGTCCTACGAACCCGACGTCTGGGGCCGAGTGCGAAACAACGTCGCCGCCTTTCGTGCCAATGCACAGACCAGCTTCGCAGATCTTCAATCGGTCAGCCTCAGCTTGCACGCGGAGCTGGCGACGGATTACTTTCAAGCGCGAGAACTGGATGCGGAAGCACAGTTGCTCGATTCCACCGTCGAGAGCTACCAGCGGGCCTTCGAACTCACCGAGAGTCGCTATCAAGGAGGGGTTGCCTCGGCTGTGGACGTGGCCCAGGCGCAAACCCAGTTGGAAACGGTGCGGGCACAGGCCATCGACGTGAAAACCACCCGCACCCAGTATGAGCACGCCATTGCCGCGCTCATCGGAATGCCCGCATCGGAGTTTACCTTACCGTCGAGCGCTTTAACCGCCACCCCGCCCACGACTCCGCCCGGGCTGCCCTCTCAATTGCTCGAGCGCCGCCCCGATGTTGCGGGTTCGGAGCGGCAAATGGCGGCGGCCAACGCCAACATCGGGGTAGCACGAGCCGCCTATTTCCCGCTCTTCAGCATCCCCGCCACGGCCGGATTTGAGGGCACCAACATCACGAATTGGTTGACCGGCCCGAGCGGATTCGCTGCCGCAGGCATTTCTGCAACGATCACGGCGCTCGACTTTGGACGGAGGCGCGCTGCCAGTGATCAGGCATGGGCGGCCTATCACCAGGCGGCGGCCGCTTACGAGCAAACCGTGCTTACGGCTTACCAGGAGGTCGAAGACTACCTTGCAGCCTTACGGTTGCTGAGCGACGAGGCCCGGACCCAGGCTGCCGCGGTGGTTGCAGCCGAGCGCTCGCTTGCTTTGTCGGAGAATCGATATAAAGGAGGAGTCACCAGCTACCTGGAGGTGACGACGGCTCAAGCCACGGCCCTGAGCAACGAACGCACCGCCGTCCAGCTGGCAGGTCGGCAGATGGTTGATAGTGTTCTGCTGATCAAGGCGCTGGGAGGTGGCTTTGACGCAGCGACTCTTTCGAGCCTGAACTACAACGCGGCAACGTCACATTCGCCGGCGCCATCCAGTTCTCTGAGCGCACCATAGCTGCGTTTGCGGGGAGCCCGCGACTAAGGTAAGGCGGGGACAGTCGTCTCCGCCCGGAGTGCTTCCCAACTAGCATCCCCCAGCTCTTAGCCCTCGCAACTTGGCCGCCGTCTGGCTACAATCAACATCGTGGCCGAAACCTCCGCTCCTGCCAAAAGTCGCCGTTGGACGGTGATCGCCTCCGGCATGCTGGCGGCCCTGCTCGCGGTCGTCGTGATCTACACCAAAGCGGATGCCTTCCACAGCCCGATTGCGGTGATGGTGGTGGCTGCGATCGGCTTAGCGGCGGTCTTGCTTCAGTTACGGTTTTACAACCGTCAGCAGTTGCACCCCGTGCATGCACCCCTGTGGCTGAATGTTTTGGGCATCTTATTCGCGGTGATCGCACTCTTCTCCGATGCCCTTCGTCTGGCCCGGCCTGTCGGCCACCTAGCGGCTCTCGGAGCGGTGGGCGCGTTCGCCATCAGCAGCGCGATTATCCTGCACGGCTTTCGCAAGCATCGGATTCTTGTAAAGTAGGCTCCCATGCCGGGTGTAGCCCGTGCCCGCCTCTCATGCAACAATGGGCGTATGCGAGTCACCATATTTGGTGCCACCGGTCTGCTCGGAAAGGCACTCCTTCAAGAATGGAAGAAGGATGACATCCTCGGACTGGGCTCCCAAGATGCGGATATTCGCGATGCCGGCGCAGTCCGGGCTGCCGTCGAGCGCACCCAGCCGGAATGGATCGTCAATGCCGCCGCCTACACCGACGTTGACGGTTGCGAGAGCAATCGCGAGCTGGCATTTGCCGTGAATTGTCAGGGCGCGGCCAACATAACCGCGGCCGCCAAGGCCGCAGGCGCGCGGCTGATCTCTCTCAGCACCGATTATGTCTTTGACGGCCGGGGTAGTGCGCCTTACGAGACCACCTCTCCCCGAGCCCCGCGCAGCGTCTACGGCCATTCGAAGGCACAAGCCGAGGAACGAATCGCCGAGATCCTGCCGACTGCCTGTATTGTGCGCACCTCGTGGTTGTTTGGCGTGGGCGGGAAGTGCTTTCCCGACACCATTCTCAAAATGGCTGCGAAGCGCCCTTGGCTCGACGTGGTCGACGACCAACGGGGCTCGCCAACCCACGCGCCAGACCTGGCGCGCGCAATCGTTCAGCTCTGCCGTCGGGGTGCAACCGGCATCGTGCACGTGACCAACGACGGGGAGTGCTCCTGGTTCGAGTTTGCCCGCGAGATCGTGAGCGCCGCCGGGTTGAATGCCTGCATTCGGCCGACTACCAGCGAAAGGTTCGTGCGACCGGCCGAACGGCCGAAGTATTCGGTCCTGTCTCGAAGCAGCCGGGAGCACTACGGCGTCGCCATGCCGCACTGGAGGGAGGCATTGCGGGACTATCTGTCCGCGAGGCGGGAGTGGCAAGGCTGAAGTGGAGCCGGGACAGATTTCGATTACAACCTTCGCATCGTATCCGTCCATCGAAACAATGAGAACATCCCCGAGAGCGAAGAAGGACAAATCCATATATGCAACCCCAGCTTCGGAGAGTACGTGCCCCTCGATGGGTCGCGCTCCCGATCGACGATCCAATCAATGCCTGGGTCTACGATCCGATCTTTTCTATTAGAATGACCTCAGGAATGGTTTAGCCATGCAGTTCCCCCATCAGCCGATCGGTAGTTTTTTCGGTTCGCTGTCTCGAGGTTCTGCGATCGAAACTCCTCTGCGTCGGCGCATCCCTCGGATCCTCGTGGTAGACGATAACCCCGATACCATGTTGCTGATGAGCAAGCTGCTGGAGACGCGGGGGTATGAGGTGGTTAGCGTACCCAACGCGGACCTGGCGGAAGTTGAAGTCCACCGTCAACCTCCCGATCTCATTCTCTCCGACGTAATCATGCCCGGCAAATCCGGATACGAGTTGTGTCGGGCACTGAAAGAAGACGTTTCCACCCGCCTGATCCCCTTTGTGCTGGTCACCGGGCTGAGCGATCGGGAAGACAAATTGCGCGGCATCGAGGCGGGCGCCGACGACTTCCTCAACAAGCCGGTGTCCTCCGAGGAGTTGTTTGCCAGGGTGAAGTCGCTCCTCAAACTCAAGGAGTTCACCGACGAGTTGGAGACCGCAGATTCGGTCCTATGCACCCTTGGGCTCAGTGTCGAAAGTCGCGACCCCTATACCGAAGGTCACTGTGAACGTCTGGCTCTGCATGCCAGCAGGCTGGGTCATCACCTGGGTCTCGATGAAGACTCCATCGTAGCTTTGCGGCGCGGAGGCTACTTGCACGACTTAGGTAAGATTGCCGTGCCGGACAACATTCTGAAGAAGGAAACTCACCTCAGTCCTGCGGAATGGGTGGTCATGAAGCAACACCCCATCACGGGTGAAAATATCTGCCGGCCTCTGAAGTCGTTGTGGTTGGTACTCCCGATCATCCGCAGCCATCACGAGCACTCCGATGGCAGCGGCTATCCTGATGGTTTGGTTGGGAGGGAGATCCCTCTGCTTCCCCGCATCCTGCAGGTGGTCGACGTTTACGATGCACTGTCGACCGTACGGCCCTACCGGCCCGCGCTCAGTCATGATCAGGCTGCCCTCACCATGCGGCAGGAGGCGCACGCGGGTCTGTGGGACGAGGAACTGGTGATGGAGTTCTTCTCCATGCTGGAACGGAGACGGGTCGCCTAAGCTAGAAGCGGCTCGCGACTGGCGGTCTTTTAGGAACGGGAACGCAAACCCCACCCGGGCAGTCTCACTAGGCAAACCGCCGCAGTTTCATTAAACTTCGCATGTCATCCGCCATGGCGAATCTTAGCGTTTACCGGGATAAGCCGGACCCGACGTTGCCAAGAACGGAGAGTCACTAACCACCGCAACCATGGTATCGCCCCTTACCTACAGCATCGTGCTGCCGGCTTACAATGAGAGTCAGCGTATCACTTCGAGCCTCGATCAAATTCTGGCGCACGCCGACAAACGGGAATGGAGTTTCGAAGTCATCGTTGTTGACGATGGCTCGACCGATGACACGGCGCAGATCGTCAACGCCTACGCCCGGAAATATCCCTCCCTGCGCTTGATCGAAAATCCGGGAAATCGCGGCAAAGGGTACAGCGTGCGCCAGGGAATGTTCGAAGCGCGAGGCGATGTTCTGCTTTTCAGCGATGCCGACCTTTCTTCGCCGATTGCCGAGGCCGATAAACTGTTTGCCACCATCCAACAGGGAGCTGATATCGCGATTGGTTCGCGATGGTTGAACGCTGACATGCAGGTCAAGCGGCAACCGCCTCACCGTCAGCTATTCGGTCGCATCTTCAATCTGATGCTGCGCCTCGGCTTGGGCTTGAACTGCAAGGACACGCAGTGCGGGTTTAAGGCGTTCACCCGGGACGCCGCCCAGAAGGTCTTTCCTCTGCAGAGGGTTGAGCGCTGGGGATTCGATCCGGAATTGCTGTACCTGGCGAGGACGTTTGGCTTGAATGTGGTCGAAGTGGCCGTGGCTTGGTCCCACCGCGAGGGAACCCACCTGCGGCCCCTGCGCGACGGGCTCAGCATGTTCGGGGAAATCCTGGCGATTCACTGCAATGCCTTGCGTGGTAAGTACACGGAGCGCAGTGCCGTCAGGCATTCGTTATGAAAGGGCGGGCCGGCCCGCACCGGGCTCGGATCCCGCGGTGAATCCGCACGCAATTTGTCCTCATCGGTTATTCTGGTAACCGTCTATGGCAACCCGTCCCAAGACCGCTTCCGGGAGCAGCACCGGGGTATTCGACGCTGCCAATGGCGAGCGTGTGCTGGAGGCATTTCGCCGCTGGGGGTATCTGGAAGCCGATTTGGATCCTCTCGGTTTATTCCCGCCCGCGCATGTTCCCGAGCTTGCAGTCGGGGGAGAGATGGCAGAGCAAGCGCGCCGTATCTACTGCGGCACCATCGGGGTGGAGTTTGCACATATCACCGAATCCGAGCGGCGCCGCTGGATTCAAGAGCGCATGGAAGGACCACAAGCCCCGGTCGATCACGAGGCCGCGCTCGATCAACTGATCCGCGCGGAACTGTTTGAACAGGTACTACAACAGCGTTACATAGGAACCAAACGGTATTCGCTCGAAGGCGTGACCGCCCTGATACCGCTGGTGGATGAAATTCTGGAGGTAGCGGGGCAACTGGGCGCGATCGAATTGGTGATGGGTATGAGCCATCGCGGACGCCTGAACGTGATGGTTCAGGTGGCGAAACGGACTCCCGAAGAGGTGTTTGCGGGCTTCGAGGATGTCGATCCTCGTAGCGTGCTCGGCGGAGGGGACGTAAAGTATCACATGGGTGCCACCGGAGAGTATGTAACCCGCACGGGAGCAAGGGTTCACATCCACCTGGTCTCCAATCCGAGCCATCTCGACGCCGTGGATCCGGTCACGGTGGGCCGTACCCGCGCCAAGCAGGATCGCATCGGAGAGTCAGGCAAGGCCAGCCATTTGCCCCTATTGGTGCACGGCGACGCAGCCTTTGCCGGCCAAGGAATTGTCGCCGAAACCCTGAACCTTGCGGAGCTGCCCGGCTATACAGTGGGCGGCACCATCCACGTGATTGCTAACAATCTCATCGGCTTTACCACGCTCCCCTGGGAAGCACATTCGTCGCGCTTCTCCGCCGACATCGCACGGCGTCAGTCGATTCCGATCTTCCACGTGAACGCCGAGGATGTTGATGCGGTGATCCGTGTCGGGCGTATGGCGGCGGAGTACCGCTACCAGTTCGGAAGCGACGTGGTCGTCGATCTCATTGGATACCGCCGTCACGGACACAGCGAGGTAGACGACCCCACGATCACCCAGCCGTTGCTTTACCGAGCGATCAAGGAGCACCCGCCGCTTTGGCAGATCTATGCGGAAGACATCGGTGCCAGGGACATCGAGTCCCAGGTTCACCGAATCCGCGAAGAATACGAATCGGGACAAGAGAAGGCTGCCCAGCTCACGAAGATGCCCCTGCTCCGTGAACTGCCGCCCTATTGGGACGGCTTTCGGGGTGGACGGTACAAGGCCGAATATGCGGTCGAGACGGGACTGTCCCAGCAAGTGCTCGCCGAGCTCGTCGCACCACTCACGAGCTATCCGCCAGACTTTCACATTCATCCCAAAGTGAAGCGGCTTCTCGAACAGCGCGCCGAGATGGTGCGGGGCAAGCGGAGCGTGGACTATGGCATGGCGGAAGCTCTGGCTTTTGCCAGCCTGGTGAAGTCCGGCATTCCGGTGCGGCTCAGCGGAGAAGATAGTCGACGGGGTACGTTCAATCAGCGACACTCGGTTCTGATCGATACCGAGAACGAACGCGAGTATGTGCCCCTTGAAAACATCGCTCCCAATCAGGCGCGATGCCAAATTTACGACTCCCCCCTCTCGGAAGCCGGCGTTCTGGGTTTTGAATATGGCTACAGTCGTGATTATCCCGAGGCGCTGGTGCTTTGGGAGGCACAATTTGGCGACTTCGCAAACGTCGCCCAGGCGGTGATCGATCAGTTTATCAGCGCCGGAGAGGACAAGTGGGGATTGCTTTCGGGGTTAGTTCTGCTGCTGCCCCATGGCTATGAAGGCCAAGGGCCGGAGCATTCAAGCGCCCGCATCGAACGCTTTCTCCAGCTGGCAGCACGCGACAATTTCCAGATTTGCCAACCCTCCAGCGCCGCGCAATATTTCCACCTGCTCCGCCGACAGGGGCTGTCCCAATGGCGTAAACCGCTGGTGGTGTTCACCCCCAAGAGCATGTTGCGCCATCCGGATGCGTGTTCGCCCATCACCGAGTTCACGCAACCCAGCTTTCTCAAGGTGTTGCCCGATCCCGAGGTCGTGAGCGCGAGACGCGTCCTGCTCTCGACCGGTAAGATCGGGCATGAGTTGCGGGAGGAACGGAAAAAACGCAAAGACACATCGACAGCCATCATATTCGTCGATCAACTCTATCCTTTTCCTGAACGCGAACTGGCAGCCGAGCTGAAACGGCATTCCGATGCGCGCGATATCGTATGGGTTCAGGAAGAACCCGCCAATATGGGAGCGCTGTTCTACATGCTGCCTCGTTTGCGCCACATTGCGGGCTCGCACGCTGTGCTTTCGGTCAAGCGTTCGGCGAGCGCCAGCCCCGCCACGGGTTCCGCCAAGGCGCACGAAATGGAACAGAGGGCGCTGCTGGCGCTGGCCTTTTCCAGCCACCCCTGAGAATCACCCTGTGTCCGGGAAACGGGGTAGAACTGCCCTTCACACGAGGTAGACTCGCCAAAAGCCTGGCGATCGACAGCGGGCGTGACCACGGATCAGCGACTTGCGAAAGCCTACTTGGCCTCCATCAGGGCGACACTGGCCTGGGTGTTCTCCCAGCTGATGTTCAGGGTACAGGCACTGCCGTTCTGGTCGAATGCAATGGTGAAGTCCTCGACCGGGGAAGGCGTCTGGGAAACCTTCATGTCGACGCGACCGAGTTCGTCCGACTCATATTTGTAGGGGATCCCCCACTCACCGGTCTTCTTGTTGATGATGAGTCTCCAGCGGTTCTGATCAGGGACGGTAAAGATGGTGTAACTTCCCGCCGGCACTCTTGTGTTCCCGACGGTGAGGTTCGCCGTGGTCACAAAACTCGTGGCCTCATTGGCGCCGGTGCGCCATACTTCGCCGTAGGGAACGAGGTCTCCGAATATTTTGCGGCCCTTCATACGCGGACTGGAATAGTCGATGGTGACGCCTTTGCCGTCGGTAAACTTACACTGTGCCTGTGCGGGCGGACTCGGGCGTTGGCTCTTATCTTTGGTTTGGCCCGCGGATAAAAGCGCAAGATCGAGCATCAGGAAGGTCAGCAAGGTAAACGTCAATCGGTTCCGCATGGTTTCTCCTAGATGAGCAATCAGCATTTCGCAATCGGGTTTGATCATGACCGTAGCGCAGAGCTGCCTCTTGGATAAGGAACGTCAGACTTAGACTAATCAAGGAGCTCTATGGTTAGCAACCGACA
>DASPVG010000115.1:0-2756 GCA_035622455.1 Terriglobales bacterium
CGGAGAGCGGAGCCGCGGATTTGGATGTCGCAGTGATCGATCGTGTCCGCCGGAAGGTAATTGCCCAGGGAGGAGTCTACGTGATCGGCTTTCGATGCAACCTGACCCCCGAGTCCGCCGTCAGCCTTCTGGAACGCGAGATTACGGACACGTGGCGTAAGATCCGCGCGAAGCATCTTCAAGCCTATCTGCAGGAAATGGATTTCCGATTCAATAACCGTCGCAACCCTGACCGGTTTCGCAATGCGCTGCACAAGCTAATCGAATCCAGCAATCTGGAATATAAGGCACTCACGGGTGACAGGGTGATCACGCGTGGTGCGAAAACCAGGCCACGAGTAAAGCCAGGAAAGAGACCTGGCGGTGTAAGGGAAAGCGGAGACACAGCGGAGACATGAAGCCGGAAAAGCTCTACTACCTACATCTACTGGGTTTTCTTCTTTGCTTTGGCCCATCTCGCCTGGGCAGCGCGGCGGGCGGCGGCTTTACGTTGCTCGGGGGTTGAGTTCTTTGCATACGCCTTGCCTCCCCTTCGACCTTGCCTAACGAAGAACTCCCGAGCTTCCTTCGTGAGCGCCATTAAAAGGCACGTTACCACCATGCGGAGGGCTGACGCAACAGTCACTTATGATTTCACTTGACATGCGGAGGGGGTCGGCATAAGATTATAACCGTAAGTACAACGGGCCGACTAGGTGCTAGCAACACCGAATCAGCCCTGACCACAAATCCACCTGTAGTGAGGTGAACCGTGGCTACATCCACTCTAGCAAATTCCCTCTATCCTCATCGGTTGTTCGTGCGACGGCTCGCAACGTGCCGAACCATCTCCAGGTACAAGAACCTGATTGTCTCGCTCAGGAAATGCGCGCGGCTAAAGGGGCAGCACGGCAAAGCCCAGGTTGTCCTGCCAAAGTTGCATTCCCGGGCCTCCGCGATGTCAACAGCTATCGTGCTTATTAAGAAAGAGACTGGAAATGAGTTCGAATAAAACAACTGAAGCCTCTCTTCGTATGGCGCGACAAATCTGGCCGAACCTCTCGCGGCGGGCTCTAAGTAAGCTGCAGCAGATCACAGACCAGCACAAGTTCTCGATTCTGGCCGGCGACTTGGCCTACTTGGAGAATGGCTGGTACGTGACCCATACGGGTTTGCTCGGACTCGCCCGGCGCAATCGGTGCGCCGGCATTCATGTTCGACCAGTGCCAACCTTCTGTGATCCTTCGACCCAACGTTGGGCGTTCGAAGCCACTGTTTACAAGTCCCGCACATGCCGTGGATTCACGGGCTTTGGCGACGCCGACCCCTCGAACGTTTCTCCCCCCATGCATGGTGCCGAAATGCGTGTGGCCGAGACGCGCGCCGTAAACCGTGCACTGCGCAAAGCATACGGAATCGGCATCTGCTCGGTCGAGGAGATCGGATCATTTGTAGGCTCGGCTCGTGATCCCAAGAAGCTCCCGCAAGCTGCAGGCAATAACGCCAACGGAAGCTTTGGCGGTCGCGCCGTGCGCGATCGCCTCTGCCAGCTCATTCGCCAGCATAAACTCGATGCGACACTCGTCAAATCCTACGCGACGGATTTCTGCGGCGTGAAGACGCTGCGCGAGGCAAGCCGCGAACAGGTCGAAAGCTTCGTTTCACACCTCGCCGATTGGGCGGAGAAGGACCGGAATGCTCTCCTCTGCCAGCTCAACAGCTATGGGTCTACGAAAGCGGGTGTCGCGTGAGGCGTCGCATTGAAGGTCTGCACGAGGCCGATCCTGCAGCAAGCGTTCTACTTCCTGACAGCCTGTATCTGGTCCTAGTGGCTCGTGCCCAATATCGCTGGCATCCCGATAAGCCCTACTACATCCTCCGGCTTGTTGTGCTCGAGCCTCAGCACTTCGCTGGGCGGTCCATTACTGGTCGCATTTACTGCACTCGACGAGCTCTTTGGAAACTGAACTGGTTCTTACGCGATTTCGGCTATGACATCGATCTCCTAGGCCAAGACGAAATTGACGAGAAGAGATTGGTTGGGCTTCGCGGCGTAGTCAAGATCGGCCATGTTGTGGTAAACGGCATCAGTTTCGTCAATCTCGAAGGCTTCGCTCCAGTAAGTCAGTGGCAAGAGCTGTCCCCTGCCGTGCTCTCCCCGCCAACCTCGACAGGATCTGAATCTGAGGTGGCGTGATGACCTATAGCTACACCCAGATCAGCCATTACTTGACCTGCCCTCGGCGGTATCGTCATCGCTACCTCGACGGCTGGCAGGAGAAGGATACCCGTGCCGCAATGCTGTTCGGCCGTGCCTTCGAACGAGCACTCGGCGCCTACTTCCTGCGCCAGGATGCCGCCGAAGAACTGTTTCGGGAATGGCAGACCTATCAGAACCATGGCTTGCATTACACGAATGGCGACACCTGGGATCGCATGCTCGAGCAGGGCATTCAACTGCTCGACCGCTTCTGCCAGGACGATCGTGTCCGCATTCGCCAGCCTCACCGTAGTCTGCAGATCAAATTCACTCGACCGATCTCAGAAAACAATGATTTCGTGGCCTATATCGATGCCATTGGCAAGCTCGATGGCAGTGGTTGTCTATTGGAATGGAAAACCACCTCCAGCCGCTACCCGGAAGAACCTGCCGGATTGCTGGCTCTCGACCCACAACTGGTCTGCTACTCCTGGATTACCGGCATCTCCGAGGTGGCTCAGGTGGTATTCGTCCGCAAACGGCTGGTTGAGATTCAATACCTCCGTACCACGATCAC
>DASPVG010000116.1:0-44031 GCA_035622455.1 Terriglobales bacterium
TTCATCTATGCCCTCGAATCGCTCGATGCCACGTTTCCCGGTTATCCTTGCTTCCCGGCATGTTCCGCGCTGGGTTCCTATGCCTTTTGGGACGATCAATTCTCCTCGATGTTCGCCTGGCGGACCACCGGCACCAGCAACTACAACGCATTTCAAGCTTCGTTGCGGCGTCATGTGGGCGGACTGGAATTTGACTTCAACTACACCTTCTCGAAATCCCTGGACGAGAATTCCAATGCAGAACGGGTGAATGAGTACGAAAACGGAACCGGGGCAGGCAGTGCGAGTGCGGTCGCCTACAGCGGGCAAGTCATCAACTCCTGGGACACCCACGGACTGTACGGCCCGTCGGATTATGATGCCACGCACCAGATCAATACCAATTGGGTTTACGATCTGCCGTTCGGACGCGGCCAACAATTCGGCGCCCAGTGGAACAAGGTGGAAGATGCAATTTTCGGTGGATGGCAAACCTCGGGATTGGTTCGCTGGACCAGCGGCTATCCGTTTAGTATCTCCACCTATGCCTTCGCCACCAACTACGAGCAGGATGGCCGGGCGGTGCTGCTGGGAGCCGCACCGCAGACCGGGGTATCGATTCAGGATGGTGTTCCCAACGTGTTTAAGGAAGGGCCGGCTGCCGTCAACGCATTTCGCTTTGCCTACCCGGGAGAATCCGGACAGCGCAACAATCTGCGCGGCCCGGGATATTTTGGCATTGACACGAGCGTGGCCAAGGCCTGGAAGCTCACCGAATCCCAAGCGCTGCGTTTTTCCTGGGATGTCTTCAATCTGACCAACACGGTTCGTTTCGATGATGGCACGTTGAATCAGTACCTGCTCTATGGCACGACACTCGGAAACTTTACTCAGACCTTAAGCCACCCGCGGGTGATGCAATTTGGCTTGCGCTATAGCTTCTAATGAGGGAGGGGGATTGAAGGGTACGCTGCGGTTTCTGGCGGTTTTGAGCCTGTTCTCCACCTGGTTCAGCGCACCCCTGTGCGCGCAGCGGAGGACTCGCAACGTCGTTCTTGTCGTGAGCGATGGCCTGCGTTGGCAAGAAGTATTCACCGGCGCCGATCCCGACCTGCTGGATGAAAAGCATGGGGGGATTTGGGCGGACCCAGAGCGACTTCGCCACGAGTTTTGGAACGACGACCCAGGCGAACGGCGCAAGATGTTGTTTCCCTTTCTCTGGGGCGTGGTCGCCAAGCAGGGTCAGATCTTCGGCAACCAGAACAAGGGTAGCATCGCGCGGGTTACGAATGGCCTGGCCTTCTCCTATCCTGGCTATAACGAGATGCTCACCGGCCGGCCCGATCCGCGCATCAACAGCAACGAGTTCGGACCGAATCCCAATACAACCGTTTTCGAGTGGATGAATCAGTTTCCCGAGTTCCACGGCCAAATCGCCGTTTATGCCACCTGGGACGTTTTCAAAAATATTTTCAACCAGCCGCGCAGCCAGCTGGCCATGCAGGTGGGCTGGGATCTCCCGGAAAAGGGAAGTCTCACACCACGCCAGGAGCTCTTGAACGAGTTATATCGCACGACAACCCGCCTCGACGACGAAGACGTGTGGGATTCATTCCTGCAAGTGCCCTTGCTCGATTACGTGAAGACCGCGCATCCCCGCCTGCTGTTTGTAGGGTATGGAGAGACGGACAACTGGGCCCACGCCGGACGCTACGATCTGGTGCTCGAAAGTGCACATCAGTTCGATCAGTTCGTGCGCCAATTATGGGAGACCGTCGAAGCCATGCCCGAGTATCGCGGCCAAACGACTTTTGTGATCACCACGGATCATGGCCGCGGCAGCGGTCTCGAACAGTGGAAGGAACACGGTGTAGAAGAAAAAGGATCCGAGAACATCTGGATTGCCATCATGGGTCCCGATAGTGATGCTCTGGGGGAACGTGCCAATTCGACGCCCGTTACCCAATCTCAAATCGCGGCCACGCTGGCGGCGTTGCTCGGCAAGGATTTTCGTCGCGCATTTCCGGATACGGCGGTTCCACTCCCGGGCTTCAGCTTGGAAAATCTCGACCGGTCGACTCGAGCGCCGGTCAGTCGTGGCGGAGGTCGGAGGTAGTTTCGACCGGACGAAACGTTGTCAGGTAGGAGGAGCACCGCACCGGGGAGTCCTGAGACTTGCAACCGGCATGCCAGCCAGAAGGTCTCGAATTACGTTCCGGACACCCCTGACCTTCCGCCAGGCAGACACGATTCCGATTTTGGTGTATACAAGGGGAGTGATCGGGAGAGGCGGATTATGAAACGCTGGCTGGCGGTGGGTCTGCTACTTGTGGTCTGTGGGGCGAGCGCGTCAGCTCGAACCCACGTCCAGCACTCCCATCATCACCGAATCCACCACGTGAAACGGCATCACGCTCACCGCGGCGCCTAGCGACAGGGTTTTCTTCGGGGTGACGCCCGAAAAGCGGCCGCCGCCATGGCGGGTGCGCTTTTCTCATGACGGCCGCTTGGCGGCTGCCGTGCTGGTCGAGACCCCAAGCTTGTGGAGCTGTTCCCGCGCCTGCAGCGCCTCGTTGCTTTTGGGATAACGTTGAATCACGTGACGCAGCTCCGCGATTCCATCATCCTTCTGGCCCAGTTCAATCAAAGCTAAGCCTTTTTTGAGCGCGGCGGAAGCCGCTTTATTGCCAGTCGGAAAATTCTGCAGCACTTGATCATAGTTGCTGACGGCGCCTTGGTAATCTCCCTGTTTGAACTGGATTTCTGCCAGATAGTAGAACGTGTTTCCCGCTAAATCGGTTGTGGGATAGAACTTGATGTAGTCGGAAAACTGCTGTTTGGCTAAGTCGGTTTTTCCGGCGTTGTAATCCCTCAGGGCGTTGTTGTAGAGCACGTCGGGCGGGGGAGCCTGAGCCAGAGCCTCCTGCTGCGCCTGTTGCGCGGCCCGGGCGGCACCCTGGCTTTGCTGGGCAGCCTGCAGGTCTTCCAGTTGTTTGCTCACCTTGGCGAGCCGCGCTTTCAACTCATCCAGGGAGTCGTTGAGCGCCTGGATCTGGCCGGAGAGTTGATCTACCCGACCGCTACTGTCGTTCTGCAGTTTCTCCAGGTTGCCTTGGAACGCCGTGATCGAGGAAGAAACCTTGTTCATGCTATCCGTGTTCTGGTCCATCAGGTTCTTCATGACCCCCATGCGTTCGTTAAAAGACTGCTGCATTTGCGTCATCTGATCCTGCAGAGCCTGTACTTGGGTCTGCAGCTGGACCATTTCTTTGCTGACGGCCCACGCCGGCCGCAGACTGGAGTACCAGGTCAAGAGCAACGCCAATAGGCCCAAGGATCGTAGGATTCTCATGGTCTTTTCCATTCCTATCGAGCGGCTGGATGGCCGGCCCCTCGATCTAGAAGTCTCTTTTTTTAAGGATAAACCGTTCCGACATGCTTGTCTCGCACGGTTTCCCAGGCAGCCAGCAGGCAATCCAAAGCGCCGATGTCCTGCCCCGGAGAGGGTCGACATCGAAACGCTATTCAGAAACAGAAACCAGAGGTGCGGAGCTTCTTGCTCCGCACCTCCAAGACCTACCGCTGATAGACAAAGTGGCCACGGCGGTTCTCCTGCCAGCACGATTCGGCGTGCTCGGTGCAGAAGGGTTTCTCCTTACCCAAGCTGATCGTCTTGATATTGGAGGCCTGGACGCCACCCTGGACCAAGGCGCTCTTGACCGCATTGGCGCGACTGTCGCCGAGAGCCAGGTTGTATTCCGTCGACCCCCGCTCGTCGCAATGTCCCTCGATGGTGAAGTGGATATTGGGATGCTGCTTGAGAAAGCTCACATCCCCGATCACCACCATTCGCTGGTCGAAGCGGATGTCCGCCTTGTCATAGTCGAAGTAAATATCCTTCACGTTTTGAGAGAACAGTTCCTCCTCCGAGACAGACGGCGCGGCCGGTGGCGCAGGCGGTGAGGTGATGGTTACCCGAGCCGTAGCGGTCTGGGTGCCTCCCGGTCCCTTGGCCGTGAGGTTATAGGTGGTGGAATCTGCGGGTGTCACCAGTTGCGACCCGGTGGGCGTGACTGCCCCGATTCCGCCAATGCTGACGTCGGTGGCATTGGTTGTCTCCCAGTTCAGAGTCGTGGACTGGCCTTTCTGTATGGTGTTGGGATTGGCCGTAAGCGAGGCGGTGGGCGCCGATGCCGGCGGTGGCGGGGGTGGCGGCGGCGGTGGCGGGGTTTTCTTGTGACAAGCGCCAAGAAACAGGATTCCGCACAGCGCGAGTATGAGCGTGATCCACTTCACTGGTTGCTGCTTCACATTTCCTCCCTGCAAAATTCGCGCGCTCCGAATAGCTGCGCGCTTCGATTCGGTACAACAGAACCGACAACCCCAAACAAGAAAACGACAACTAACCTGCTACTTCCAACTCCAATTGGGCTGTGTGTTGCTGCCGGTCACGGTCAACGGCTTCTGATTGGTGCCATCAGCCAGCATGGTCCAGATCTGCTCACTCCCGGAACGGCTCGACTGAAATGTGATGTGGCGACCATCCGGCGACCAAGTCGGGAAGTCGTTGCGTCCGCCATCATGGGTCAATTGCACCCACTGCTTGCTGGCGATATCCATCAAGTAAATGTCCTGTGCCCCGGGCGCACCCGGGCCATAGTGGCGGATCCAGGAAAACACCAGGAACTGCCCGTTGGGCGACCACGCCGGGGAGACCGCGTACCCCTGATCGGTCACTCTCTGCACGTTGGTTCCATCGCTTTCCATGGTGTAAATCTGGGGAAGTTCGGTGCGTCCGCTGACCCAGGCGATTTGTGCCCCGGTCTTCGGATTCCACACCGGCGAGACATCCGGCAGCTTCGAGTTTGTCAGCCGCCGCAAATTGGCTCCCGAATTGTCGGCCACGTAGATCTCCGATTCCCCACCGCGGGAGGAGGAAAGCGCCAATTTGCTTCCGTCGGGCGACCAGGCCGGTGAAAGATTGGTTCCGCCCAGGCGGGGAAACGAAACCAGGCGGTTGAGATCTATGGAATACATCATGATCTCCCAGCCCGATTTGGTGAGGGAAGCAAACGCCAGCCGGGAACCGTCGGGAGAAATTCTTGGCGAGAGCGAGATCGTGTCCAGGTGGGTGATCTGACGTTGATTCGCTCCATCGTAGTCCATGGCCCAGATTTCCTTATGCCCGCTGCGGTTGCTGACAAAGTAGATCTGACTCTCGGCATTGCCGGGAATTCCGCCCCCCAGCCGGAAAATGATCTCGTCGGCGAACTTGTGGGCGGTGAGCCGGGCGGCAGGAACGGTGGAGGCATCCGTATACTGCTTGCCCAACACCTGGGGTGACATGACGTTTTTTACGTCGTAGAGCCAGCCCTGGACAGTCATCTGATTGCCGCTGGCTGCGAGATTGCCGAAAACCAGCATGGCGGCATTGGGCGGCGGCTGGTTCCAAGCATCGAACTTCACCTCCGCCGGATTTTTGGGAACCTCCACCGGATAGAAGCTCTTGGAGACGATCTCGAAAATTCCGGCATTGTCCAAGTCGTTCCAGAGGGTTTCGTTGAAGACTCTGAGCAGATCAGGGTTGGTTGCTTCCGGACTCGGCGGCTTGAAGTCGGCAACCGCCAGGCGGACTTTTTCTACTCCTAATCCGGTTCCGGTCTTGATCCAGTCTTGGGCCGAGGCCGGTGGCAGCAAGCAGAGAAGCGCCAGCAACCCCAGGGCACACGAGGGCCGCCCCTTGCGGATCTGGCCTGCCCAAGATCCGACCAGGCACCGGTAGCTCGAAGGATGTATCGTATTGCGACTTAAAATGCAGTTCAACGGAAACCGATCCCTTCTTTGGTGGCTGAGGAAGTATGTCGGCCCCGGAGGAGCGAGCCAGTGCTGAGTCTCCGCAGGCTGCCCGACTCACCATCGCCGGTCACCAGGGCCCCCGCGAATGTCCATATTTCCTGTCTATTTCTCAACCTATTTTTTGTAGTCAAACCAAAACTCGACAGAGACTTTGTCGCCGGCGTAGTCGGACGGCAACGGACCAAACGTGTCGATGCGCTGCAAGGCACGCGTGGCGGATTGGTCCAAGGAGGGCACTCCACTGGATTGCTCGATCGCGATGTTCGTGGGTCGCCCGTCCCGATGAATATCAAAGGTTACGTACACCCTTTGAGCGTCGGTGATGCGAGGATCTACTTCGTATTTCAACCAGTTTTCCGAGACCTTTTGCTGCACAACCCGAACGTACCAGGCGAAACGGGTGCCAAAGTCCCCGCCCCCGCCGGTGAACCCAAAGCCTCCCTTGGCTCCGCCTGCACTGAAGGAGCCATACGGTCCGCTGACCGGCCCACCTTCACCGAAAGGGACGACATTCGTCGCCTCCTCCGTCGGCTGTGGCGGCGGCTTGCGCTCGGTAGCGCTCGTCTTCGGCTTGGGCTTCGTTTTGGCATTCTTGTCGGGAATCGGAATTGCTAGCGGTTCCTCTACCCTGGGTTGAGGAAGCGACTGACTCAATCCCTTGGACTCATTGGCCAGTACGTTCGCGGTTTCGACGGGATTGGCCGGGAGCGGAACTGTGCTGACCAGACTCACGCCAATAGCTTCCCCCCCACCTCCTGCACCCCAAGTTCCTCTCTGTCCGCCAGGAGCCAGAGTTGTGTACAACACGATCGCGCCGGTCACCCCGACGTGCAGGACAACCGAGCTTGCCAGGTTGCGGCCCCAGCGATCATGTTCAAAGAAAATCTCAGCGGCCATGGCTTTGAAGCGGCTGGGTCACGATGCTCACGTTCGTGATTCCCGATTGCTTAACTGCGTCCATCACCGTGGCAAAGGCCCCGAAAGGCACGTCCTCATCGGCGCGAATAAAAATCGATTGGTGTTGCGGGTCGCGAATCTTCTGCCGGAGCTCGGATGCAATCTGGTTAATGTTGACGGGATTGTTTCCCAAAAACACCCGCTGTTGTTTATCAATACTAATGACCAGCCGTTCTTCGGTAATCTCCTTCACGGTTCGGGTTTTCGGAACGTTGACCTCGATGCCGGATTCGAGCACCGGAGCCGTCACCATGAAGATGATCAAGAGCACGAGGACGACGTCAACCAACGGGGTGATGTTGATGTCTGCCAGGGAAGTCTGGGTCCGCCCGTTCGCTGCCGTGAAGGCCATTACCGCCGCACCTCCGGAGCCTCCGCTGCCCGGTAGCTGGGCTGCGCCTGCCCGCGCTCGACAGCATTCAGCATTTCCAGGGCAAAGTCATCCCCCCGGGCAGCGAATCCCCGAATGGAGCTGCCGATGAGGTTGTAGGCGATCACCGCCGGTATCGCCGCCGCCAGACCGGCCGCCGTGGTGATCAGAGCTTCCGAGATGCCCGGCGCGACCGCACGCAAAGTCGCGGCACCCGCAGTGCCCAGGCCGTGGAAGGCATCGATGATCCCCCAGACGGTGCCGAAGAGGCCGACGAATGGGGTCACGGCTCCGGTGATCGCGAGCCAGGGCAGATTTCGTTCAAAACGCGTTAACTCCTCCGAGGCGGCAATCTGCATGGCCCGCTGAATCGCTTTCGGGTTGGTCACCACACCGCTTGAGATCGCGCCCTGCTTGCGGTATTCGTCGAAGCCTCCTTCAAATACCGCGACCAGCGGGCTGGGCTGGAAGCGGTCGGCTACGGCCGCCACATCGGTGAGGCTGTGGGCTTTGCGAAAGCTCCGCAAGAAACGCCCGCTCTGTATCCGGGCGCGTTGCAGCAAACTCCACTTCGACAGGATGATGGCCCAGGAAATAATGCTGAACAGCAGGAGTAGGAGAAGCACGACTTTGGCGACGGCGCCGGTCTCAGCGACCAAATCAACAATTTCACCGCCCACAACAGCTGCCAGGAATTGCGAGAAGTACATATGATTTAGGAGGTCACTTATCAATCGATTATAGACGAACGGCGCGACATTGCTGTGGAAACGAGGCCCTGGAACCCCGTGGATCAACAGGTTTTTACAGTATTCACCCAATTTTTTCTCTTCTCGACCGCGAGTCGAGAGTGATCTGGCGCTGAACCGGAGGAGTCAGCGGTGGCATGGGACGTGTCCTAGGGTTCCGATCGCCATCGCTGTCCTCTCGCAAAGCCGGTGGCATTTGTGATTTTCGTGCTATCCTGCGCTCAAATTCTTTCTCGCGGAATCACCGGTGCTTGCGGAACTGCGGCTCGAAAATTACGCCGTCATCGATACTGTCGCGGTGGAGTTTGGCCGCAGCCTGAATCTGCTGACCGGTGAAACGGGTGCTGGCAAATCCATCCTCATGGATGCGCTCGCTCTTCTTCTGGGAGAAAAGGCGTCGGCCGAGATCATCCGCCGTGGAGCCGAGCGTGCCGTCATCTCGGCTGTCTTCGAGCTGGAAGGCGGGGCGCGCAAGGCTGCCTTCCGCCTCTTGCAGGAAAACGGAATCGACAGCGAAGACGGTTCGCTCGTCCTTCGCCGGGAAGTGTCGCTCGGTGGCAAGGGACGGGTTTTCATCAACAATCAACCGGCGACGGTCGGCGTACTGCGCCAGCTTGCACCCCATCTGGCCAGCCTCCACGCCCAGAATGAATCGATGGTTTCATTCGACGGGCCCAGCCGGCTGGCACTGCTCGATCGGTTCGCCGCTTCCGATGGGGATCCAACCGCCCGGGCCTTCGGCCGTTGGAAGAGCATCTCGAGTCGAATTCAAGATCTCGCGCTCGACGAAGAAAGCCGGCGGCGTCTTTGGGAGCTGTGGCGGTTTCAACGGGAAGAGATCAAAGGCGCCAAGTTGCAGGCCGGAGAAGACGAGCGGCTGGAAGCGGAAAAGCGCGTGCTGGCCAACAGCGAGAAGATCTATGGGGCGGCGATCGAGGCCTTCGACGCGCTCTACCAAGGTCCGGCTTCGGCCTCTTCCTCCTTGCGGGCAGCACAAAAACAGATTGAGGAACTGGCGCGCTACGACCCCAAGTTCGAGGAAACCCTCGCAACCATCGAATCGGCCCGCATCAGCGTCGAAGACGTAGGGGGCACGCTGCGCGACTATGCGGAAGGCATTCCCGCCTCTCCCGAGCGGCTGGCGGAGGTGGAGGATCGATTGGCGTGGCTCGATCGTCTCAAGCGGAAGTATGGGCCGATGCTCGAGGATGTAATCCGCCTGGGGGAAGAGCTCAACCACAAGCTATCCGAGGCGGACAACAAAGAGGAGGTTCGGGCCCAACTTACGGCCGAGCTCGAGCACGCCGCCGAAGATTATCGTCACGCTGCCCGTGCGCTATCGCGAGAGCGCTGCCGAGCCGCGCGCAAGCTGGAAACAGCGGTCGAAGATGAAATCAATGAGCTGGCGATGCGGGCCAAGTTTCAAATTGAAGTCTCGGGCACCGACGAGGAAGCAAACTGGACGGCTCGCGGTTTCGACCAGGTGGGGTATCGGATCTCGACGAACCCCGGCGAGCCGATGCGCCCCTTGGAGCAGATTGCCTCCGGGGGAGAGCTGTCGCGGGTGCTTCTGGCACTGAGGACGGCCGTAGAAGCGGGAGGCGGAGCGCGGAAGAGCTCAGGGGGACGGTCGCCCGTTGCCTCCTCCCAGCGAACGTTTGTGTTCGATGAGATTGACGCGGGCATCGGCGGGCGCGCGGCGGAAGCCGTAGGCCGGAAGCTGAAGGAGCTGTCGAGCGCCAACCAAGTGCTGTGCGTAACCCATCTGCCTCAGATCGCGACCTTTGCCGATCATCACTACCTGATCGAAAAACGAATTTCCGGCCAACGAACCAGGACGAACGTTCGGCTGATTACCGGCGAGGAGCGGACGGAAGAGATTGCACGTATGTTGAGCGGTGCCAAGCTCACCGAAACCTCCCGCAAACACGCCGAGCAGATGCTGAAGACCAGCCGCTAAGCTTGCCGTTTTCGATGCGCAATGTGATTTTCCAATGGATGCCACCGCAATCGTTACTACCGAACGGCTGATCCTTCGGCACTGGCGGCAGTCGGACCGCGAGCCGTTCGCCCGCCTCAATCGTGATCTCCGAGTCATGGAGTACATGCCAAGCGTCCTCTCGCAGGAAGAGAGTGACGCGCTCGCGGCCAGAATCGAGGCGCATTTTCGACAGCGCGGGTTCGGCTTGTGCGCGGTTGAGCTGCGGCGAGATGGAAGCTTCATTGGCTTCATCGGCCTCAACGTGCCCTCGTTTGAGGCACCCTTTATGCCCTGCGTCGAGATCGGATGGAGATTGGCGACGGAGCACTGGGGACAGGGCTTGGCAACCGAAGGTGCCAGCCACCTCGTTGGCTACGCCTTTGAGAGCTTGCAGCTGGATGGGTTGGTTTCCTTCACCGTGCCGGCCAACGCCCGGTCGCGCCGGGTGATGGAGAAGCTCGGGATGGTGCACGATCCTGCCGACGATTTCGACCATCCTCGCCTGCCACCTGGGCACCCGCTCCGCCGTCATGTCCTCTATCGGCTGACCCGCTCCGCGTGGAGTTTGGGCGGTGACCAGCATCGCCAACCCGCATTTGGCGCGGGGGCAGAGATGGCTCGGGGACGCGGCAGCTAGCTGGTTTTAGACGTTCGAGCAGCGAACGCACTGATTCCAATGCGCCAAGGCCATCACCGTTACTTGCGGAGTACGCGATCTAACCATCAGGGCGAACCAGAGTGATGTCCCGGCGCTGTGCCGAGCGTAGTTCCATGATCTCGGGAAACGATCTGGGGTCGAGCATCGCATGGAAAATTACCTGAACGAAATGCTATCCGGAGCGTTCTTTATCCATAAGGGCCAAGCCAGTGTTTGCAGGAGAAGCGATTCTGAGCGGCATAGCGCCGGCCGAGCGCAGTCGAGACCAGTTGCTCGAAGATCTGGTTCACCAGCACTCACGGCTGGTCTACCGCATCGCCTATGCCGTCGTCCGAACTCATCATGACGCCGAGGACGCAACCCAGGAAACGTTTTTCCGTGCGCTACGGTATCGCCGCAAGCTCGCGGCCGTCGAGGATCCCAGGAGTTGGCTGGCACGCATCGCGTGGCGAGTTGCGGTCGAGCGCAGCCGGAAGAACAAGCGCGAGATCTCGCTCGATGATCCCGAAAAACCACTGGCGGAAATCGCCTCGGCGCGGTCGTCCGCCGATGACGCCATCGAAGGTTCCGAGGTGCATACGCGGCTGGAGAAATTGATCGCCGCTCTACCCAGGAAGCTGCGCGAGCCACTGATCCTGTCAACCGTCGAGGAAATGTCGCCGCGCGAGGTGGCCGCAACGCTCGCCATTAGCCCAGCCGCCGCGCGGTCGCGGGTGTTTCGCGCACGGCAGATTCTTCGGGAAAAGCTCGGCGGAACGAGCCGGAAATCGGAGTTCGAAATATGACGGAGTGGAGGGACGGAGACAATGGCCGCGATCCGCGCCAGGAGAGTTGGCGGCATGCGGAGAGTGAAGTAAAGAACCATCGGCTCGCCGACGAACTTGATGCCGCGCTGGCGAGATATGCCGCGGTCGAGCCGAGGACCGGCTTTGAGGAGCGCCTTCTGGCGAACCTGCGCGCTCGGCAAAAACGCGCTCCGATCCGCATTGGGTGGCGATGGCCTTGGGCGGGCGCGGTGGCTGTGGTCGTGCTGGTTCTCGCGTTCTCTCTGGCCTGGAGACCTAGCAAGCAGCACTTGGACAAGGCAACCGACCAGCCCATTACCCAGGACGGCAGAGACACCCAAGTTGCCAACCGTGCGCGCCAACCATATCTGCCGGCGCGGGCTCTGCCATCCGTCCGTCCCACCGTTCGGCATCGGCCGCGTCCCTCCATTGTCCGAATTGCACCGCACCTAGAGCAGTTTCCCTCGCCTCAGCCGTTGAGCGAGCAGGAGAAGATTCTGGCACGCTACGTGGCAACGTATCCAGAACACGCGGCGCTGGTCGCGGAAGCCAGAGCCGAAGCCTTGCGACGGGACGCGGCCGAGGAAATGCGCGATCTGGCAAGGGAACCGAAGTTAAAACCGTAGGAAACAGCAACAACTCGAGGAGAACTACCGATGCTGAAGAAGACAATCGTATCTCTAACGCTGGTTTTGGCGGTGATGGCTGGGGGGCAAAGCCGGAAAGCCGCGGCGCAGGAAGCGAGCGCCACGAAAGCGCCCGACGGCGAGAAGCAGGCTTACCGCATCGACTTTTCAGTCAACGAAATGGAGGAGGGAAAGAAGATCAACTCGCGGCAATACTCGATGAACCTGAATGCTGGAGACAGCAGTGAAGTCAAGATTGGTACTCGCGTTCCCATTGAGGAGAAGGCGGGCGAGTTCAGCTACCTCGACGTCGGCACGAACGTCTGGTGCCGGCTCCGCGACCGGAGCGATGCAGCCTGGCTGGGGAATGCCGTTTTATTGAGTGTTCGCTCCGAGATCAGCAACTTCGCCGTGCCGGACCAGCAGGGGCAGAACGTGAGGCCGCTGCTGCGTCAGTTGAAGATCGAAGCCAGCACGGTGGCGCAATTGGGGAAGACATTGGTGGTGGGCAGCGTGGACGATCCCAACTCCAAGCGGCAGTTTCAGTTGGAAGTAACCGCCACGAAGCTGCGGTGACCTCGGCTGTTCGTTGGCCTTCGGTCGCTGGCCTATCTCGACCTGGGAGTCATCTCCACAAGCCTCGGCGGAAATCGCTCGACGATCCCGAAAAGCCACTGCGCAAGCCTTTCCGTGGGCTGGCCTCCCATCGTGCTTATTTCAAGTTGAACAGCGCATTGACGTGGGCGGAAACGGTGACGGTGTGGGGTGTGAATTCCTCCGTGGGCGCGGGTGCAGCCTTGGCGGCGACGCTCATGGCCCTGGGCATGATGATGTGCGGATTCTCGACAATATCGATCGAGGCGTAGGAAAGCTCACCGAGCGTACGTCCGCTGGCATGCGCGAGCGTCTCGGCGGAGTTGCGTGCGCGGCGGTAGGCATCCTCCACCGCCTTGTTCTTGGCTTCCTCCATGTCTTCCAGGAGGTAGCTCAAAGTCTGGTTTTCGCTCACGTTGGCGTCGGCGAGTTGCTGGGTGATGGGGCCAACCTTCGAAAAATCCTTCAATTTCAGCGTAACGTCGGTCGTGACACGGTAGGCAACCACTTTCTGCTTCGGATTTTTCCAGTCGTACATCGGTTCGACGGAAAAGAAACCCACGGTTGCAGTCTTGGGGTCAATCCCATTCGCGCGAAGCACTTGCCGCACCTGCTCGACGTCTTTGGAGGCATGCTGGTAGGCCTCCTGCGACGTGTCCTCCCGCACGGAGACGTTGAGTTCGAGTTGTGCCGTATCGGGAGCAGCCTCAAACTTGCCGTCTGCACCAGCGTAGAGGGTGTTGGCTGGCACGGAAACCGCAGGGCGCTCTTGCGCAAGGGTCAGGGTTGCGGTGAGAGATAGCATGGCCAGGACAGCGCTTGCTGATGTCATTGCTTTCCTCCGACGGGATTATCAAGCATGGGAGGGCATTTCCCAACCGTCGACCGCAAGAAACCTATTCGCAAAAGGGAAGAGCGGTGCCAACCCCTGGGTTCGAATGCGCAAATCCTGGTGGGCGGAGGAAGGTTGCGGCCTGAACCAAAGTGATCATCGTCGCTCGTCGAAAGAATCAGGAATGGCTCGCATCCGACAAGAGAGCATGAAGCCCGCTGCCGCTCGCCACTAAGGCTGAGGTGCCGCGAGCTTAGCATTTCGGCGCTGCCCGCCCTCATCCTTTACGGTACCAGCCGAGTACCAGCGGATTGGTTGACCAAAATGGCTATCTCCGGTAACAATAAAAACTTGGGGGGAAACCCTGAAGGGAACTTTATCGTGTCCACTAAAAACCAAGGCAAGATTTTGCTTTTGCTCAAGCCCCGGGGTTTCTGCGCTGGGGTGGTGCGGGCCATCGACATCGTCCGCATTGCTCTCGAGGCCTTTGGCCCTCCTATCTACGTGCGTAAAGAGATCGTTCATAATCGGTTTGTGGTGGAGGAACTCCAGGCCAAAGGGGCCGTTTTTGTCGATAGCGTCGACGAAGTCCCGAACGGAGAACGGGTTATCTACAGCGCCCACGGAGTCTCGCCCGAGGTGCGGCAGGCCAGCCAAGCACGCAACCTGCGGGTGATCGATGCTACCTGCCCGCTCGTCACCAAGGTTCATGTTGAAGCCGTCAAATTTGCCAAAGAGGGCTACTCTCTGATCCTGATCGGACACCGGGATCACGATGAGGTCATCGGAACCCTGGGTGAGGCGCCGTTCGTTACGAAGGTTGTGGGATCGCCCGAGCAGGTCGAAGGACTCACCGTTTCTGATCCAAACCGGGTCGCCTATCTCACGCAAACCACTTTGAGTCTGGATGAGACGAAAGATATCATCGCGGCGCTGCGCAAGAAGTTTCCCCATATCCAAGGGCCCGCCGCCCAGGATATTTGCTATGCCACGGAAAACCGCCAGGTTGCGGTGAAACAGGTAGCCTCCGAAGCCGACCTGTTGCTCGTCGTAGGCTCCGATAACAGCTCTAATTCCAACCGTTTAGTAGAAGTTGCGCGTAATCTTGGCACTCGGTCGCATCTAATTGATAGCTATTTGAATATCCAGCCGGAATGGCTGGAAGGAGTGACTACCCTTGCGCTCACGGCCGGGGCCTCAGCTCCGGAATGCCTGGTGGAAGAAGTCCTGCGGTATCTGGGGACCAAGGGATTTGACCACGTCAAGGAAGTGGAAGTCATGCCGGAAAATGTGCGCTTTGGTTTGCCTCCGGAAATCGTCGAGGCCATCGGCCAGCAACCTCGACCGGTAGCTGCTGAGTAACACTTATGGACGATACCTCTCCCGTTCCAGGGTTTGTTCCCGAAATACGCTTCGGAAGGATCGAAGATCTTTCCGGGCACGCCGCCGCGGCCATGGCGGCTGCCCGCAAGGTTCTGCTTTCGCAACAAAGTGAAGAGGGCTACTGGTGTGGGGAACTCGAAGCGGATACCACCCTCGAGTCCGACTACATCCTGCTTCATACCTTGCTGGGCACGGTCGACCGGGAACGATTCGAAAAGTGTGCCAACTATATCCTGCGGCATCAGGAGGAAGACGGGGGATGGAGCATCTATGCCGGAGGCCCTTCGAATATCAGTGCCTCGGTCAAGGCCTATTTCGGGTTAAAGCTGGCAGGTTATAAGACGGACCACCCCGCGCTGGTGCGCGCCCGGGCCAGGATTCTTGAGCTCGGTGGCGTAACCGAGGTGAACACCTTCACGAAGATTTATCTCTGTTTTCTCGGCCAGTACGACTATGATGCCGTCCCCGCCGTCCCCCCGGAGATTGTCCTGTTTCCCAAATGGTTTTGGTTCAATCTTTACGAGATCTCCTCCTGGTCCCGGGCGATCCTGGTGCCGTTGTCGGTCTGTCACGCCAAGAAGCCGTTCAAGAAGATTCCGGAGGAGATGGGTATCGCCGAACTTTTCCTGGGTGGCCGGCAAAAGTCGCGCATGCGGTTGCACTGGTCGAAGCGGTTGGTGTCGTGGCGGAACTTCTTCCTCTGTTTGGATCGCCTGATCCATTGGTTTGAGGCCGTTCACATTCGTCCTTTGCGCTCCATCGCCTTACGCCAGGCGGAGCGCTGGATGCTTGAGCGGTTTGAGATGAGTGACGGGTTAGGTGCGATTTATCCCGGCATCCTGAATTCCATCATCGCGCTGCGCTGCCTGGGATATTCGCTCGACGATCCCCAAGTGATTCGTGCCTTGGACGAATTCGAAAAACTGGGCATCGAGGAGGGCGACACCTTTCGCATGCAGCCCACCAAATCGCCGGTTTGGGATACCGCCTACGCCTTGTTTGCCCTCGGGGAAAGCGGCGTTGCGGCGAATGACCCGCGGATGGTTAAGGCTGCCGACTGGACACTGCAGAAGCAGGTTCGTTCGATCGGCGATTGGAAGGTGAAAAACAAAAAGGGGCAGCCCGGCGGCTGGTACTTTGAGTTCAACAACGAGTTTTATCCCGACGTGGATGATAGTGCCATGGTGTGCCTGGCGCTCACTCAGGTTGAACACCCCAACGGTCGCTATCAGCATGAGTCGGTGCAGCGTGCCATCGACTGGATCCTTTCCATGCAGTCGAGAAACGGCGGCTGGGCGTCGTTTGATAAGAACAACGACAAGATGGTGTTTCAGTACATCCCATTTGCCGATCACAATGCCATGCTCGATCCGCCCACCGTGGATATCACCGGGCGGATTCTGGAGATGCTGGCTGCCTACGGATATGGTCCGGACCACCCGGCAGTGAAGAAGGCAATTCGCTTCATCCGCGAGCAGCAGGAGCCGGACGGGTCCTGGTTTGGCCGCTGGGGGGTCAATTACATCTACGGAACGGTGCTGGTGCTGCGCGGACTGGAAGCCATGGGGGTCGATTCGCACGAGCCTTACATCCAGCAGGCGGCCGAGTGGCTACGCATGGTACAGAACGGAGATGGCGGGTGGGGTGAAACTTGCGGATCCTACGATGATCCGACGCTCAAAGGTGTGGGTCCCAGCACGCCATCCCAGACGGCTTGGGCGGTTCTCGGCCTGCTCGCGGCGGGCGACACCCGCAGCGACTGTGTCGCTCGTGGCATCGCCTACTTGCTGCGCACGCAAAAACCAGATGGCTCTTGGGACGAGCCGTACTACTCTGGCACGGGGTTTCCCCGGGTGTTTTATCTCAGCTATCACATGTACCGGCAGTATTTCCCGTTGCTCGCGCTGACCGCCTATCAGAAGGCCATGACCGGGAACGGTCCAGCTGCCACGCGACGGGTTTAACAATTTGCTGTTGTGGGAAGAGCGGGCGATTACCGGCTGAATTGGCGCCAGCTGTCGCCCACCTTGGAAGTCTGGAGAGCTATCCGATGGCAGTACCTATTTCGCAGGCGTGGACCGTGGCAACCTACGTCCTGAAACAGAAAATCAGGGGAAGGAAGCGGTATCCGCTTGTGCTCATGCTGGAACCGCTGTTCCGCTGCAATCTGGCCTGTGCCGGATGTGGAAAGATACAGTACCCGGCGCATGTGTTGAAGATGCAGCTTACGCCGGAAGAGTGCTTCCGCGCCGTCGAGGAATGTGGCGCGCCCACCGTGGCTATCCCTGGCGGCGAACCGCTGCTGCACCCGCAGATCGGGGAAATCGTCGCCGGCATGGTGGCCCGCAAGAAGTACGTCTACCTGTGCACGAATGCGCTGCTGCTCAAGCAGAAAATACAACTGTTTGAGCCGAGTAAATATCTGACGTTCTCCGTTCACATGGACGGGCAACGGGAAGCCCATGATTTCTCGGTGTGCCTTGAAGGCGGCTATGACAAGGCGGTCGAGGGCATCCGAGAGGCTTTGGCGCGCGGGTTTCGCGTCACCACCAATACCACTCTGTTCGACGGAGCCGACGCGAAAAGCGTGCGCGCCTTTTTTGACGACATGATGGAGCTCGGGATTGAGGGTATGATGCTTTCCCCCGGCTACTCGTACGAGAAGGCTCCCGACCAGAATCATTTTCTCGGACGGGCCCGTACCCGGCGGCTCTTTCGCGCTATCTTGTCGAACCGCAAGTCAAGTTGGCGGTTCAACATGTCGCCGCTATTTCTCGAGTTTCTGATGGGCAAACGCGACTATCCCTGTACCCCGTGGGGTATGCCGACCTTTAATGTTTTCGGTTGGCAAAAACCCTGTTACCTGCTGCAGGATGGATATTGCGATCGATTTGAGGAATTGCTGGCCACCACCGAGTGGGAGAACTACGGGACTGAATCGGGCAATCCCAAGTGCGCGAATTGCATGGTCCACAGCGGCTATGAAGCGTCTGCCGTCAATGACACTTTCAGTTCGCTGGGCGGTCTGTGGCGTACGGCTCGGGCCCTCTTTCAGAGCGCTTACCGGGATTCCGCGGCGCTCTCCCTGCTCGAGGAGCCGGTGCGCCCGCTCCATTCCGTTCGCCCTCTCGTCGAAATCAAAACCGCTGCGACCGAGGAGACTGCCGTTTGAGTGGGAGGGAATCAGGCCGAGTGGGGTCCGGATCTCCTGGCCGGGAGACCGATCCGGACACGCTTGCCGTGGTGTCGGGTTCGGAACGAGAGAACTTGGAAGGCTCGGTTGCTGAGCCCGGAACCCCCGAGGAACTCGACGCCGCGCTCGAGCAGGCATTCGACTATCGCGGCGATGTTCTGATCACCCGCAAAGACGGCAGCCGGATCGAAGGTTACATCTTCGACCGTCGCAAGGGAAAGAGCTTGTCGGACTCTTATCTGCGTTTGCTGCCGAAAGCCGGGGGCGCGAAAGTATCGATTGGTTACGACGAGATTGCTGGGTTGGCATTCACTGGACGCGATATGGCCGCCGGCAAAAGCTGGGAAGCCTGGGTCGCGCACTATTGGGAGAAAAAGGCCGCGGGGGAAAAAGACATTTCCCTCACGCCGGAAAAGCTTGAGTAGAAGCTGCCCTTGCGCGGCGGATTGCTCAGGACTGGCATGAAGGCCTTCGTCACTGGCGCGACCGGGTTCTTGGGCAGCCATCTCGCCCGGGTCCTCTCCGAGCAAGGGGCTGAGCTGCGGCTTCTGGTGCGCCCCTCAAGCGATCTGAGAAATATTGAGGGTCTCGCGGCGGAGCGCGTGACGGGCGATTTGCGCGAGCCCGAAACGCTCGAGAAGGCAGTCGCCGGGTGCGAAGTCGTTTTCCACGTGGCGGCGGACTATCGCCTGTGGGTGCGGGACCCGGACCAGATGTACCGGTCGAATGTTGAAGGAACCCGAGCGATTCTGAAGGCTGCCGAAAAGCACCGGGTCAGGCGGGTGGTCTACACCTCGAGCGTGGCGACCATGGGATTTAGTTCGAACGGTCAGCTCGCGGATGAGAATTCGCCGGTTTCGCTCGACTCCATGATCGGTCCTTATAAGCGATCGAAGTTTATGGCCGAACAGCTTGCCATCCAGGCCGGACGAAGCCACTTGGACGTGGTGGTGGTGAATCCCACCACACCGGTCGGCGAGCGAGACATCAAACCGACGCCGACAGGACGCATCATCGTTGATTTCTTGAAAAAGAAATTTCCCGCGTACCTCGATACCGGCCTCAATTTGGTGGACGCGAAGGAATGTGCACTGGGCCATCTAGCCGCCCTCGAGAAGGGAAGAAGCGGAGAGCGTTACATCTTGGGAGGCGAGAACCTGACTCTGAAGCAGATTCTCGACAAACTCGAGCAAATCACCGGGCTCCCATCTCCCCAAGTGCGCGTTCCCCATTTCGTTGCGCTCGCCGCGGGAGTGGTCGACGAACTGGTGACGGGCAGGATTTTGGGCCGCGAACCCCGGGCGACGGTCGATGCCGTGCGCATGGCGCGCAAGAAGATGTTCGTCAGCACGGGGAAAGCCGAAAGGGAACTGGGATGGAAGCCGGTTGACGTCGAGGATGCTCTCCGACGGGCCGTCGACTGGTTTCGAAGGAACCGCTATGTTTAAGTGTGTCCGCAGGGATACTTGTTGAGTCAAGCGAAGATCGCAATCGTGGCCGCCATCGAGCGGGAAGTATGGCCGCTGGTGAAAGAATGGCCTCGGACGGAAACCAATTTCGCCGGACGCTCGTATAAGTTCTTCGAGCGAGAAGACAGGGTCGTGGTTTGCGGAGGAATTGGCGCGCAGGCAGCTCGCCGGGCCACCGAGGCTATTATCGAGCTCTATCGGCCAGCGCTGGTCATTTCCGCCGGTTTTGCCGGAGGTCTGGATCCTGCTCTGGTGACGGGCGACGCCCTACGTCCGCGGCACATCCTCAACGGCGGAGACGGTAGTCGAACCGATGCCGGCATCGGCGAAGGGCTGCTCGTCAGCTTTCCTCATGTCGCCGGTCCCGAGCAAAAAGCCAAGCTGCGACAAGCCTATGGCGCCCAGGCAGTCGACATGGAAGCTGCGGCGGTGGCGCAAAGTGCCCAGGCGCATGGGGTGAAATTCATGGCCTGCAAGGTCATCTTCGATCCGAGCGGCGCTGCGCTCGCGCCGTTTGAGCTGTTTGTTGGGGACGACGGCGAATTTCGTGTCCTCAGGTTTCTGAGCTATGTGGCGGTGCGGCCCTGGTTGTGGCGGAAAGTCGAACGCTCGGCGAGCGAGGCGGCGAAGGCGGCGACGAACCTGTGCGCGGTCCTGGCTCAGATGTCGAGCACCAGGCCAGTCGAAGGCGCCGAATTCCAGACGATTCCAATATGAGACGCTCCATGGCGGTTGCCGAAGCTTCTAAACTCGAGATGCTCCCGAGAACCATCCCGACGACCATGCAGGCGGCCGTCTACCGGGGTGTCCATGACGTTCGCGTGGAATCGGTTCCCGTACCCCGGATTGGCCCTCACGAACTGCTGGTTCGAGTGCACACCTGCGGGATCTGCGGTACAGACCTGAAAAAGATTGCAACCGGCTCGCACTCAGCGCCGCGTATCTTCGGGCACGAAATCTCGGGAGTGGTCGCGTCCGTCGGTGCCGGCGTGTCGGATTTCGGTGTGGGCGATCGGGTGGTGGTCTTTCACCACATTCCCTGCGGCCAGTGTTTCTACTGCTACCACAAGACATTTGCCCAATGTCCATCGTATAAAAAAGTTGGTACGACCGCAGGCTTTGAGCCGGCGGGAGGAGGATTCGCCGAGTACGTGCGCGTCATGGATTGGATCGCTCGCCAAGGCACAGTGCGAATCCCCGATGGCGTGTCCTTCGAACAGGCCTCGTTTGTCGAGCCCCTCAACACTTGCATGAAGGGGATCGAAAGACTCAAGGTTTTCCCCGGGGAGACGGTTCTGGTGATCGGACAGGGGCCCATCGGCATCATATTGAGTTCCTTGGCCCAACGAGCGGGAGCTCATGTGATCACTTCCGATTTGTATGCTCAGAGGCTTACAATAGCTTCAACCTTTGGTATAGAGCATGGGATCGATGCTTCCCGCACCGACACGATCAAGACGGTGCGAGAACGTACGGAAGGACGAGGTGCCGACGCGGCGATTGTGGCCGTGGGAGGCAACGGTCTTATCCGGGCTGCAACCGAGGTCGTGCGTCCTGGGGGTCGGGTGTTGTTGTTTGCGCAGACTGCCAGAGGAGAGGTCACGATCGACCCAGCAGCGGTGTGCGTCGAGGAAAAAACCCTGCTGGGGTCCTATAGCGCTTCGATCGAGCTTCAGGAGGAGTCGGTACGGTTTGTAATGGACCGTGATATGGATTTGGAACGACTGATCAGCCACCGTTTTCCTTTATCCAGCAGCGTGGAAGCCTTCGAGTTAGCTGCCCATCCAGGACCAGATTCGATGAAAATTGTGATCCAACCCGGCAGCGCCTGGGGAGGTAGTATCGAGTGAACGGAAAGATGACTGCAGCCGTCCTCTATGGTAAGGAGGACCTCAAGATCGAAAAGGTCCCCATTCCTAGGCTGCGGGAGGGCGAAGTTTTGGTCAAAGTCCAGGTCGCCCTGACCTGTGGCACCGATCTTAAGGTGTATCAAAGGGGCTATCACGCCCGTATGATCGTCCCGCCGGCTCTGTTCGGACACGAACTCGCGGGCGTGATCGAGGAGCTCGGAGCCGGCGTGCGCCACTTCCGGCGCGGAACGCGGGTCGTGGCCTTGAACTCAGCCCCGTGTCAGATGTGCTTTTACTGCTCCCGCCATCAGGAGAATCTGTGCGACGACCTGCTCTTTAACAACGGTGCCTATGCCGAGTACATTCGCGTCCCGCGTCGGATCGTGGAGACCAATATGCTCGCCATCCCCCCGGACGTGAGCTACGAAGAAGCAGCCATGGTAGAGCCCCTGGCTTGTGTGCTCCGCGGCTTGCATGAAACCGGAGTAGAAATCGGGGATACGGTCGTGGTCATCGGCGGGGGTCCGATTGGACTGATGTTCGTGCAGGTCGCTACTGCCGTGGGCTGCAAGGTGATCGCCGTAGTCAAACGGGATTCGCAGGTCACCGCTGCACGGCACATGGGTGCCCAGGAGGTGGTCGAGATCACCAAAGTGAAGGATCCGGTCGAGGCGGTTCGCCTGCTTTCACCCGACAAGCGCGGCGGGGATGTGGTGATCGAAGCGGTAGGTCGGCCGGAGGCCTGGGAGTGGGCCATTGATATGGTCCGCAAGGGCGGCACCGTCAACTTCTTTGGAGGATGCGCCACCGGCACCAAAGCGCAGCTGGATACGGCTCGTCTGCACTATTCGGAAATTACCCTCAAAGCCACCTTTCATCACACCCCGGAGATGGTACGCAAGGCTTTCGCTCTGATTGCGGAGAAGAAAATCCGATCGACGGATTACATCACCGGGGAAGCGCCGCTTTCCCGTCTGCAACACGTTCTTCGCCATATGCTGAACCGGAACGGCGACATCAAGACTGCCATCATACCCGGCCACTAGACCCGGGGCGGCGGCTAGCAGGATCTTCAGGGAGACGGAACGCATGTCGTCGATCGCCAGCAACCGCGCGGGGGGCGATCCGGTTTCGTCATCGGAGCCGGGCGTCAGTCTTCCCTTGGAATACGCCTTTCCTGCCCGAGCCCCGGGCCTGGCTGAAGCCCGGGAATATTGCCGTCGGCTGGCGCGCAGCCATTACGAGAATTTTTCCGTCGCCAGCTGGTTTTTGCCGGCGCACCTCCGACAACATTTCTTCAACGTGTACGCCTATTGTCGAATTGCCGACGACCTGGGTGACGAAGTCGGCGACCCGAGCGTCGCTCTGCAGTTGCTCGAGCAATGGGAACGGGAACTGGACGCCTGTTATCAAGGCGATCCCCGCCATCCGGTCTTCGTGGCCTTGGCCGAGACGGTCGCGAAATTCGAGATTCCCAAGGAGACCTTTGCCGATCTGCTGACCGCCTTTCGCCAGGATCAGGTCGTCTTGCGCTATCCGACATTCGAGGATTTGCTCGGGTATTGTCGTTACTCGGCGAATCCGGTGGGCCGTCTGGTGCTCTACGTTTGCGGGTATCGCGACCCCGAGCGACAGGCGCTGTCGGATGCGACCTGCACCGCCCTCCAGCTGGCCAACTTCTGGCAAGACGTGAGTGTGGACTACCGCAAGGGGCGCATGTACCTCCCGCTCGAGGATCTCACGCGCTTCGCAGTCCACGAAGAGGACATCCGATCCGGCCGCAACACCCCCGCTTTCTGCGAGATGATGCGCTTTGAAGTGGAGCGCGCCCGCCAATGGTTCTACCGCGGCTGGCCGCTCGCCGACCGCATCGATCGTCAACTGGCGATTGACATCGAACTGTTCAACCGGGGTGGCCAAGAGGTTCTCGATGCCATCGAGCGGCAGCAGTTCAAGGTGCTGGGCCGGCGGCCCGCCATCTCGAAGACCCGCAAGTTGGCGTTGATCGCGCGCGCCGCATGGGGAAGACTGCTGTGAATGCCGCCGCCGAACCGGCGTCTAGCCCCTTCGTGCCGACCGAGTCGCAACTGGTGGTCGCCTATTCGGTGTGCCGCAGCATTGCTCGCTCGTCGGCGAAGAACTTCTACTATGCGTTCCTGGTGCTGCCTCCGCCCAAACGCCAGGCACTCTGCGCCGTGTATGCGTTCATGCGACGCTGCGATGATATTGCCGACGAGCCGGGGCTCCCGATGTATGAGCGGCGGCAGAAGCTGGAAGCCTGGCTGGACTCCTTCCATCGCGCAGCTTCCGGTCTGGCGACGGACGATCCGGTGCTTTTGGGCCTGACCGACTCCCAACGGCGCTTCGGTATTCCCATCGAACTGCTCGATCAGTTGGCCTATGGCACCGAGATGGATGTCGGGGAAGACGATCAGCTGATCGGCGAATCCAACGCTCCGATCCTTACCGTCCGCTACAAGACGTTTGAGGACCTTCGCTTGTACTGTTATCGCGTCGCCAGCGTGGTCGGGCTGGTTTGTATCCGTGTCTTCGGCTACCGCGATCGTCGCGCGGAAGCTCTGGCGGAGAAGTTGGGCTTGGCGTTTCAGCTGACCAATATCATCCGGGACGTCAAGGAAGACGCGGCGATGGGGCGCATTTACTTCCCCGAAGAAGACCTTGCCAAATTCGGAATCTCGCCCGGCGAGCTGGGCTCGGCTGCCAAGGCCAAGAGGTTGCGGCCTCTGCTCGAAATGGAAGCTCGGCGGGCGTTCGAATATTATCGTGCCGGGGACCAGTTGATCCCGCTGGTCGAAGAGGACAGCCAGCCTGCACTCTGGGTCCTGGTGACCATTTATCGACGTTTGCTCCAAAAAATTGCCTCCCGCCGGTATGACGTGCTCAGCGGCAAGGTCACCCTCCCGCTGGGCGAAAAGCTGGCCGTGCTGGTCAGAGGCCTGTTTCGACGTCTCGTGTGATGAATGCGCGGACAGCACAATCCTTCCGGGTGGCGGTGGTGGGCGGAGGCCTCGCGGGGCTGGCGGCGGGATGCGCTCTTGCCGAGGGCGGCTTCGCCGTCAGCTTGTTCGAGCGCCGTCCCTATCTCGGCGGCCGAGCTTCCTCCTACGAGCACCCCGGAACCGGCGAGGTGGTGGATAACTGCCAGCATGTTCTGCTCGGTTGTTGCACAAACCTGATCGAGTTTTACCGTCGCCTGGGCGTAACCGATCGCATCCGCTGGTATGATCGGTTGACCTTTCTCGAGCCCGGTGGCCGCGCGTCCGTGGTCGAGCCGTCCTTCCTGCCTGCTCCGTTTCACACCACCCCTTCGTTTCTGCGCGCGCATTGCCTGAATGCAAGGGATAAATTCTCTATTTCGACTGCCATGGCTGTGCTCGCGGGCAAGGCCCCGCCAGACGACGGCGAGTCGTTCTTGGACTGGTTGCGCCGCCACCACCAGTCGGATCGCGCCATTGAGCGATTCTGGAAAACCATCCTGGTCAGCGCTCTCAACGAGGATCTTGGCCGGATGTCTTGCTCCTCCGCGGCCCAGGTGATTCGAGAATCGTTCTTGAAGTCGGCTCAGGCGGGACAGATGGGTGTCCCCAGCGTGCCCTTGACCGAGCTCTATGGGGTGGCCGGCGATTACATCCGGGCCCGGGGTGGAGAGGTCCACCTGCGCGCCGGGGCGGAGCGCTTTCGCCCCGACTCCTCGGCGGTAGGCCTGTCGGTTGAAGGACGGGAGCTGAGCTTTGACGCTGTGATCTTAGCTGTCCCTTTCGATGTACTTTCGCGCATGTTGCCCCAAGTGCCGCAAGCCCAGTCTCTGCGAGAACAGCTGACGCACTTTCAGACCTCGCCGATTACGGGAATTCACCTCTGGTTGGATCGCCGGATTACCGATCTCGATCATGCCATTTTGCTTGATCGAACGATTCAGTGGATGTTTCATAAATCGCAGATACTGTCTCGCACCTTGAATTCGGTCCGCCATCATTCCGGTGAAGGAAGAGCGGACCAAGCCGGGATCGGGCCGGAGGGCTTCGGCCAGAACCGAGCCGCAGGGGGTGTTCAACCGGTCGCTCAGTCGCCCAATCGCTTGGTTGATGCGGCCGCTCCTGTCGGCGGCAGCTATTTGGAGCTGGTCGTCAGCTCGTCGAAAGAGCTGGTTGAAAAATCGAAGGCGGAAATCACCGCCTTGGCGTTTGAGGAACTGAAAGAATTCTTTCCGAGAGCCAGGGAAGTCAGGCTGCTGAAGTCTACGGTGGTCAAGGAAGTGAATGCCACATACTCCCCGCAGCCAGGCATCGATGCCTATCGGCCCGGTTCTCCCACGGTGTGGCCGCGGGTTTTTCTCGCCGGGGATTGGACTGCCACAGGATGGCCCGCGACCATGGAAGGAGCGGTGCGCAGCGGATACTTGGCAGCGGAAGCGATCGTTCAATCAAGCGGGTTGAACGGTCGGCGGTTTCTGGTCGATGACCTTTCCCCCGCAGGGCTCATGCGGCTGTTGGCTTGAGGTTTGGCAGGGTTATGTTCTCGCCGACCTTTCTCAATGCCAATAATCTTTTTCGTACAGAAAAAGAGATCCGTCGCACCTCTAGTCGTATCTATCCGCCGGCATGTCAAGCAGCTTCCGTAGCACTTTCCAATAGACTTCGAGTTTGCCTCTTACCGCTTGGGCAGTACGCAGGCGGGCGCGCCGAACGCTGAGATTCTTGTCATGCTTTCGCTCTCAGCGCTCGCCGACCCTGCTAAAACGCCAGCAGAAACACCCCGGCGGCAACGAATATCGCCGCCAGCCATCGGTGATGATCGACGCGCTCATCGAGAAAAAGCTTGGCCGCCAGAGCATTGGTCACAAAGGTAAGGGAAGTGGAGGCCGGAACCACCAGGCTGACGTCAGCCCAAGAAAGGCCGAACAGCATGGCATAGAAGGCAGTGCTCATGGCGAGAATTGCCAGTACGAAATTCGGATTGCGCAAGATGCGGGCCAGGACCATCGCCCATCCAGAACGGCGGCGCAGTTCGCCGACGTCGCCGACCTGCTTCATGGCGCGGGAGAGCAGGACATCGCCACAGGTCGACGTGGAAACAATGGTGGCGACCGCTCCCCAGGCATAAAGCTGCGTCATGGTTCCATCCTCCCGGAAGCGGTCTCGGCCAGGCAATCGTTCGCCTGGGTTCGCCTTGGCTGGGGAGTAAGAACCGGGCCCTGGCTCACCAGACCGATCCCCACTGAGATCAACACCACGCCCAGCCAGCGGGTCAAGCTTACATTCTCGTGGAGAATGAATTTGGCCACCAAGGTGAGCAGGATGAAACTCACGGAGGTGGTGGGAAGCACATAGGTGAGATCGGCCCAGGAAAGTGCCGCCATGTAGCAGGCGAAAAACGCCAGCAGAAACAGGATGCCCAGCGCGATCTGGGGATGGAAGACGACCAGGATGATGTTAGGCAGATGATCGAGCGCCACCCTGCCTATTTGCTTCATGCCGGAGGAGACCAGCGTATCGCCGGTGACCGCGAAGACGGCCACACCGGCCAGCACGAGATACTTGCGCAGGCTCACAACTCGATCATGCCTTGAGGGACGCGGCCGCGGTGGCTGACTCTTGTGTCTCGCGCCGGTCTTTCACCCAACGGTGGCGCATGGCACGGGTTTTGAGAAAAGTTTTGGCTTCTTTATAAAGTCGTTTGCGTTCGACGCCGCTGAAGACACCTTTTTTCAGGATGCGGACAATTGCCTTAGGACGGAAATAGTATTCGTCGTAGAAACGGTGGACGAGCTCCATGATTTCCTCTGCCGGCAGGCCAGGATACTGAATATGGGCTAGCTGGTGGCCGCCTTCGTCCACCATTTTGCTCTCCGAGACCATGAACCCGTTCTGTAGCGCATAGTCATACAACTCCGTTCCCGGATAGGCGTGGGCCACGGAAACCTGAATGGTTTCTACATCCAGTTCCTTGGCGAAGTCGATGGTGTTGCGAATCGTCTCCCGGGTCTCACCCGGCAAGCCGAGAATGAAATCCCCGTGAACGACCAGGCCGAGTTTGTGACAGTCTTTGGTGAACTGTCGAGCGCGTTCGACGGTTGCACCTTTCTTGATATTCTTGAGAATCTGCGGGTCGCCCGATTCATATCCCACAATCATCAGCCGGCAACCAGCTTCCTTCATCGCCTTCAAGGTTTCATAGTCGGTGGTCACACGCGAGGTCGATGACCAGGTCAAATTGAGCGGTTTGAGCTTGGCGCAGAGCTCAATCGTCCGAGCCTTCTGAATGTTGAACGTGTCGTCGTCAAAAAAGAATTCCCGGACTTTCGGCCAATATTCGCGAGCCTTGGCCATCTCGCGTGCCACATCGTCGGTCGAACGCTTACGCCAGGGATGTCCGCTCAGCGTTTGCGGCCACAGACAGAACGTACACTGCGCGGGACAGCCCCGGGTCGTATAGAGAGAAACGAAGGGATACAGGAGAAAGGGGACGGTGTAGCGGGTTACGTCCAAGTCCCGCCGGTAAACATCCGTGACATGGGGCAGGGCATCCAAGTCTTGCACGCTGGGCCGATCCGGGGTATGCACCACCGATCCATTCTTGCGATAGGAAATGCCCATGATTTCCTCGAGCGGTTTGCCCTGGGCAAACTCGACCGTGGCGAAGTCAAACTCCCGGCGCACGATGAAATCCATGGCCGGGCAATCGCGCAGCGACTTCTCCGGCAAAACCGTGACATGCGGTCCGACGAACGCAATCTTAATCTGCGGGTTGGCTTCCTTAATCTTCTCCGCCAGCTGGATATCCCCGGGGAAGCCGGGGGTGCTGGTGAATAACACCAGGAACTCGAAATCGCGGGCAATGCGGATGGTCTCCTCGGCGGAAACGTGATGGGGAGGGGCATCGAGCAGGCGCGACCCTTCCAGCATGCCAGCTGGATAGGCGAGCCACACCGGATACCAGTAGGATTCAATCTCCCGCGTGGCTGGCCAGCGGGACCCGGCACCACCGTCAAAATTCTCAAACGATGGCGGGTTCAAAAACAGTGTTTTTAAGGGCATATGTTTGAATAGTTTATACTAACACTTTTGCCGCTTTCGTTGAGCCTCGCCGTCCCTCTTCAATAAACCCCGCCTCCAGGTGAGCAATCATCCTCCAGTCGATAAGGCACACAGCTGGTCGCTTTTACCGGCTGGTCTATGATTTTGATGCCTTCGGCGGGGAATTCGATAACCTAGTTTGCCCTGCCTTAGCCTTCCAAATCCTTGACGCGGCCGAGCAAAAGCTTCGACACCGCTCATCCTGGAGATCGGGAATCCAGGAAGTCATCGTTCTCGCTGAGCACCAGGACACAACGGGTTGCGCGGTACGGTGACTTCCATGCGCTTTAGCAGATCAACCTAGGCTACCCCGACCAGCTCGTGCTGCTCAATCATGAAATTTGCGAGCAACCTTTCGGCAATAGCCTTCCCCTCGACTTCCGTTTGCCCGGGCCGGAGGACGACTTCGAGTTCGAGAAAGTCTCCCAGTCCTTCAACTCGATCAATGTGGAGGCGCGTTTGACCAACTTTGTACAGAGTCCGTGCTTTTCGAACCACGCCAGTGATGCCTAGAGTCTGGCTGAGAATTTCTCGCAACGGTTCCGGGTCACTCGTCCTGGCGATCAAGTACTTCGAGCCGCGGATTCGAGCGCTGTCAGACCTCTCATATCGGATCAATTCTCCGCGCTCGGGGCCGAGAATACGCAGTTTAAGCCGGGCACCGTCCGAGTGGAAGAAAACATCCTCCTGATCCATCCGCTCTGCCGGTGTGTCGCTTAGCCGAGCCGCGATCGCCTCGGCTGCCGCCCGGTTTCGCAAGATAGCTTTGATCTCGACGTTTGAGGGCATACTCTAACTTGACGATACAGTCCCACGAACGAGGGTTACGATTCGTCCAGGCAATCACTTTCCCACACCTAGCCAAGAGTTCAGCTCACCTGTGGCCCGCAGCAAAGTGATTTGGGCTCGCTCGAATTCAAAGGTTATGTCCTGAAGGGTGTTGTACCGCTCGTTGACCTGGTTGCGAGCGTCGTCTTCGTCGTGCAAGCTTGCCGTTCCGCTGTCGACTTTGATTTCGACGGCCTCCAGATTCGACTTGGCAACCTGATACTCGAGATCGGCGACCTCTCGCGCCGCCGCCAGTTGCTCTACGGAACGCTCGAGTTTCAAGGTTTGCTCGGAAACATTGTTCTTGGTTGCCTCCAAGTCTGCTTTGGCCCGCAGAGCTTCGGCATCCGCGGCGTGGGCACGAGATCGCTGCGTAGGGCTGAAGAAGGGGAAGCGGATGACGGTACCGATGCTCGCATTGTTGTACTCGAAGCTGTTTTTCTGGAAGAATTCCTGGTAATTGTTAAATTTGGCCAGCAGCGCATACTGCGCGGCAAAGTCAACGCTCGGCCACATGGAGCGATGCTCGCCGCGGGCGTAAAACTGAAGAGCCGTGGCGTGAAGGCTGGCGATCTGGATCGCCGGGCTTATGGCCATGGCTTTTGCCGCAAGGTCGGCCTCCTGTTTGACCGCCGGCAAGCTGGGGATCGACTCAGGGTCGGTTTCGATCGATGCCGCGGGGAGCCCTGTCCAGTGGGAAAGCTGGCTGCGCAGAACATCGATCGAGCCTTGCGCTTGCGCGAGACGAAGATACACACGGGCGGTGTTCAACCGGGCTTGAGTCCGGGCTTGGGGATTGTCCACTCCCGCCTGGATCCGCTGATTTACCAGCTGCTCCATTTTCAAAGCAGCGGAGTACTCCTCGCTAAGATGGGCCGCGAGCGACTCCCACTTGTTTAGCTCGGCATAGCTCAGGACAGTGTCCTCGATGACTTGCTCGCGCTGATCTTTACGAGAGACTTCGCTCGCTTCCCATTCAGTTCGGGCTTGACGCACGAATTCGCGCAGGGCGGGGTTGATCACCGCCGATTGCGCCGTCGTGTTGACGATCGATGGCGCCGCCCCTTCTAGGCTCAGCGGGAAACCCCAGGTTTTTCCCAGTCCAGAGCCCACCACCACGGTCGGCACATACTGGTTGTGGGTTTCCCGATAGGAAGCATAAGCCCGCTGGGCTGCTGCATCGGCCGAGGCCATGGCGGTGTCGTGGCTCAGGGCTAATTCCACCATGCGCTTCAACGGCACCTGTTCAGCGAGCGACGAAATCGAAAATGGAACGAGCAAAATACCGAGCAGGAGCGAGAATCGAAGACCGCGGGAAAAAGGTTGCATCGGGCCACCTCGAAAGTGACTGCGGGATTTCTCATGATCGTAAATGATCTTCCCAGAAATAAATTCAGGTTCTGGGATTCCTGAATAATTCGTCGCCACCCGGTATGAGTGCCACTTGCTCTTCGGCGCAAATCTTATTCATAGTGCAATGATGTATGCAAGGATTCAGATTCAGCGAGGATTGCCTTGGCTGGCAGTCTCGCGGGCCAGGTGATCGAGCGCGTTCTGGGCGAGGGCGAAGCTTTTGGCCAACGAAAGCGCCGAGCGATACTCGTCCGCTGCCGCCGCCGGGTTGCCGGATTGTTCGAGGGCGGTTCCCAGCATGTAGTGGGCCTTAAAAGCGGGCGCATCCTCGACCGTTCTCGCCGCCAGGTACTGATGCAGCACGTCGATCGCCTTCCGCAGATCGCGGGTGCGGTGAATGAAGATATCCGCTGCCGCCATCAGAATTTGACTTCGGTTGGGGGCGGAAAGAGCATGATCCAGGGCGTCCTGCATCTGGTTCAGATGCCCGGTTCGGCCATAGAACTGGGCCAGGTTCATCCACGCGCCCGCTCTTCCCTGACTGACATCGGCCGCCCGGCGATAGTGACTCTCCGCACCCGGGAGGTCTTTGTTCTTCTCTTGAATCCAGGCCCGCACCAGTTCCGCTTGCGGGGGATCGAGCTGAGCCAGAGCCGTTGCCTGCGCTTCCGCTTTGTCCTCGCCTCCCCCGATGATGCCCGGGGCTTCTACATAGAACTCGGCCAGATCGGCGCGTGCCTCCCGGTTCCCGGGATCGAGACGAACCGCGCTCTCGAATTCTATGCGTACCTTCCTGGCCAGGGCAGCAGCAGTGAGGAACTCGCTATGACTTGCCTTTTGTCCGTAAAGGCGCCCTAACCACAGATGATATTGGCTGTTCGCCGGTGCCAAGGTCACCGCCTTCTGGCAGTCGCGAACGCCCGCGTCCCAGTTTTCGAGGGTAAAGTAGGCGCGGCAGAGCAGATTGTGTGATTCTGCGTCGTTCGGAGCGTGGCTGATCTTCTGCTCCAGGGAATAAATGGCGTCGTCGACTCGTCCTTGTGCCAACAGGCCTTCGGCGGAAGGATCTGCGCTGGCGAAGGTAGCGGCAAAGCCTAAGACCAAGCCGAGAACGGCGGCGAAAAGCTTCGACCAAGATTGTCCCAAAGCAAACATGATCTGTTAACGAACCACCTTCACGGCCAAGCCGTCGTGCAACGGTTTGGTATTGAGCGGAGCGAGCGCCACCAGGGCGTTCTCCTGAAGTCCGCCGGTAACCTCCACTTGCGTAAGATTGGAAATCGAAGTCTGGATGTCGCGCCGGTGCAGCTCATTGTCCATGATCTCATAGACGTAGATCGATCCCTCCTCCTGGTGGAGGGCTTCGCGCGGCACGGTGAGAACGTTCTGATGCTCCCCGGTTACGATCGTTACCCCGACATTGACGTTGGGCAGCAGCTTGAAGTCGTGATTGTCAACCACACAGGTGGTCTCCCCTACGTTCCGGGTGTTGTGCAGCTTAATCACCGTCGGTAGGGCGGTAACCGTGCTCAACCAGACCCTCCCGGGCATCGCGTCCCAAGTCACTTCGATTGGGTTGCCGGGAGCGAGACGGCCAATATCCGGCTCATCGACGAAGGCTCGCACTCGAACCTTCGACAGGTCGGCTTCCTGCAAGATCAACTGCCCGGCATTGACGTAGGCACCGGCGAGAACCGGCAGCGAAAAGACCATCCCGTCAAACGGGGCGCGAATGTTCAATTGATCGAGCGTGTTCTCGGCCGCATCGTAGGCCGCTTGCGCCTCGGATCTCTGAGCTTCGACCTTGGCGACCTCCGCTCCGGAGTAGCGGTCCTTTTGCTTCTGCTCGAGCAAGCTGACATCGGCATTGGCTCTTTCGAACTGATCCTGGGCGGCTTTGACTTCCCCCGGGGAAGCGGCACCGTCCTTCTCTAAGCGCTCGAGCGCGTCGAGGTTCCGTTGCGCGGTGTCGCGGGTGGTGCGAGCCTTGCTGAGATCCGATTCCAGGGTGAGAACCTCTTCCTGCGTTCCCCCGCTGCGAACCGCGCTCAACGCCGCCTGCGAGGCGCGGATTTGGGCCAAGGCTCTGGCCGCCACACTGCGGGCCTCGGCATCGTCCATTTCCACCAGCGGCTGGCCGCGCTTGACGCGGTCGCCTTCTCTGACCAACAATTTTTTCACCGTCGTGGGCATGGGAGCATGAGCTTCAAAGTACGCCAGCGGCTCAACTTTGCCGTTGGTTGATACTACGGTCCGAATCGTCGAGCGCAGGACCCTGGCGGCGCGAACGGGCACCCCATCCCCGCGCGACATGAACGACGCCAGCAGGAGAACTGCGGCCCCGGTCAAGCCAGTCCACAACCACCAGCGGTGCCGAGGCCAGAATCTGCGATGGTTTTCTATTGATGACATGCCGATGTCGGCATCCTTACTGTACCATCCGTGTACTCGTAAGTTAAGTTACCCTGGAAATGCACTCCTTTAGATGCCCCAGATGCTGAGGTAGCTCCAAATCCAGCGGTTTGGTGGTTTGGCCGGGTTGCTGGTTAGAATGGGACATGTCCAAGACTGGGCGCTATACCCCGGAGCACGCCAAGGCCGGGCTGAACGGCCGCTTCCCGGAGATCGAGACTTGGCCCAACCAGTTTCCGGGATACGAGATCGTCATTGATGATCCGGAGTTCACCTCGGTCTGTCCCAAGACCGGATTGCCCGATTTCGGCGTCCTCATCATCCGCTACATGCCCCACCAGCGCTGCCTGGAACTGAAGTCTCTGAAGGAATACCTTCAGTCTTATCGCAACCTGGGAATTTTTCAGGAAAATATTGTGAACCGAGTCCTCGAGGACGTGGTGCATTGGGCCAACCCGGTCTGGGCCGAGGTCAGGGGAGAGTTCCGGGCTCGGGGTGGAATTGCCACTACGATCGTGGCGCGTTGGCCTCGCCCGAAAGGGAAGCGGCGCAAATAATTCTCTCCTGATTCGAACTGCCTCGGATGTTCATCACCGTCTCCCCGCCTGGGAGCAGAGTCGCTGTCGACGTGCTATAGTCCTTTCCCAAGTGGCCGCCACCAAGATCTATCCCCGCACGGCACTCGTGCTGCTTACCTCTCTCAATCTGCTGAACTACATCGACCGGTCCGTTTTGTTTGCCGTGCAGCCTCTGGTGCAGAGGGAATTCCATCTTACGAACGCCGAAGTCGGCTATCTCACCAGTGCTTTTCTCGGCTTCTACATGTTGGCAGCCCCCTTAGCCGGGCCGCTGGCGGACCGCTACTCCCGAAAACGCATCATCGTCTTGGGGGGCGTGTTCTGGAGTGGCCTCACCTTACTGACCGCCTTCACCCACAACTATTGGGAGCTGCTGGTTCGGCATACCTTAGTTGGCATCGGCGAAGCCACCTTCGTTATCATTGCTCCCACCTTCGTCGCCGACCTGTTCCCCGAAGACGAGCGCGGCCGCATCTTTGGCATTTTCTACCTGGCGATTCCCGTGGGCACGGCTGCCGGCTATTTGCTCGGCGGCAAACTGAGCGCGCAATACGGCTGGAGATTCCCCTTTTATATTGCCGCGCTTCCCGGCTTTCTCCTGGCCTTGGCAATTTGGTTCCTCCCGGAGCCGCCGCGCGGCCAGTTTGATTCGCTCGCAGAGACGCCGGAGCGCGGGACGATCCTCGGACTGGCGCGCAATCCCGCATTTTGGACGGCGACGCTCGGAATGGCGGCCTCCACATTCTCTTTGGGCGGCATACAAGTGTGGATGCCCACCTTCCTCTCCGTCGCCCGCGGATACAGCCTCAAAGAGGCGGACGAGATCTTTGGCTCGATCGTCGTGGTCGACGGTATTGTGGCCTCTCTGGCCGGGGGCTGGCTCGGTGACCGCTTGCTGCCCCGCATGAAGGGCTCGTACTACTTCGTGTCGGCGCTCAGCATGGGATTGGGCGTTCCGGCGATGATCGTCGCCCTATTTTTCAAGGGAGCGGTGATGCTGCCCGCGATCGCGGCGGCGGCATTTCTCCTCCTGCTGAACACGTCGCCGCTCAACACGGCACTGGTGAATTCGGTGGGCGCCCACATTCGGGCAACCGCGATTGCCCTGAACATCTTCATCTTTCATCTTTTGGGGGATGTTCCTTCCCCCACCCTGATGGGATACGTCGCCGACCGGCGTTCACTCGAAGCTGCCTTCGTGCTGCCCGTGATCGCTATGGCTATATCTTCCGCCATACTGTTCTACGGAATGCGCTTCGCTCCTCCCGTCGAGCTTCGCCAGGAGCGTCAGGCAAACGGGATCCCGGCAGGATGACGTACGTTCATTGGATTGCCGGCACGATCCTGGCTGTGATTTGGGTATCGCGCGTTCTCGATGCGGCGCGGGGCATGCCGCAGGTGGCCGACATTTCTCGTCCCGAGTGGGATCCCAGGCGGATTTCCGCCCCCAGTACCACATCCCGGGTCAGCATTATCGTTCCCGCACGCAATGAGCGAGAACACATCGCGGAATCCCTGGGTCGCCTGCTCCACCTCGACTACGACCACTACGAAGTGATTGTAGTCAATGACCGCTCGGGTGACGGTACGCGCGAACTCATCGCGGAAGTTGCGGCCCGGCCCGAGGCCCAGCAGAAATTGAAGGTTATTCACGTGAGCGAGCTGCCGAGCGGCTGGCTGGGGAAGGTCCACGCCATGTGGAAAGGGGCGAATGAGGCCGGCGGCGAATGGCTACTATTCACCGACGCCGACGTGCTATTCCGAGCCGATTCACTCAGCCGCGCGTTGCTCTACGCCCACTCCGAACAGGCGGATCACCTGGTGTTGTTTCCTCGCATGATCATGCACAGCCCGGGCGAGAGGACCATGGTTGCCTTCTTTCAGACGCTGTTTGTGTTTGGACACCGACCCTGGAAAGTGGCCGATCCCACAGCCAAGGATCACATGGGAGTTGGAGCTTTCAACCTGATTCGCCGTCCGGTGTACGAATCCCTGGGAACCTTTCAGACGCTGCGTCTGGAGGTGCTCGACGATATGAAATTGGGCAAGCTGGTAAAGGACGGTGGGTACCGGCAACGGAACGTCTTCGGTCATGACCTGATTTCCCTGCGCTGGGTCAAGGGCGTCATGGGCATGGTTGACAACCTGACCAAAAATTTCTTTGCCCTCATGTCGTTCCAGTGGCCGCGCGCCTTGGGGTCTGCTTTGGCCCTGGCTTATTTGAATGTGATGCCATTCCTCGGAATCTGGCTAGCCCATGGATGGGCCCGCTTGCCGTATGCGATCGCGCTGGCATCGCTTTTCGCAATCTACGTAGGTATGTCTTCGCGGTCCGATGTGCCGGCGTACTACTTCTTCCTGCATGCGCTGAGCGCGGTGCTGTTCGTCTACATCATGCTCAGTTCGATGCTCTTGACTTTGATGCGTGGTGGCGTGGTCTGGCGGGGAACCTTTTATCCGCTCGAGGAGCTGAGAAAGGGCGTAGCCTGACCCCTCACGGCTCAAGGCCGGTAGCTTCCAGCTGGGACTGTCACACGGGAAGTTAGGTCAGAATTTGAGTCTCATCAAGGCAACCGAACAAGGGCCGTATGACACGGCCCGTCCTCGGAAACTCTGGGGACCTACTTGAATGCTTTTACGGCTGCGGCTTCATCATCCTTCACATCGAAGACGGTGTAGAGCTTGGTGATTTGCAGCAGGTCGTGGACTTTTTTCGTGAGGTTCAGCAGTTTGAGCTCGCCACCCTGGTTGCGCACCGTTGTGAAGGCGCTGACTAACTCACCGATGCCTGAGCTATCGATATAGGTGACATCGCCCAGGTTGAGCAAAATTTTCTTCTGCCCTTTGGAAAGCAGGTCGCGGACCGTATCCCGCAAAATCACGCTGCCTTCTCCCAGGGTGATGCGGCCACTGCAATCCACGATGGCAATGCCATCGACCTGACGAGTACTAGTCTTCATGGTCACGGCGAAACCTCCTTACCGGCCCCGGCGGAGCCAGGGACGTGCTTAATGAGTTTGATTTCCGTGCCCGTCTGGGACGCGCGAATTTGCACGTCGTCCATGAACGAGCGGATCAAAAAAATGCCTCTTCCGGAAGACTTCAACAGATTTTCCGGAGCCAGGGGATCGGGAATCTTCGTCTCGTCCAGACCCTTTCCCTGGTCGCGAATGGTGATCACCAGATCCCGGCTGGTCCGTTCAAAATCGAGTTTCACCTTCTTGTCCGGATCGTAGGCATTGCCGTGCAGGACCGCATTCACCGCGGCTTCGCGCACTGCCATAGAAATCTGGATCACTTCATCTTCGCCAAAGCCGGCTTCCGCTGCGATGCGACTCGCTGTTTGTTCGGCGCTGTCAACCGTCTGCAGCGTCGAATCGAGCGTATAGGAGACCCGGTTTGTGGTCATGTTTAGGACCGATAGAAACTACGCACCCCGTCACTCCTCGCCGATCTAGATCCCCCTCGACCTACGCCCCTCGCTTCGATCGGACAAAGACGCCCCTCTGGCGAATCGTTAGTTTCGCCTTTGCCTGTGGAAATGTCAACGCAACAGTAGGAAGGCTCGAGCAACCAGCCGCGTCCTCCGATACCCCGTGCTCGGGGGACATCAGCCGGCGAATCGGAGGTGAATGTTGTTCGTGATCGTGGGGCGTTGCGCGCGAGTGGCCGGATCAGCGGTGTCCCCATCTTCTTTCGAATGACGCCCCACCTCGGACGGTCTAGCTTCTTCGTAGGCACTTGGGTATTCTCTGATCGATGGCTACCCTCGCGCTTACCGAACTGCTCGGTCTGCCGGTCCACGATCCGGCGGGTCCGGCGGGGCGGGTTCGGGAACTTGCGATTGCGCCGGCGGAGGATCGTTCCCGCATTGCCGTGTTGATCGTGCACACCAAAGCGGGGGACCGCGTACTGCCCTTCAGCTCGATCAACTCCATGAACGGCAGTCTACACACGGATACTCAGGTCTCGAGCTGGCCGATGGCTGACGGGTCGGAGGGGCTCTTCCTCCTAGGCCGCGATCTGCTCGATCAGCAGATTATCGATGTCCACGGACGCAAAGTGGTCCGAGTCAATGACGTTGAGCTGTTCAAGGACACCTATAACAAGCAACCTGTACTGAGAGTTGTGAACGTCGATATCGGCGCCCGTGGAGCCGTCCGCCGTCTGCTAAAAGGCTTGTTCCCGATGTCGGCGCTCAGAACCCTGTTGAGCCGGATTCCGGAACGCCCCATTCCCTGGGAGTTCGTGGACCTGATCGAGACCGACCCGGCACGGCGGGTGAAGCTGAACATTTCCCTCGATCGTCTGGCACGGCTGCATCCCGCAGATATCGCCGATATCGTCGAGGAACTGGCTCCCGGTGAGCGCGAAGCCCTGTTCGAGACTCTCGACCATGAAATCGCCGCCGAGGCTCTCGAAGAGGTGGACCCCAAGGTCCAGAAGGCCATCGTCGAGTCGTTGCCCTCGGAACGCGCCGCCGAGATCGTCGAGGAAATGAACCGCGACGCTGCCGCCGACCTGCTGGCCGATCTGCCGGAGGAGCGAACTTCGGAAATCTTGCAAGAAATGGCCCCCGAGGACCGCCAGGAGGTGTCCGACCTCCTCGAGTTCCCCGAGAACACCGCCGCCGGGCGTATGAATCCGGAATACCTGGCGCTCAACTTGACCTCCACGGTGGAGGACGCGGTTGAAGCCTTGCGGCACTTCGAAGGCGGCATCGAAACCGTGAGCACAATTTACCTGGTGGATTCGCGAGGCACGCTCGCGGGTGCCGTTCCGCTCGCCAAACTGGTGTTGGCAACTCCCGACCAGCCGCTGTTGTCTCTCACCCAGGAGCCTTTGATCTCCTGCAACCCGGGCGCCAACGAGAAAGAAGTGGCTGAGTTGTTTGATAAGTACAACCTACTCACTCTACCCGTCGTCGATGAACACAAGCGCTTGACCGGGGTCATCACCTCGGACGATGTGATCAGCCTGCTGCGAGCCAAGTTGTGAGAGGGTAACCCTGGGTGGACAGACCCGGGCATCGAAGTACGAAACCCCGGAACAATCCTCGGGCGTTGGCCAACGGCGATCGATGTTGCTGGCGGTTTCCTTCGTCCTCCGGCACGGCCATGGCGAAACAGACATCGTTCGATGCTGGCGGTTTTCTTGGTCAGGGATCAGAGCGCCAGCTCGCTCCAGGTTCGCTCCAACTGCTGGTTTTGAAGCGTGAACTTTCATCGTTCTGCTCAAGGCATCGAAGATTTCTCTCTGTTCAGATTCGCCGACTCCGTTTATTCTGTTTCGTCGCTTCACCGTAGTTTTGCTCTATGTCCCGAATTTGTGCCCATGAGATTCCTAAGACGCTGGAAGACCCAGATCCTGCTGTTCTTCGCCGTCGTCGGCCCGGGCTTTATCACCGCCAATGTGGACAACGATGCCAACGGCATTTTTACCTACTCCCAAGCGGGCACCGAGTTCGGCCATCAGCTGCTGTGGACCTTGATTCCGGTCACGGTGGCGCTGATTGTGGTCCAGGAAATCTCAGCCCGCATGGGAGCCGTGACCGGCAAGGGACTCAGCGACCTGATTCGCGAGGAGTTCGGCTTGCGCATCACCTTCTTCATGATGGTTGGAATCCTGCTCATCAATTTCGGCAACGTGGTGGGCGAGTTCGCCGGGATTGCGGGCAGCCTCGAGTTGTTCGGGGTCTCCCGATACATTAGCGTTCCCATCTGCGCCGTCATTGTCTGGCTGATTGTCGTCAGAGGACAGTACAAGAGTGTCGAAAAAGTCTTCTTGGCTGCCTCCTTCTTCTACGTGACCTACATCGTAGCTGGTTTCTTTGCCCAGCCCGCTTGGAAGGAAGCGCTGATTGCCACGGTCAAACCGCCGCCCCCGGAGGCGTTCCGCCAGCCGGGCTACCTTTACATGGCGATCGGAGTAGTGGGGACGACCATTGCACCCTGGATGCAGTTCTACCTGCAGTCCTCGATCGTCGAAAAGGGAGTAACCCGTCGCCAATACAAAGCCTCGCAAATCGACGTGATTTCCGGATGCATCTTTACCGACGTGGTCGCCTGGTTCATTATCGTGGCTTGTGCGGCGACGCTGTACGTGCACGGACACTACAACATCCGCGAAGCCGCCGATGCCGCGCAAGCACTGCGTCCGCTCGCGGGCGATTACGCCTACATCCTGTTCGCCTTGGGATTGTTCAATGCCTCGCTATTCGCCGCCTCGATCTTGCCGCTTTCGACCGCCTACACGGTCTGTGAGGGTCTGGGCTTTGAATCCGGAGTGGGGAAAAAATTCTCCGAAGCGCCCGTGTTCTATTGGCTGTACACGATTCTCATCGTTGCCGGGGCGGGCTGCATTCTTATTCCTAACCTGCCGTTAGTAAAAATCTCCATTCTTTCGCAGGTCATCAATGGCATTGCCATTCCCCCGGTGCTCATCTTCATGCTTCTCCTGGTGAACAAGAAGGACCTGATGGGAGATTTCGTGAATTCGCGATTCTATGATGCCATCGCCTGGGGGACGACCGTTGTGATGACCGTGCTGACGATCGCGTATTTATGGACGCTGCGAGCCAGCCCCAGCTAGGGCAGCGCGGCTTTTGGTCTCGAGCACCGCGCGCAGGCCTGTCCGCAGCCATTGGCAAAGCTGATTCCGCCCTGACCGGCATGGCTATTTTGCCTTCCGCACCCGGTTTCGATAGCTCTTTCCTCGGCAACGCCTTCCCATCTATAATGAGAGCCATCAACCAGGGTAGGTGGGGCCATGCGAGGTATCGCGCTTTTCTGTGCAGTTCTCCTTGTCCTCGAGAGTGCGGCCCCTGCCCAAAATACGTCGAATAGCGCGGCCCCTAGCGAAAATACAACCAACTCTGCGAGCTCGGCCAATCAACCCGCGAAAAAATCGCATCACGACGGCAGCATCAAGGACATTGATGCCATCGGAAACCGCAACGTGGGCTGCAAACAAGGCGTCGGCAATTGGTACAGCCTGGATAAGCAAGTTGCCATGGGCCGGTCGTATGCCGAGCAGGTAGAGTCGAGTTCCAAGCTGATTACCGACCCGGTGGTTACCGAATATGTGAACCGCATCGGGCAGAATCTGGTCAGGAATTCCGACGCCCAGGTGCCCTTCACCATCAAGATCCTGGACAGCGACGACATTAACGCTTTCGCCCTCCCGGGTGGGTTCTTCTACGTCGATTCCGGTCTTCTGGTTGCGGCTGATAACGAGGCCGAACTGGCAGGCGTGATGGCCCACGAGATTGCTCATGTCTCCGCATGCCACGCGGCTCGGGAAATGTCCCGCGGACAGTTGATGCAGCTGGCCTCGGTGGCTTTGATCTTCGTGGGCGGCGGGATCGGATACGCCGTGCAACAGATCGCCGGCCTGGCCATGCCGATGGGCTTTTTAAAGTTCACGCGAGGCTTCGAAGCGGAGGCCGACTATCTGGGCATCGAGTACATGTACAAAGCTGGATATGATCCGCAAGCCCTGACGGCCTTTTTTGAGAAGGTGAAGGCCCTCGAGAAGCACAAGCCGGGAACCCTGGCCAAGGCTTTCGACACCCATCCTCAAACCCCCGACCGCATCGAAAAGACGCAGCAGGAAATCAACACATTGCTTCCCCCCTTGGCGGAATATAAATTGGACACCTCGGAATTTGAGGACGTAAAGGCTAGAATGATGGAGCTCGAAAACCGTCACCTGCAGAACAACGACGGATCTCGTCCCTCCCTGCACCGGCCGCCTCACGCCAGCACGGATAGTACGGACTCCGGCGACCAGGATGAGACTCCAACCCTGAAACGCCGCAACACCAGCTCACAGTAAGTTCGACCTCGTCCCGATTCGAGGCCCCGACCGAAGACGCTTCGCGGGGGAGGTCACGCGCTCCGCCTAGATAATTTTTCCCTTCGCGAGATCCTGTACCAGGCTTCGGTCCGCTTCCAGAAAATCGTAGGTGGGTAGTTCGGAACGGGAGGACCAGCGCACGTCACGAAAGATTCGGTTCTCAATCTGACCCTTAAACTCACGCACCACATAAAAGCGAAGTTCGACCGAACTGCCGGTCTTGTAATGATGGCGAATGTGCGCGATCTCCTCGCCAATCTTTGCGTCAATGCCGAGTTCTTCCTCGAGCTCCCGGCGCAGGGCATGCTGCGGTTGCTCGCCATTCTCGATCTTGCCGCCGGGAAATTCCCATTTGAGTGGCATCGTCTGGTGGCGGGTGCGCTGGCACACCAGCATCTTGTCATCTTGCACAATCAAAGCTGCCACTACCCGCTTCATCACGAGATCGGCCTTCCGCTGGTACCTGGAATTCCTGCGCTCATCGAGCGGTCTCGGAGAGCTGTTTGCCCACCAGATCGGCGCAGTACTCGACAAATTTGCGGTCATTGTCTCCAAACGCCGCGGGAAAGTGGCTGTCGATGTCCAGTTCCCCTGCCAGCTTGCCGCGAGCAAATATGGGAACCGCGATTTCCGATTTGGTCTCGAGCGAACAGGCCAGATATCGCGGATCTTTGCTCACGTCGTCGACCACCACCGTCTTACCGCTCGAAGCCGCTGCCCCACAAATCCCCTGGTTCAGCGCAATTCGGGTGTGCGGGGTCATCGCTCCTTCAAAGCAACCGAGAACCAGCATCGGCTGCTGCGCAGGCGGAGCCTGCTCCAGCATGTAAAAACCCACCCAGTTATATTTCAACATGCTTTCATGCAGGAGCTTACACATGCGAGACATCAGCTCCTCTGCCGACTTGGCCTCGGCGGCTACCTTGGCCAACTCCGTCTTGAGCTGGTCGATTCTGGATGTAGCAGGCATATTGGGGACCTAAACCACCACTCGCGCAGCGGCCACGTTCGCCAACGATCTTAGACCGGGAGGTTGTGGAAAGTCGTGTGGATGGATGGCCGCGGCCAGGGCTCGCAAGCCATAGACGAGGGTTGGAGCCGGAGTATTCAGAAGTTCATCGCGAATCGAGTACACCCTGCCATCGCGCGCGGCTCTCATCGTGGACCAATGGCGCTGGCGAATCAACTTTTCGAGGGGAACGCGGTCTCCGGCACCGCACCAGGCGGCAACCCACACCTCGGGATCTTCGGTCAGAACGGCTTCGGGTGTGGTTTTGCTTCCCGGCACCCCGACAAATTCGCCGCCGGCTGCGTCGACCAGCTGCGCAACCCAGCCCTGCGACACGATCAGGGGATGGCCCCACTCTTCCGAAAAGACACGCGGACGCGGTTTATCCCGGGTTCGCCGCCGCATAGCCTCAATCTCGCCTTGCATCTCGCGAATCACCTGCTCGCCCCGCTCTGCCGCACCCATCACTCCCGCCATGGTTGCCATGTCGGTATAGATATCCTCCAGGTTCCTGGGCGCCAATCCGAGGAAACGGGTGCCGCAGGCGAGGATCTCTACGACTGCTTTTTCTTGGTAGGGAACCGCCGCAATCACCAGGTCGGGCCGGAGTGCCATGATCTGATCCTTGCTCGCGGTCCAGGAGTCGGATACCAGGTCACGTCCGGCAACCTCCGGGCAAAGATCCCGGCAGTATTTGGTGCAGGCAACCAGGCGATCGAGTTGCCCGATCGCGGCCAGCATTACCGTGGCGCTGGGCTGGAGGGATACGATTCGTCGCGGACGATGGTCGTGGGACATTTGCCTTTATATTACAGGTTGGGCCGTGCGGGCGTGTGCCCGGGCACGGTGATCCCCAAGAGGTAGAATTTGAATGGCATGTACTCGGCACGCCTGCTCGATTATTTTCAGCATCCACGCAACGCCGGCGAGGTCGCCAACCCGGATGCGGCGGTCGAAGTCGAAAATCCAGCGTGCGGCGATATTTTGCGACTCACCATCAGGGTTGAGAGTGGGCGGATCGCCGAGATCCGCTTTCGCGCGAAAGGATGCGTTCCTGCCATGGCCTGCGGCTCGGCTCTGACCGAGCTAGTGAAGGGAAGAACGCTCCAAGAAGCAGGTGAGTTGCGACGACAGGAACTTCTCGAAGCCGTCGAAGGCTTGCCGGAAGCATCTTCTCATGCCAGTCACTTGGCCATGGAGGCTCTCGGAGCCTTGCTCAAGATGATCAAGACGAACCGCGGAGTGAGGAAACAAAAGCCGACATGAGTGTAACCGGCCGTGCCATTCTCAAAGCATCGGGGTTCACCCAGTTCCTGGTTGCGATGGTTTTCTCGGCTCCTTCACGGCAAATCCCAAACCGGAAGAGGCGCAGAAACCTAAGGCTGGAAATTCCAAGTAGCCCACTACCGCAGCAGGCTGCTCGTTGACAGCGTCAGTGCGTGCTGTTAGAAATGAACGTTCCTGCAAAAACGTCGCTGGGCCGGAGATTTGTACCCCTGAGGCATGCCCGAGGAAACTAAATCGCCCCCGCCGGCTGCGGCTAAACCCGCCGGTCCTGTAGCTCCGCCCTGGACCTCCCCGCTCGTGACCAAGCTCAAGACACGATATGGCTCCG
>DASPVG010000117.1:0-2700 GCA_035622455.1 Terriglobales bacterium
AATCCCACAAGTGCACAATTCACCGGCTCGGGAGTGATCGTAACAGTCAAGGGTGCCGTTGTACTCGCGATGCTGTTGAGACTCGAATCGAGGAGCAGCACATTCGAAAGAGCTACCTCGCTTGTGCCTATTCCAACAACCGTAGAACCTACCGTGGCTAGTGTTCCGTTTCCCGATGCGCCCGGGCCTGCACCTATCAGAGTGTCAGCCACAAGTTTAATAGTTCCAGCGCTAGTGGTCTTGAGATTCAAGATTGGATGTAATTGAGTCAAGTTTATGCGACGAGCTTGACTGCCTCGGTCCGCTTATTGATTTCTTCCTCCAGTTTGGCGAAATGGTGGCCGAGGTCGGTGGTTTCCGGCGGGGCGTTCGGCATCACTTCTGCGACGACAGGCCGGTAGAGGCGAGCATGGACGCGCGTGAAAAAGAGGGCCGCCCGGAGACCGAACTCCGTGACTCGATAGCGATGGGTTTTGGGGATTCTCTCGATCATGCCGTGGAAGCGGAGCCGGCGCAGGTCGTACGTCATTCTGCCTTGGGTAATGGTATGAGGCATTTGCCCGGTGAGCACTGCGAGTTGTTCGCGCAGGTCTCGATTGGCGAAACCGCAGGGCAGAAGACGGAACCAGACCAGCAGGTGCCACAGCGCCAGCACGCGCAAATCGGTGGTTCGCAACGCGGAGGCGCGTTGCCCGTTGACTTCTATGGGACGGTTCAACTGATGCAGCGCTTCCTCTCCCACCGCGCAGTCGTGGCTGAGGCGTTCGACTTCGAGAAGACGTCGGTTGGCTTGAAATCCCACCTGCCGTAATGCCGGCAGGTTACATAGCCGTTTGCCGATGTAGAGGTCGCGTGTGTTGTTGACCGTCATTTCGGTGCGGGCTCCCACCTCGCGTACTCCGGGAACCTGCTTGAAATATTGCTTGATACGGTTGCTCTTGTAATCGACATGCAACGAGGGAATCACCCCCTCGGTCAGCACACGAGTCCGGAAGTGTCCCGGCGTCCTCTTGGTCACCCGGCGGTCGAAGATCAACTGCACCTTATCCGGACGGCCGAGGTCGAGATTTTCACGGATGATCTCTTCGAACAACAGGCGGCCGCTGAGTGGCCGGTCCAGGATCTGGGTCAAGGAGAACTCGGCTTGCAGGATGGATAGGTCGTAGCGGTAACCGGCTGCCCGGTCCTGCGCTGTATACGGGTGCGGCAAGCGGGCCAGCCATCTGCGCAACAGACCGTCGATCTGCTCGGGCCCCATTTCATCGCAGATGGTTTGCAGCCGCTCGGGCTGTGCGCAGGAAACAAATCCGTTGTCCAGCGCCTTGTACTCGATGCCTTCCTGGCGGAGCTGACATTTCGCGTATTCGTGCCCATTCAGGCAGAGCTTGGCATTGTACGGGAAATACGAACAGAATTTCAGAAAGAACGGGCCGAAGTCACGGTCCAAGCAATACCAGTAATAATGATTGACCATCGCGCTGGAGCGGACGATCCAGGGATACCGCCGGCCGGTTTCCGGATTCTTGCGCTTCTCCGTTCGGAAAACCGGAGTTTTCTCCTGGGCTTTGCCGATGAACACCACGCCTTCTTGCCGGTCAAACTTTCTCAGCTGTTGCGCCATCACCTCGTCTTTGCGCTGACCCTTTTCGAACTGAATTAGCGGTATCCCATGCTCCTTGCTGAAGCGCTCTGTGGCCGCAATGAAGCTCTTGGTCATCGGGTCCATCAGGGCCGACGATGCAAACGGATGGCCCCGGTGACGCCGGAAGAAGCCTACTACCCCGCTTTCGCATTGCAAAGCCGGCACGTACACATTCAGGTACATCCGATCGATGCACTCCAGCTCGAACGTGACGTGCTCTTTCAGAATCTGAGCGATGTTCTGTGGTATGCTCACTCGCGGCTCCGGTTGGTTCCGGTCCTTCGGGATCAATCGCCGCTGTGCGGCTCATATCATCGACAAGAAACTGTTTCGCCAGTTTCTTCGGCCACCGGAGCCAATCTCGAATTATCCGCTACGCTTCGTGCACATCCAATACATGCCTGGTCGGTCTGAGGCGAAGCCTCGTTAGGCATCGGGCTTAAAGGCTTCCGTCCGGCAACTCCACATTTTTGAAAACTTCACATTAGTCGATAAATGTTGAGCTCAACATTTATTGACGAATTAGGATATCTGGCCCTCGACCAACAAACTTCAAATCTCTTTTATCAAGTTATCTCCACACGTCATAGCAGAAACGGTCGACAGTTATTACAACGAACACGCCATTCTCGGACTGGGGCAACATCCTGTTCAACACCACGATCGCCACCGCGATCGCCGACCGCCTGGTCGAGAACTCCGAGATCTTCCTGCTGGGCGGCGACAGCCTGCGCAAAGCCAACAAGAATTCCAGCTCGCCGGAAGAATAGCGTCCTTTCCGGCCACGTGCAAGCGCCGCGCTGTGGTGATATCCCGTCACGGAGGAGTCCGCCGGGTAACCCCTTAACGGCGCTGCCAATGGGCGGAGGTCTTCGCGACCTCCGCTCCTTGTGTCTCAGTCCACATGTTCAACTTCAGCGCCAATAATCTGTTCCTGCTCTCGCGGACGGAATATCCTTCGCATGCAGTGTTCTGGTTGCGGGATCGCGACACGCAGCGAGTTTACCGGCTCTACGATTTCAGCAAAGCCCAGCATATGCAGCCCGACGTGGCTTATT
>DASPVG010000118.1:0-22735 GCA_035622455.1 Terriglobales bacterium
CAATCGGAATCGGGGCGAATACGGCAATCTTCAGCCTGGCCGATCTGATAATTCGCCGGCCCGTGGCCCTGCCCGACATCGACCGTCTGGTTGTCGTGGGTGAACAACCGATCGGCAGCGAAGACTCGGGCATTTCTCCAGCAAACTATCAGGACCTAGCCTCGGCCAGCAAGAGCTTCGACGACCTGGCAGCCTATGAATACTGGAGCGCAAGCGCGAGTAACCGCGAAGAAGTGGAAGAAGTCCATGGCGTCAGGGTCACTCCGAACTTCTTCGCGACCGTTGGATTGAAAGCGGCACTGGGTCGCACCTTTTCTCGCCAGGACGAAGCCCCGGGAAAGAATGACGTAGTCGTCATCAGCGATTCGCTATGGAAACAGCGCTTTGGCGCGAACGTCGCAGCCGTGGGTGCAAAGCTCGAATTGAACGGCAGGGCCTTCACGGTGATTGGTGTCCTGCCGGATCGAGCCACGTTCCCATTGGGCGCTCCCGCGTTCTGGATACCGCTGGTGATGGACGGGAGCATCGAAGCTGAGCGTAGGCAGCTCGAGTTCAACGCCGTGGGTCGTCTCCGGGCGGGCGTGACCCTGCCACAGGCGCTGGAGGAAATCCATACCCTGTGGAAACAACTGCGTGACCTGTACCCCCAGGACAATGGGAATCGGATCGTGCAGGTTGTAAGTCTGCGTGATCATATCGTTCTGGACTACAACCGGCAGTTTGTGCTGTTGCTGCTGGGAGCGGTCGGTTTTGTCCTTCTCATTGCTTGCGCCAATCTTGCCACGCTGCAACTCGCCCGTGGAGCCAGACGGCAGCAGGAGATCGTCATCCGAACCGCGCTGGGTGCAAGTCGTTTCCGCTTGTTCCGGCAACTCCTTTCAGAAAGTATGCTTCTGGCTTTCATTGGCGGAGGATTGGGCGGAGTACTGGCGATCTACGGCACGGCGATCCTCCGCCGAACGCTGCCGAACGATGTTCGGTGGTTCTGCGATCTGGAAAGTTTAGGGATGAATCTTGCTGGCCTTTTCTTCACTTCGGCGATCGCGGTCGGGGCAGGGATGCTCACAGGCTTGGTTCCCGCCTGGCAACATTCGAGAACCGAGGTCGGAAGTTCCTTGGTCGAAGGAGGCGAGCGCATCGTTGGCCGGCGCAGACACCTGTGCAGCGCCGTGTTCGTCGCAACCGAAATGGCTCTGGCGATGGTGCTGCTTATCGGTGCCACACTGATGGTCAAGGGCTTCGGGGTGCTGGCCGCCGGCCAAGCCGGCCTCGAACCATCCTCTCTCCTAACTTTCCATCTCACGCTCCCTGAACTGCGGTATTCCCAGCCGCAAAAAATGACTGCGTTTCTTGACCAACTGCTCGCGCAACTGTCGGCACTCCCGGGGGTCAAGAGCGCGGCCCTTGCAAGCGGCATTCCTTACAGCTTCTATGAGGACAACTCTGATCTGATCATTCAAGCAGCGCCGCTCTCTGCCTCAGGGCAGGGTCCAGTAGCGATGTCGGAGGCAATCAGCAGGGATTACTTCCGCACCATGCAGATTGGGTTGCGCCAGGGCCGAGAGTTCAGCGGGGCCGACACCGCAGAGACCATGCCGGTATGCCTGGTTAGCCAAAGCATGGCGCAGCGCCTGTGGCCTGGAAAGGATGCTATTGGCCAGCATCTGAAGGTCGCCTCTGACCAACCCGACGTTGGCTGGGTTACGGTCGTGGGAGTTGTCGCCGACGTGCAGCACGAAATTTATGACCGCTCCTTCCGTTCCGTTCTGTATCGGCCCTTTCAGCAGGCGCCTCCGCGCTCCATGGATTTCACGCTTCGGGCCACCAGCAATCCAGGGCAGCTGGTTGCGGCGGTGCGCTCGGAGATTCGCCAGCTCGACCCAGACCTGGCAGTCGAAAATATCCAATCTATGTCCGACCTGATCTCGGCCCAGGCGAGTGCTTTGCGATATGTGGCATTGCTGATGGCGGGGTTTGGTGTCCTGGCGTTGATCCTCGCCACCGTTGGCGTCTATGCTGTCATGGCCAATTCGGTCACCGAGCGCTGGCGCGAAATTGCCATTCGTATGGCGCTCGGAGCACAGTCCGGAACACTGTTGCTCACGATTACCGGCCGGGCCATGCTTCACTCTGCAGCCGGAGTCATCTTAGGCCTAGCCCTAGCGTTGGGTCTGGCCAAGCTTGTATCCAGTTTGATCTATGGCGTCAGCGCCTGGGATACAGAAACCTTTCTTGGGGTGCCGCTTGCGCTCGTTGCCGTAGCGGTACTTGCCTGTTACTTGCCGGCACGACGGGCCACCCAAATGGATACGATGACAACCCTTCGATACCAGTGATCCTTGGCTGACTACGGCCCCGGCCGTTACCTACGGCCGAAGTCGCTAATTGGGGGTAGGCTGGAAGTTGGTAATTCCGGTGCTCGCTTTTTAGGGGCCTGGGACCGGATCGACAAACGCTGCGTCCCAAGACTGCCAGTATTTGGCCTTCGGTGGAAAGTCGCTAAATCCATACGGTAATTGCTGTATTTTTGTCCCAAGTATCTGTGCAGAAGCTGTTTAAACTGTGCGCTTCATCCTAGTATTCCCTTTGCCTGGTGCCGGCATTAGAGCTCCTCGATCTTCTTGCGGAGTTCGCTTGCAATCCAAGTGGGGCTCTTATCCGCGGAAAATTTGAGAGGCGGCCCGATTTTCACTCGAATCTGGCCCGGCCAAGCAAACTTTCTACCCGCTTGCTTTCGCTCAAACAATCCGTCGATGCGCATGGGGACAATCGGTATCCGCAGATTGAGTGCCAGCAAACCTATCCCCGCTCGGAATCGCCGAAGCTTGCCATCCTGGGTTTGCTGGCCTTCGGGAAAGACGAGCAGGTTGTAACCGCGGTCGACACACTCTCCCGCGTAGGCAAAGCTTTCACGGAAACCTGCCTCCCGCGGCAGGGGAAACAGATTGAGCAAAGATACCCCCAGGGTCCATTTGATGCGGTCATAAACACGACCCGGGAGACCGCGAGTGGCGAGTGGTGCTCTTAGGATTTCGAGGGCCTCCCCTCCGGTGGCGACGGCGAGCTTATGACGGAGACGAGCCGGCAGGGCAGTCAACACGAAGCCGGGATCCACATCTCCAATGTGATTGGAAATCACGAGCAGGGGACCTTCGACTCCCTTAAGATTTTGCCGTCCTTCGACGCGGGGCCAGCCGAGCAGAAACACTGCCGGGCGTAACAAGAGGTAATGCACCGAAATGCGAATCCAAGGGATCGGCCAGCCGAGTACCCAGCGGGGATAGTGGTAGTTGACACGTCGAGGCACTTCGCCCTGCAAAATGCGCTCGAGATCCCCAACTGTTGCGACCGTCGCGAAGCGCGTCTCGCTGAGGTCGACCTGATATCGATCCTCGAGCGCGCTCAACAATTCGATGCGGTCGAGCGAACTCAGGTTCAGATCGGAGTCCAAACGGGTGTTGGCATCGAGAACCGTAGGCGAGCGACCGGAGATGCGGGCGATTAAATCAGCCAGCGAGCTTGACCGACCGGCCGGGCTTGCCGCTTGATGAAACTTGCTTAGAACAGCTTCTTGAATCAGATTGCGCCTCGGTTTTTGGGTCGAAGTTCGGGGAAAATCGGTCTCCGGCCAGACGAACCAATGATTCAGACGCTGGTACTCCGCTAAGGACCGGTTGGCGCGTTGGACCACAGCTGCCGGATCGATTTCGGAATTCCGCAAAATGATCACCCCACAAGGTTCTGCGTTGCCGTCGCGCGGAAGAGCAATGACGAGGGCGTCTCTGACTTCAGGCTGGTGCCGCAGGGCTGCCTCGAGATCTTCCGGATACACGTTCATCCCGGCCGGCGTCACAATCACCTCCTTTTTTCTACCTTTGAAATAAAGGTTTCCCTCCGCGTCCCGTTCCCCCAGATCTCCGGTAAAGTACCAACCTTCCGCTCCCACAACCGTTTCGAGCTCGTTGCCGTGCCAATAGCCCGCGGCGATACCTCCCCCTCGAACCAGAATCTCCCCGTCGGAAGCCAGCTTGACCTCCCGGCCGGCCAGCACTTTTCCGATCGATCCCCTGCCCAGGCGAAAAGGATGATTCACGCTAACCAGCGAAGTTGTCTCGGTCAACCCGTAACCTTGAATCACGGCATAGCCCAAGCGATGCCAGAACTCCTCGGTTTCGGGATCCAGTCGAGCGCCGCCCGAGATGAAAGCCCAGAACTTCCATCCGAACCGTCGCCGAATCTGCCGAAATGTCCACCATCGATGAAGAAAGTGCTTCCCGTCGGAGGCCTCGAAGTTCCGGTGAAACTGGTCGAGCCGCTCCTCCTCGCGCAGATCACGCTCGAGCTTCTGTTTGAGCGAGTCGAGGACGCGGGGTACGGTGACCAGCACCGATACGACCTGGCGTTTCACGGTGGCAATTACTTCGGAAGGATTCAATCCCTCCTGGAAAACAACGGTCCCTGCCATCAAGGGGGGCAGGAAAATTCCCAGAAACTGGCCGAAAACGTGGCTCAAGGGCAGGAGATTCAGGAAGCGAATCGGGTGAACCAGCTTCTCGTACTTCAGGTATTTGCGAATCTCGGCTTCGAGTGGGGAAAGATTGGCTGCGACGTTGCCATGGGTGATAACCACCCCTTTGGGTTCGGCAGTGGTGCCGGAAGTAAAAACGATTTCGAGCGGATCGAGCGGACCAAGTGCGGGCGAAACATACGGGTCTGAGGAATGCCGAGCTAAGGCATTGGCCAAATCTTCGAAGATCATGGTTGGAAGGGATGGCTGAGCGTGTTCCCGGGAACAAACCAACAACCTGGCGCTGACCTGCTCGCATACGCGCAAGGCAAAGTCCACGGTTGCGATGTCGTCGAGCGGCACGACCACAACGCCACTGAGGAGGCATCCGAGAAACACCCCAACCCACTCGGCTGAATTGGGCGCCCAGATAACCACCCGCTCACCTTTCGAAATCCTTCGTAGCTCTAGCTCTCGCCGGAACCGAGACGCCATTTGCACAACCTCCCGGTAGGACCAGTGCAGGCTGCGATACCCTCTGCGCTCGATATAAGCGATTTCGTTTCCATGCGACAGGAAAACCGGGAGGTACTCGACGAGGGAATGGCGTTCCATCGAGAAAAGAGTAGCGCATTCGTGCCCACAAAGGCGCTAGAGGCAGTTGGGCGACGGCCGATCAGCGCCCCCTCAGAATGACGACTGTGCACTTAGGGATTGAGCGAGGCTTGCGAGATTTTGGGGATGCACGCGAATGAGGCCTCGACGGGGGCTGTCGATGTCAGCAATCAGCAAAAACGAGACCGACACTACCAGGGGCAAGACCTGAAACAGAGCCGTGCCCCTGCGATGGGAGCCATAGCCGATTAACCAGTTACAGAACAGAGCAATGGCGATCATCAGGCCCCACGCCGCACCTGGCAGGCGGTACCACCACGCCGCCTGCGTGTATCCCTGCGAGTTCAGCACGTCGTTCATACCCGAAACCGCGAGGGCGACCACAACTGAATCCCGCGCCGTGGGCACCGCCCGGACAACGGACCACAACTCATTCTGGAGTTCGGCGGTGTCTCGGTTGACCTTGGCAAGCCCCTCGGAATCGCGAGTCGTATAGAACGATACGCGCTCATCGAGATACTTCTTCAATAGCTCGCGCACTTTCGCCGCGTCCGGCGCAGGCAGCAGGTCAGCCCGCACGTACTCCGTACCGATCGCGTTGGCTTCTGCTTCCTCGTAGTTCTTACGTTGATCGTAACGACCGGTGACCACGGAAAAACTGAAACCAATAATCAGCCCGAGCAGCGTCAGAGTACCCGGTATGACGATGTCAAAATCTTGCTGCTCACCTTCCTGCAAAGGGAACACCCTCTTTCGACAAAAGACGCCAAATTGTGTCGCAAGCCACATCGCGGCCAACGATAACATGCAAATCACAACCGGGAAATCAAATAGGTTGCTCCACATGACGAAGTCCTCGGACAGGGCGGAGTTTCTGGTGGTCGACCGGGTTCGGTCTGCCCCAAAATGCTTTGGCTCTAAGAATCAGTCATCGCCAGGGCACCTGTGGTGCGTGGATTATACGCCGGTCCACGCGAGGCACCGAAACTTCTCGCGGTAAGGCAATCGGCAGCGCGGGCGGCTGCAACACATGCCCTGAATAAGAAAACAACGGTCTTCTCCACCAGCTTCTCGATGCGTGGATCGGTTCTCAAACTGTCGGTCTTCCGCATGGATCTCGGGAACGGCTCTTCTCTTCCTAACCCTTGGGGTGGGCTGATCGCTGTCATACTCGTCCCACGCCCAGCGCATCGGCGACGCGGTTAATGTAGTTAAACCACGAAGCAATGAGCGTGATCTCGAGGATTGCCTGGTCGGAGAATCCGACGGACCGCAACTGCTCATGATCGTCTTTTGAGATGGTGGTCGCGTCTCGGGTAAGATTCACGACGTATTCCAACATCACCCGTTCTTGACGGGGTATGGGGGCAGTGGTGTAGTCCCGCTCAAGCGCGTCGATCAGTGCCGGATCGAGAGTTATGCGACGCAGAAACTCTGCGTGAGATCGCTTCAATACACACAACGATTGGTGACCGACACCAGGGTAGCGATCATCTCGTGCTGCCGTCGGGAGAGCGGCAAATCCGGCGACAGGAGTACACCAAAAGTCGAGAAGGCGTGGTAGAGCGCATCCGGAATCAGGCTGTGTGACGCCACAATTTGCGAGCCTCCGCCTTCGGCCGGGTGCACAGGAGTAGCGTATTCCAGCGGATAAAAGCGCTTCTGTCCTTCGACTGCCTTCCGTAGCTTTTCATCGGCGCTTGCCAACGGGATGGTACGTATCCAAGTCATAAATGCCATTTTGCCTTTCGAGCGAGGTTTTTTGTACAATCAACCCGATAAAGCTAAAGCAAATTCAGATCACTTTGACTGCCGATGCCCGAATTGTCGTAGTTAGGTTCGGCCGAGGGATTGGTTCGTGGACGCCCCCACGCGGAGGAGCGAGTCGATGAGCATTGTGGTGTGGACGCTTCTGCGGAGGCTGCCGAAACCGGCGCTTCTCGTGTTGACCCTGTTTTTGCTGGCCGCAATGGCGCGTTCCTAGCTTCCCTCACTCGCCAGAGACCTTCTTGAACAAGGTATGTGGTGTCTTTTGCGGCGTACCTACGCCCTAGTGGGGCTAGGCTGTGATCACTTGGAACAACTGGATTGTACGGAACTGGTATTTTCGGACTCAAGGAAAGACGGCAGGGGCTACCCCTGCCGTATTCGAGATAAAATCCAGCCCTTATTTTGCGCGGTTGACTGCCTTTCTAAGCTCCGCTCCTGGGGTAAACTTCGCGACTCTACGGGCAGCGATCTTGATGGTCGCGCCCGTCTGTGGATTGCGTCCGTTGCGGGCTTTTCTCTGGGCGACCGAGAAGGTGCCGAAACCAATCAAGGCAACCCGATCCCCTTTCTTCAAGGCACCGGTGATGCTTTGCATCGCGGTGTCGATTGCGATAGCGGCCTGCGCTTTACTGATATCACTGCCGGCTGCAATACGATCAACTAGATCGGCTTTGTTCATCGTTTCTCCTGGTAGGTCTTTTAGTCCTCAAAGTGGCGAGGGGGCGTGATCCCCAAGTTAAAGACCCGGCGGCCCTATTTAGCGCCGGATAGAGACGAAAGTCAACTGTGGAAATCCACACACGGTGGCGAGTTTGGGTCATCGAACAAGGAGAATGCCCCACGAATGACCCTGGAACAGCGGACGAGAGTATCTCGGGCTCTGGTCGTGTTAAAAGCCTTTCAGGAATCTCCGCATATGGTTGGGCCGATTGCGCTATCTGGGGCTCGAAGACTCTTCTCTCGCAATCGCAAAACGCCGCCTGGGCCGTTCTTTCCTCCCGACAGTCTTCCCAGTGCTTGGTCAAAAACAAAGCCGCCCTCATCGCTAGTTAGCGAGAAGGGCGGCTTGTACGCGCACTACAAACGATGGGGAACGCTCAGTCCCCCGAAGGCAACAGCATCTCTTCCCCACCCGCCTCGATGGGGGGGATCACCGATGGGGTTGGGCACTCGCGTGGGATGAGCTGACTGGCGGCATTCCGGCGGGAACTCGTTCTGGCGGCGAATTCGTGGGCGGGTTCAGCGGAAGGCTGCGGCGGGTGTTCGGTGAACTGTTCGGCTTCGGTCGAACCGCCAAGTGCGGTGACCGAAGAGGTGCCACCCGCAATGACCTGGGTGACGGCGTCGAAGTAGCCGGTGCCTACGAAGCGCTGATGTTTCACTGCCTGGTACCCGGACTCGGCTTCCTCGTGAAATTCTTTCTCTTGCAGGCGCGAGTAAGCGGTCATGCCCATCAGCCTGTAGTCGCGCGCCAGCTGGAACATGGTCAGGTTCAAGGCATGGAACCCTGCCAGGGTGATGAATTGGAACTTGTAGCCCATCGCCCCCAGCTCGGTTTGGAACTTCGCGATGGTCGAATTATCCAGCTTACTCTTCCAGTTGAACGAGGGCGAGCAGTTGTAGGCCAGCATCTTGCCGGGGAATCGTTCGTGCACGCCTTCGGCAAACTCGCGCGCTTCCTTTAGATCGGGTTGGGAAGTCTCACACCACAGAAGATCCGCGTAGGGCGCGTAAGCGATCGCCCGGGCAATCGCCGCGGCAATTCCGCCCCGCGTCCGGAAGAAACCTTCGACCGTGCGTTCACCGGTCAGGAATTTTTGGTCCTGCGGGTCAAGATCGCTGGTCAGCAGCTGAGCACTATCGGCATCGGTGCGCGCCATGATCAGAGTTGGTACTCCCATGATGTCAGCGGCAAGACGCGCGGCGATCAGTTTTTGAACGGCCTCGACGGTTGGGACTAACACCTTGCCCCCCAGGTGCCCGCATTTCTTGGCCGAGGAGAGCTGATCCTCGAAGTGGACACAGGCCGCTCCCGCTTCGATCATCGCCTTCATCAGTTCAAAGGCGTTCAGGTTGCCACCGAAACCTGCTTCGGCATCGGCGACCAGCGGAGCGAACCAATACGTACCATTCTGGCCCTCCGCGTGGTGGATCTGGTCGGCACGCATGAGAGCCTGATTGAGCCGGCGGCACAGATTGGGCACGCTGTCGGCAGGGTACAAACTCTGGTCAGGGTACATGTGACCAGCATCATTGGCATCGGCAGCCGCCTGCCAGCCGCTTACATAAATGGCTTTGAGCCCGGCTTTCACCTGCTGCACGGCCTGGTTTCCGGTCATCGCCCCCAGGGCGGCAACGTAGGACTCCTGCTGCAGCAGATGCCACAGCCTCTCGGCGCCCAGTCGCGCCAGCGTATGTTCCACCGTGATCGATCCCCGCAGCCGTTCGACTTCCTGCGCGGAATAAGGGCGGGTAATCCCCCGCCAGCGCGGGTTCGTCTCCCAATCTTTTGCCATCGATGCAGATTTGTTTTCGATCGTCATAAGTCTCGCGTCCTCAGCAGCTTCGCCGAAGGTCGTCTTAACCACTCCGGGAAGGCCCCCGAGCGGCGAAACATCTGGCGATTGTGGGGGAAGCGGCGGGTCGCGTCAAACGTAACGTTTCTATCGTTCTGATAAGTTTCGGTTATCAGCCTTGCATTTTATGATAAGAATATGTTGCAGACGACGGCGGCCCGGAGAGACGGGAAAAGACTATGGAGATCGACCAGGTTGAGACCTTCTTAGCGGTAGCGACCTTTGGAGGTTTTCATCGCGCCGCCGAAGCTCTGCGAATCAGCCAGCCGGCGGTGAGTGCAAGAATTCGAGCCTTGGAAGAATCGCTCGGCGTCAAACTCTTCGCTCGCTCCCGCGGCGGGCTGGTGGTTTCAGAAGCAGGCAGGACATTCAAACCGCACGCCGAACAGCTGCTGCGCACCGCTGCCCTCGCTCGCCAGGCAGTCCACGAGAGTCAACCCGCCAGCGGAATGCCCCTCCAGATCGCCGCGGCCTTGTCTATTTCCGTCTATTTTCTGCCGGATGTGATCAAGCGATTTCAGCAAGCTCATCCGAACGTGATCGTCAGCATTCGTCCTGGTCACTCCAAGGAGGTTCTCAACATGGTGCTGGGGGAGGAGGCGGAGATCGGCTTGGCTCGTTCCCTGCAGCATCCCGAGGTGGAGACGATCAGCCTGCGGGAGGACCCGCTCCTGCTGGTGACGCATTCCCGGCGCGGTCCGGCCCAGGCCCATCGCGCCCATTTGGAGAAGGTGGCCAGCTGGCCGTTAATCTTCTACGAGCACGGCTCGAGCGATTGGACTCTAACCCACAGCCTGTTTCGCCGCGCCGGGCTGGTGCCGAACGTGGCTCTCGAGGTGGACTCGATCGAGACCGCCAAGCGCATGGTGGAACGCGGATTGGGATTATCGTTTCTTCCCCAATTGGCGGTTGGCCAGGAACTCCGCGCGCACAAATTGACCGCCATCAAAGTTCTGGATGCCGAGCCCTTAGAACGGAGTTTGGATGTCATTCATCCACGGCGCCGTCCTCTACGACCCGAGGCGCGCGTGTTCCTGCAAACCGTCCGTGAGGCCGCGATTCACGATCCGCAATCCTGCCGTCCACACCGCAACGCGCAGCGAAATTCGAAATAGCAGTTTAGGGGCCGAGTGAGATTCCTGATTTTCCTCTGGGCTCCACAACCGAGATAACATCTCCACAAAATCTACACAGCGCAGAGAAAGTTTCCTCTTGCACCCGCTGCCAGGCTGAGCGCATTCTCTTTTTCGCTCCCTCATACACCCATGGCTTCCGCAAGTGGACGTTCGCGACGGAATCAACGCTTGGAGTGGTTTCCATTTTATGTTCACGGCTTTGTAGGCGACATGCGCTACCGGTCTCTGACCGATTATCAGCAAGCCTGGTATCTGAACCTGTTGTTTGCCGCATGGATCTCCGAACGACCGGGATACTTGTTAGACGACGGGCAACTGTGGCGCCTTGCGAATGCGCGCACTCGGCAATTCTTCCAAAAGGAATCCGAACCGGTGCTGCGCTTGTTCGAGCGTGAGGGCCCGACGGTTGACGGCTGCGTCTGGATTTATCACCCCTGGCTGTTTGAGATCTACGAGGAGCAGGTACTAAAATTCCACAAAAAGAGAAAGAGATCCACTCGATCCACAGAAGATGCCACCACCTCTTATCTAGATTTTGAAGGTACACTAAGCAGGAAAGAAAATGGACGAGAAGAGTGTTCGCGCCATCCAGAGTCTGGCCTCACGCAGTGGGGAAGCTGCTGGGCCTGCTACGCCGAGAGGCACGCCAACCAGACCGCTTAAAGAATCGTCCAGCTGTCCTATCTGCGGCGGCAGCGGCTGGAAAGACGCCAGCCAGGGCCACGAGCGGCGGGTGAAGCGTTGCGAGTGTGTGCTCAAGAATCAGGAGGAGCACCTGAAGAGTGCCTCGGCCATCCCGGCACGCTACGCGGAGTGTGAGTTCGAAAACTACAGAACGGACTTCAACGCCGGCTTGGCGGCGGCGAAGATCACGCTCGAAAAGTGGGCCGAACAATATCCTCTGGACCGAACCGGTCTGCTGCTTGTCGGGCCGAGTGGCGTGGGAAAAACCCATTTGTCTGTAGCCGCCATGAGGCGACTGATTGAGAAGGGTATTCCTTGCTTGTTCTGCGATTACCGCGAGCTGTTGAAGCGGATTCAGAATTCCTATAATCCCTCGGTACAAGCCACCGAGTTGGAAGTCCTGAAGCCCATCTTTGAAACCGAGGTGGTCCTGCTCGATGACCTGGGTGCGGTGAAGCCTTCCGAGTGGGTATGGGACACGGTGAGCCTGATCTTGAACAGCCGCTACAACGATAACCGCACCACGATGATTACCAGCAACTATCTGGATGGCCCCAGCGCGGCGGCGGACGGCGTGGAGGGTGCGCGCCGGGCATCTCGAGAAGAGACGCTCGGAGACCGCATCGGCGAGCGAATGCGGTCGCGTCTGTTTGAAATGTGCCGTCTGGTGCAGCTGGATGGAAGAGACTACCGTCTGCGGTTCAGAACTGCGCTGGCCAGGTGATCAGATCAGAACTTGATCTCCACCGTCGTTTCCGATTCTTGGGTGGCGACGGCGTATTTCCAGTTTTTGACCGCCTTTAACGCCGATTCCGCAAGCAGGGGATGACCACCGATATACTCCACCCTGCGAACGGTGCCGTCGGGGGTAATCCAAAGCCTGAGTTTCACGGTTCCGTGGAGGCCCATCTTCTTGGCGACCTCAGGGTATTCCGGGTCCTCGCTGTGCACGACCGCACGCGGGTGTTCAGCGGCGTACACGGTGCCGCTCAGCAGTGCGATCCAAAAGACGATGTACCTGAGTCTCGTCAAGCTACGTTTGTCCTAAAAGATCAGCCGCAACGCAAGCTGCACCAGTCTTGGGTCTCGTTCCTCGCTTACCGTGCCGAAGGATGTGCCATCCGAAATATTTCCATCGGGGTTCAGGAATTGAGTCCGATTAAACACGTTAAAGAATTCCGTCCGGAACTCCAAGGTCTTGCCCTCGGTGATCGGGATGTCTTTGTGCAGCGCCAGATCGAGTTCTGCAATGCCAGGGCCACAACATATGTCACGCGGAGCGCTGCCAATCACTCCCAAAGGCCCGTTGGCAAAAGATGCCGGATTGAAGTAGTACCCGTTCGAGGCTTGTGGATTAAGCCGCTGAAATGGCGCAATCATGTTGGGTTCGCCGGGAGCTTCAAAGTCGAAGCTGCCCATCAGTTCCAGGTCGTCCGAAGAGGTAATGCGGATCGGAAAGCCGGATTGAAAGGTCCAGATCCCCGCCAGCGCCCACCCATTGGCCAAGTATCGAGTCCAGTTCGAGACCGGCAGGGCTGGGATCCGCCAGTATTCGCTCAGCACAAACCGCTGCGCGGCATTGAACAAGGACAAGGATCGCTCCTTGTTGGGGTCAAGAGGGTCGATGGAGTTTTCGAAGCTGGAGGCGTTATCAATCGACTTGCTCCAGGTATAGGCAGCCAGGAGCTCCAATCCGTGTGAGAAGCGGTGATTCACTTGAGCTTGGAACGAATTGTAGACAGAGTTCGCAAGCGGTGCCATGGCGAACAAACTGCTGAACACCGGTACACCGTCCGGCGGGCAGCCAACCCCTGTCGTCGGCTGGCAGAACGGGGAAGAATGCTTGCGCAGTCCCACGAGGGTGATGGGATTTGGGTTCGGCCCGGTCACCGAGGGCACGGAACCATAAGGTAGATGCAGAGTCACTCCCGCTGGAATTGCCCCCGCCGGGATGTAGTACGCTTGATCTTCCTCGAAGGGTCCACAGGACTGCCCTGGGATCTTGTTCAGGTCCAGGCAGGTCTGCGCGTTGCCAAAGTTATTGTCCATGCTGGCGATCAGGCGATGACCTTCACTGCCCACGTATCCGAACTGCAGCATCGTGTCTTTCGTCAGTTCGCGCTGAATGGTCAGGTGATACTGTTCCGCGTACTGGGGTCGAAGTGTCGGCGGGAAGTTGCCAAACAGCTCGATCGGTCGGAAGCGTGCGAAATCTACCGGCGACCCCGGGGCGGGAGTCTGGATTCCATTGAACGGATTCGGCGAGACGACCCCGTCTTGGTTTAGGAATGGGGTATTGAACAGGGGATTGCTGATGACCGTGCTCCCGCCGTAGGGCGGCTGAGCCGCAAACGAGGCAAACATCAGCTCTTCATCGGTGTCGTAAAAGATCCCCCATCCCACACGGACACTCGATTTACCAGGACCACCCGACAGTTTGGACAGCCATCCCGTGGTGGCATTGGGCGACCAGGCGAAACCCAGCCTGGGGGCAAACGCGTGCAGATAAGTCGCGGTCAGGCCCTCCGGAACACCGGGGTCGCCGGGGAAGACCAATCCCAGGGGAAAGACGGCTCGCGCCGGGCCGGTCGGCGAGCAGTTGGTCGAACCGAAGGTGGCGGCGAGCGGGTCGGAAGGACTGAGCTGGCAGGGGAAAATTGTCGTTGCCTGCCCGGGGCGAAATTCCTGAACGCGCCTGCCAGCATCGGCTTGCGGGGTGTTCAATTCCCAGCGCAAGCCGTAGTAGAAGGTCGCGTTGCGTTTGATCTTCCAGGCGTCCTGGGCGAATAGCCCAAGTTCAAAGGAGCGGACATCCAAGCCGTTGGCCGAGCCCTGGCTGTAGGTATCCGGCAGGCCGAGCAGGTAGTTGGGAACCAGATCCTGATACCCCACATCATTCGGACCGCCGCCTGTGTACTGGAAGTTCCCGTTGACGTTGTAGTAGTAGGTCTGGTGAAAGCGCTGGTCGCGAGCGTCGATGCCAAACTTCACCGTGTGCTTGCCGTAAACCTTGGCCACGCTATCGAACCCCTGGTAAACGTTCCCCGCCTGCGAGAAGAATCCATTGGCGTTGTTCCCGAGACTGAATCCACCGGCCAGCGCTACAAAGGGCACACCTTCAAATTGCGGCGAGTATCCCGGGGTGATTCCCAGCCGCGGGTCCGCCGGATCCGAAAAGCATTCCGACGCGGGTACGGTCGTGCAGGAATCTTGCACCAGCCCGGTCCGTGCCGGAGCAAGGAATCTCCCTTCCCCTTCGCGGTAGTAGACGAAACGGGCTTCGTTGGTCGTTCGCGCGCTGACCATCCAGTTATGCGAGACGTTCAGCTGCTGGAACCGGGCTTGCGTCGAATTGCCAAAATCCGGCAGATTGGCACCCACCGCCTGGAATGCAGAGAACGGTAGGTTATCGTAGCCGTCATTAAAGTAGTAATACAGATTCAGTTGCTGCGCGCTGGTCAGGTTGTGATCGACACGGATCGTCGCCTGATCTTGCCGTTCCGCCTCATCGGGAGCTTGCCGGAAGGTATCGGCCCCGATATTCGGTTGCGGTACAAAACTGTTCAGCAGATCGAGCGCGGTGGGATCGAAGCAGGGCTTCGGAATTTGATTATTAGGAAAGAGCTTGGAGTACGCGGTACCCGGGGCGATGGGCCCTCCGCCGTTGGCGGCAACTGCCCCGGCGCATCCTGCGCGCTGGTTGAGCTGGTTGGCCACGGTCGGAGTTGTCAGCATCCCCGCGAAAACCGGCCCGGCGGAGAAATCTCCGCTGCGCTCGGCGAGGGATGGCACCATGACCACTCCGGAAGAGATGCCGTCCCGCAGGCGCAGTCCTTCATAAGAGGTAAAAAAAAAGGTCTTGTCGCGGCGTATCGGCCCACCGAAGGTTCCCCCGAACTGATTCTGCTTGAAGTCGGGCTTTACCGGATTCAGGTAACCCTGGGCGTTCAGGAGATTGTTGCGCACAAATTCATACACCGACCCGTGGAAGGTGTCGCTGCCCGATTTCGTGACAACGTTGACCACCGAACCGGAATTGCGACCGAGGTCGGCATCGTAGTCATGCGAAATGACGCGGAATTCGCTGATCGCATCCGGAGAAGGTGTCAGCGAAGGTGCATTCACGAAGAGATCGTCTCCGCCGCCGCCGTTCACGTTGTAATTGTTCGAGCGGGCGCGGGCGCCGTTGACCGAGACCACTCCGGGTTCATTACTGCCAAAGAATAGGTTGGTTCCGAGTGTATCCTCGACTCCCGGCTGAAGCTGCAGCAGTTCGTAGGTATCGCGCGATTTCAGGGGAAGCTGCGACACTGCCAGGTTATCCATCACGACGCCGAGCTGCGTATTCGAGGTTTCAATGGTGGAGGGAGCGATATGAGTTTCGGAGTGAGTCCCCATGGCACTCAGTTGGATGTCGAGGGTAACCACCTGCCCGATGTTGGCCCGCAGTTCGTCCCGCCAGGTTCCGAACCCATCGGCCTTGACCTCGACCTTGTAGCGCCCTACGGGCAAAGCACTGAACTTGAACTCGCCGGCATCATTGGTCGTAGCAGCACGCATCAGGGCCGTGCTCTGGCTCGTAATGATCACGAATGCGCTGACCACGGAATGCCCGTGGGGATCTACGATTTTGCCCTGAACCTCCGCCGTGTTCTGAGCGTATGCAACCAGAGAGGTCGCAAGCAAGAGAACCCCCAGCTTCAGCACGGCATTGGCGTGCGGTTTCATTGCAAATGACTCCTGTGCATTACTTGCGTTTGCTGGAGTAACAGTAGGCGGCGGCGCGGCGCGCTCGCAAGGTAACGATAGTAATGCGGCAATCCGAGGATGATTCCGTTATGCTGCTACTCGTCTGGGAAGTAAGGTGGGACGTTTGGGAACACACGCAGCGGCTCTGGACAGACGAATCTCCGCAAGTAACGGCAACTCATCCGCGCACCGGGTCACCCTGGCGGGCCTCGAGGTCAATTCCAAGTTGCTTTTGAAATTTGCCGAGTCCTTCAAGGCATTCAACTTTGTTGTCCGGCCGGTCGAGGTGAGATCCTCCAAAACCCGTCATGCAGGCGGTATTACCGCCTGTGTGCTGCCGCTGAAGCAAACCGCGGTCGCGTTGCTGCGCAAGTCGGGGTGGTTCTTGCCCCGTCGCACGTTGCTCTATGGGATCGGCGACTGGAGCGACGCCGCGCGCTTCAGTGATCTCGGCATCAATGCCTTGCTCGAAAGGACGACCGATCTTAGCTTTCGCGCAGCCGTGTCCAATACCCGCTCCGTGATCGCCCATGGGATCGGCGAGTATGCGCGCGTCCCCATTGTGACCACGGTTACGATGAAGGCCGAGGGCATCGTGGTAAAAGGGATTACCAGAAACGTCGGCCCCGGCGGCATGGCGGTAACGCTCTCGCGCAATATCAGCCTGCCCTCGGAAATCCTTCTGGACTTCACCTTGCCGGGGGCCCGCGACTTTTCCCTGCGCGCCTCCCCGCGCTGGTACTCAGGCCTTCTGGTCGGATTGCGGTTTCAACCCTCCAAGAGCGAGAAGATCCTCAGAAAGTGGATCAGCGAGTATTCAAGCTTGGGGAAACAGGGCTAATCCCAGGCCGTGTCTGACCCCCTTTGACTCTGCGCAGGACCCCCCATCCCAACCCTCGTTTCGCCCCGGGGTCGTTCCCCGCCCGTTCTTAGGTGACCTTCGTCCGATGCCAGGTTACTAGTCGGCCGGTTACGTTTCTTCTATGACGAAGGTGACTTTCTGCGCCGCTACGGCTCTCATAAAATGCCAGTGACACCATGGGAACGGGCTCAGTAACCTCGGAGAACGTCTGGCGAAAGACCGCCTCAGAGGCATCTCAATCCTTGGAAGTTAGAGAAATCGTTATCTCTGAACCACCGGCAACTCCGCCGGAGGCGGGTATCGATCTGCCATCCACGACTCCGCCGCTGGTCGAAGCGCAATTCGCAGGGCTGATTTTAGCGGTGCGGCAGTCACTCAAGACGAAATGGTTCTGGTACGCGATGGCTTCTTCGCTGTGTTGGACGGGTTGGGCCTTCACCGCCAAGATAGGTTCCAAGGAGATTCCCCCGGCGACCATGGAATTCATCTCCGCATTCGGCTTCGGACTCGTCAGCGTATGTGTCATGCGGCGAAAGTCAGCCATATCGGACAAGAGCCGGGCGGGTAAAATCTACGCCCTGATCAGTGGTGTGCTGCTGGCCCTCGGCGGTATCTCGCTTTATGGCGCATATCGCACCGGCTACAACGCTTCCATGGTCACCGCTGTCACTTCCCTATATCCTGTGGTTACGGTTCTTTGCGCCGTCGGATTCTTGCGGGAAAAACTGAACAAGATGCAAGTTGTGGGACTGCTGTTCGCGGTTGCTGCCATGTCCATACTCTCGCTCTGATTAGCCTTATGCACGGTTCCTTATGGCTGATGCTCGCGATCCTGGGCCTGATTTCCTGGGGAGCCGTCGGCGTGTTTCAAAAAATGTCGGTGGACCGCATCGCAGTGCGAACCGCCTTTGTCTGGGTTGCCGCCGGTTTCATGCTACTGCAAGTCGTGGTTATGCCCACGGTTTCCTGGATGAACTATTCGTCGAAGAGTTTGATCTGCGCCGTGCTGAACGGCATCTGCAACGGGCTGGGAATTTTGTTCCTGCTGGCCGCCATGCGCCATGGCGGCAAGGCTTCGATCGTCGAATCGTTGGCGGCACTCTACCCAGTGTTTGTCGTGATGCTTTCTCCGGCCCTTTTGCGCGAAAGGCTCAGTACATTCCATCTTGCGGGAATCGGCTGTGCCGTTGTAGCCGCGATTTTGCTTTCCGTCGACAGCCCAGCGTCGACGAAGGGCGCCTAGCCACCGGGCTTGACGGGGGTTGGCCCTCCAGTTTCCAAGCACGCATAGCCTCTGTCCCCGATCCCGCCTAGAATAGCTTGGGTGCTGAGTGAGCAGCTAGAGTTTGTCCCCGATCGGGACCGCCAGGTATTTGCCGCGGTGCCGAGTGCTCCGGCGGTGTTTGTTCTTCACGGCCGCGACCGGGAGGCCGAGCCCTACGTCAGCAAAACCGCGAACCTGCGGCGACGCCTCGAGCGGCTTCTGGGCTCTCCGCTCGAACAGGGCAGGAGACTCAATCTGCGGGACCGGGTACGCCAAATCGAATTTAGCGCGACTGGTTCGGAGTTTGAATCCGCCTTCCTGCTCTACAAGCTGCTTCGGTCGACCTTTCCCAAAACCTACGGCCAGCGTCTGCGGCTGCGCTTGGCTCCGCTGATCAAACTGCACTTCGAGAACCAGTATCCGCGAGTCTCCATCACCACCCGTTTAGGGCGGCGGAACGGGCGCAACGCGTATTACGGACCGTTTCCCTCGCGAGTCGCGGCCGAGAGATATGCCAACGACTCGCTCGATCTGTTCAAAATGCGTCGTTGCGTCGAGGATCTCCGGCCTGATCCGCAGTTTCCCGGATGCGTTTATTCGGAAATGAAAATGTGCCTGGCGCCTTGCTTTCAAGGCTGCACGGATGCCGAGTACCGGGCGGAAGTGACGCGGGTGGACGCCTACCTCGAGACCGGGGGCGAATCGCTGGTGCGGGAAATCTCAGCCCGCCGCGAAGCCGCCTCCGCCAGTCTGGAGTTCGAACGCGCCGCCGGGCTTCATGCCCAGCTTGAAAAGATCAGGTCGGTCGGCGGCCAACGACCGGAGATTGTGCGTCGCATCGATCAGATGATGGGTGTGATCGTCCAAACGAGTGCCTATCCCGGGGCAGTGAACCTTTTTCTGATCGCAGCCGGCTCGATTGCCGATCTGCTGACATTCCCGATCCGGACCCAGGAGCACAGCAAATCCCAATCCATGGAGGCTCGCCTCAGCGCAGCCCTGGCCGGGATCGAGCCTACGGGTGCGAGGAGCGCGCTCGAGACTATGGAGCATCTGGCTCTGGTCGGACGCTGGTACTATCGCAGCCATCGCGCGGGCCAGATTTTTCTGGCCGATTCCCGCGGCGTGTTGCCCTTGCGCCGCATCGTGAGGGGGATTGCGAGCGTCTATCGAGGGGAGAAATTCGAGCCGGGTACGGGGGAGAGAGAGGGCACCGCTCCCGTGCCCGACCAGTCCAGTTAGGAGGCACGATGGACGAAACCAGCCTGCGTCGACATTTGATTGACCTTCTCGAAGGGGGGAATGCGCATGCCACCTTCGATCAGGTGATCGCGGATTTTCCCGAGGCAGCGCGCGGCCGGAAACCGGCGAACCTGCCCCATTCGGCGTGGATGCTGGTTGAGCATCTGCGCATCGCCCAGTGGGACATCCTGGAATTCAGTCGCACGCCAAAGCACAAATCTCCCGCCTGGCCCGAGGGATACTGGCCGCGAACCGACGATCCGCCGAGTCCGGCGCAGTGGAATCGGAGCGTCCAGCAATGGTACACGGATCTGAAGGCGATGGTGGACCTGGTCGAAGATCCCAAGACCGACTTGTTTCAGAAGATCCCTTGGGGGGACGGCCAGACGATTCTGCGGGAGGCTCTGCTTGTGGCCGATCACAATGCGTATCATCTGGCCCAAATCGTCGATGTGCGGCGGCTGCTTGGCGCATGGAGGGCAAAGTGAGATTCGACGGCCAGATCGCCGGGCGGAATCCTGAACCTGAATGGCCCGCGGGAGCGCACGAGTCTGACGATGGCAGGGTTCGGAAATCGACAGCTTCCGAGCTCTTCCCGGCCTGAGGAGGGCGATGTGGGATAATAAAATTTCATCGAGGGTCGTTCAGGATCCGGGAGCATCCAATGAAGGTGACGAAACCAGCATTCTTCTTTGAGCGCTTCGGTATCACCGAAGGCGATCTCGAGCAATACCTTGCCGCCGCTCTTTCGGCAGGCGGAGCCTACGCCGACCTTTATTTCGAATATCTTTCTTCGACCTCCCTGATGGTAGACGAGTCCATGGTGAAATCGGCCTCGCAGGGAATCTCGGCCGGATGCGGCGTACGGGTCGTCAGCGGCGAGCGTACCGGATATGCATATACGGACGATCTTTCCCGGGAACGCATTCTGCACGCTGGGCGCACTGCGGCTTTGATCGCGAGCGGTCCGGCAAAGTCCCCGACCGTCGGTTTTCAGCAAGCGCCGGCACGCAATCTGTACCCGGTTGCCCTGCCATCGGTCGATGCCGAAATCACGGCGAAAGTGGAACTCGTCATGCGGGCCGACACAGCGGCGCGCGCCTTCGACCCTCGCATTCGAGAGGTTCGGGCCAGCTACGGCGACGAGCTGCGGCATATCCTGGTGGTGGGCTCGGATGGGACGTTTGCGCAAGACTCACAGCCGCTTGCCCGTTTGAATGTCTCCTGCATTGCCAAGACCGACGGCAATTCGGCTCGGGGAAGCGCCGGCGGGGGCGGCCGCGTCGCCCTGGATTTCTTCTTTGGCGATAAGAACCCTGAACATTTTGCCATCGAAGCTGCGCGTCAAGCGGTTTTGCAGCTGGGGGCGCGCGAGGCTCCGGCCGGCGAAATGGAAGTCGTGCTCGGTCCGGGATGGCCTGGCGTGCTTCTACACGAGGCCGTGGGTCACGGACTGGAGGCCGACTTCAATCGCAAACAGACTTCCGCTTTTGCCGGCTTGATCGGCAAGCGAGTGGCCAGCGAAAAGTGCACCGTGGTGGATAACGGAACCATGCCTTGGCGCCGCGGTTCCTTAAACGTCGATGACGAGGGTCAGCCGACCCAGAACACGGTGCTGATCGAGAAAGGTATTTTGAAGGGTTATTTGAGCGACAAACTCTCGGCCCGGCTCATGGGCATCGCCGATACCGGGAACGGACGGCGCGAGAGCTACGAGCATATTCCCATGCCACGCATGACGAATACCTATCTGCTGGCAGGCGAAGAGGATCCCCAGGATATCCTGCGCTCGGTCAAGCGCGGAATTTATGCGGTGAACTTCGGGGGAGGCCAGGTGGATATCACCAATGGCAAATTCGTTTTCTCCGCGTCGGAAGCGTATTTGATTGAAGATGGGCACGTTACGGCCCCGATCAAGGGTGCAACCCTGATCGGCAACGGTCCGGACGTGCTGACTCGCGTGTCGATGGTAGGAAACGATCTCAAGCTTGATGAGGGCATCGGAACCTGCGGCAAGGATGGGCAAGCCGTGCCGGTAGGGGTTGGTATTCCCACCATCAAAGTCGATCGTCTGACCGTGGGTGGAACCGCGAAGCGGGATACCGGCAACTTCATGCAGTGACCAAGCCACGATTTGCACGGATCCTCTGAGCCTTTCCGACCTCCGCCTACGGAGCAAGAACGTGCTAACCATATATATATAGAGCGCCCGGTCTAAAAATATGCCTTCTACCGAACTCGAAACTCGAAATCAGAAATCCGAAGCCGACATGAAAGAACTGGCACAGGACATCGTCCGGCGCGCCATGCGAGGGGGCGCCACCGCAGCCGAATGCGTGATCCGTGAAGGCGATGAGTTTTCTACGCTGGTCCGTCTCGGGCAGGTCGAAACCTTGAAAGAAGCCGGGTCCAAAGCCATCGGGGTTCGCGTGTTTCAGGGGCAGCGGGCGGCGAATACCTATTCGAGCGACTTTTCCCGCGAGGGTTTGGATCGCATGCTCGACTCCGCACTCGCGCTGGCCAAGGTTACTTCGGAGGATCCGTTTAGCGGCATTCCAGAACCATCCCAGCTGGGTTCCCTGTCCGGCAATCTTGATTTGTTTTCCGCCGATGTCTACTCGCTGCCCGGAGACGAGCGCATCAGCTACGCTCGTCGTACCGAGAAGGCTGCCATCGATTTCGATCCCCGCATCAAGAACTCCGACGGTGGTTCCTTCGATGCGGCTACCGGTCACAAGGTTCTGGCCAACTCGCACGGCTTTGTCGGCGAATATCAACGTTCCTACTGTTCGATTGCTGCCGTTCCTATTGCCCAGGCGGAGAACGGAGCCATGCAGCGCGATTACTGGTTCTCGGTGGCACGCAGTTTGAGCCGGTTGGAATCTCCCGAGCACGTGGGCAAGGTGGCCGCCGAACGTACGCTGCGTCGCCTTGGCGCTCGCAAGGTAAAGACCGCGCACGTGCCCGTGGTCTTCGACCCCCTGGTGGCCACTTCGATTCTCGATCACATTTTTGAGGGTGTGAACGGAGATTCGGTGTATCGCGGCGCTTCCTTTCTGGCCGGTAAGTTGGGCGAAAAGATTGCCAACGATCGGGTGACCGTGATTGACGATGGGACGATGCCGGGCGGCTTCGGCACCAGCCCCTTTGACGGCGAAGGGATTCCCACGCGGCGTACGGTCGTGATTGAAAATGGCGTACTGAAATCCTACCTTCTCAACACCTACACGGCCAAAAAGCTAGGCTTTCGAACAACCGGAAACGCCGCCCGCGGCTTGGCCGGAACGCCGGGAATTGGCCCGGGAAACTACTTTTTGCAGCCAGGAGCCA
>DASPVG010000119.1:0-6673 GCA_035622455.1 Terriglobales bacterium
CAGGCATCACAAGCACGATTTGGCGTGCCTTTCTCGAAGATTTCAAGTCCTATCGTGTGCTTCAACCCGAAGCTCCCTGTTCATCTCATTTTCATTTTTGCAGTTGCGTTTGACACTGTTCGGAAGCGATTGCTATAGTCGAGACGTTCCCTTTTAGGACGCGGGTTTGCTGTTAGAAACGTCCGACCGCTGGGATTCGTTGGCCCGTTCGCCAGGACGGACTCCACATAACCGAAAGAACCACGCCAGCTGTCCGCTAAGACGCTTCCCGCATCCTCGCAGTGCGAGTACATCAGAGACGCCATGACTTTGCTCGACGATAACCGGACGCACACTTTCGATTCCGCAACTTCAACCATCACTGAACACCCTTCCAGCTCACCTGAGAGCACGAGCGCGGAAGCTCATCCCCAGGATCAGCCTCAGCTTCTCGATTCCCAGGAGGAGAAATCGGCGGGCGCACCAGCCAGTGACGATTTCGCCTCGGCGCTCGAGAGCTTCACCACGGAAGGCGAGGAAACCGAGGGCGACGATCACGTTATCAAGGGGCAGGTACTGAAACTTACCCCCACGCACGTGATGGTCGATATCGGGGCCAAGTCTGAAGGAATGTTGCCCATCGCCGAGATCCTGGACCACGAGGGGAAGCCGCGATTCCAGCCGGGTGACGAGATCGACGTCATGCGGGAAAAGGGTGAGACCGAAGAAGGGTATGTCAACCTTTCCCACCTCAAGGCGCAGCGCCTGCGCGCCTGGGACGCGATCGAATGGTCGTATAACCACCAGGAACCAATCCTTGCCATCGCGGTGGAGCGGATCAAGGGCGGCCTTACGGTGGACATCATGGGGGTCAGGGCGTTCCTGCCGGGTTCGCAGGCCGACATGCGCCCTACGCGCAATCTCGATGCACTGAAAGGCCAGGCCCTCAGAGTAGCAATCATTAAGCTGAACAAAAAGCGCGGCAATGTGGTGGTCTCGCGCAAGCAGGTCCTCGAAGGAGAACAGACGGAGAAGCGGTCCAAGACCCTCGAACACCTCTCCGAAGGAGCGGCCCTCACCGGGGTGGTAAAGAACCTTACGGACTATGGCGCCTTTGTGGATCTGGGGGGAATCGACGGCCTGCTCCATGTTACGGATATGTCGTGGGGGCGGCTGACCCATCCGCGAGACCTGGTGAATGTGGGCGACCAAATCCAAGTCAAGGTTTTGAAGTTCGATAAGGACAAGCAGCGTGTCTCGCTGGGATTCAAGCAGCTCACTCCCGATCCCTGGCTGGATGCCGAACATCGGTATCCGGTGGGGGCGCACGTGCAGGGTCGCGTTATCAGCGTCACCGATTACGGTGCGTTTGTGGAACTCGAACAGGGCATCGAAGGATTGGTGCATGTCAGCGAGATGACCTGGTCGAAGCGCATGAAGCATCCCTCAAAGCTGGTCAACGTAGGCGACCAGGTAGAATGCGCGGTCCTGAACGTGAACCCGCAAGAGCGGCGCATATCGCTCGGCATGCGGCAACTCTCGCCCAATCCCTGGGATGCTTTGCAGGATAAATATCCGGTAGGCGCCACGGTCGAAGGGCGGGTGCGAAACCTGGCGGATTTCGGTGCTTTTCTTGAGATTGAGGATGGCATTGACGGGCTCGTGCACGTCAGCAACTTGAGTTGGACCAAGCGCGTCAAGCATCCTTCCGAGGTTTTGAAAAAAGGCGACCGCGTGAGAGCTGTCGTGCTTGCCATTGAGCCGGACAAACGCCGGCTCTCACTGGGCGTGAAGCAGCTTCAGCCCGATGTCTGGGAGACTTTTTTCGAGCAACGCCATATCGGCGATGTATTGCGGGGCAAGGTCTTGCGCATCGCCAGCTTCGGTGCGTTTGTCGAAATTGCCGACGGCGTCGAGGGCTTGTGCCACAACTCCGAAGTGGTGGATTCGAAAGGCCAGCCGATCGCACTCGAACCCGGCCAGGAACACGATTTCAAAATTATCAAGATGAACCCGGAGGAGAAAAAGGTCGGCCTGAGCATCAAGGCCGTAGGCGAGGAGGCTTCCCGCTCGGAGGTCGAAGCCTACAAGCATCCGGCCTCGAGCACGGGTAGCTCAACCATCGGAGATCTGATTACCTGGAAGCGTGCCGGAAGCGAGAACGGCTGAGGGTTAGCGCCGGTTTTTTAGTTCGCTTGTTTTCGAGTGCGGCCTCAGTCGGGCCGAGGCACTCAAGCTAAGGAGCTGTGCCTGCGAGATCTGCTGGCAGCCGCGAGGTCGGAGACATTCTACCCAAAACCATCGATGCTGCATCTACTACGTCTTGTGCGGCTGGCGTTTTGGCGCGCGCTGGAGCATGACCAGTTTGCGGTCGCCAAGGCTTCTGCCTACTCCTTGATTTTGACGTTTTTCCCCGCTCTCCTGGTGGTCGGGTCTCTGCTCGCTACTTCCCCGAGCTACGAAGTCTATCTCCGCGAAATCTCTTATGCTGTCGGCCGGATCCTTCCCGCGGCTAGCGCCTCGGCACTGGCATTTTTGAAGGGGACCTCTCTGCAACGTCCGCTGGGCGTGCTGATTACCGCTTCCTTGATCACTCTGTGGACAGGCTCCGGGGTGATTGTTTCCTGGATGGAGGGTTTTCGTAATGCCTACCAACTGCCCAAGATCTGGGGACTAGCCAAGGAACGCATGATCGCCTTTTCCCTGGTCATCCTGGCCGGCGTTCCTCTGAGCTTTGCCACCATTCTGGTAGCCTTTGGCAGCGGAATCGAGGCGCGAATTTTGTATCAATCGGATCGCGAATACGGCCCGGTCATTCTCCTGCTTTGGGCGATGATTCGCTGGTTCATTGCTACCCTGACGAGCATTGCGGTGATTGCTTTGATCTATCACAATGCGGTGCCGCGAACCCAACCCTGGCACAGCACGCTGCCGGGAGCGGCCCTGGCAACGGGACTTTGGTTCCTGACCACGGCCTTATTCGGCTGGTACTTGCAAAATTACGCAGACTACAGTCTTATTTACGGTTCCCTGGGCACGGCCATCGCGTTGCTCGTGTGGATGTATATGATTTCCCTGGTCGTCCTTGTCGGGGCAGAATTCAACGCCATGCTGTTCCCGCGTGCCACCTTGGGGAAGGAGCTGAAAGAAATGCCCACTTCGAAGGTGGGGACCACCACGAATCGTGAAAAGGCATCGGTCGTCAGCCACAATTGAACCAGCGATCTTCGGGTTTTTTCTCCAGACCATTGAATTCACACTTCAAAGCCAGCGACCAGCGCCGAACGAAGCGAACCTCCCATGCCCGGCGGGCCAAGATCATCTGTACGGTGGGGCCGGCATCGAGCTCAGAAGCCATGCTCAAGGAGCTGATGCGTGTGGGCATGGATGTTGCCCGCCTGAACTTTTCTCATGGTACCCATGAGGACCACGGAAAGGTCATTGAGCGGCTGCGCCGCATCTCCGCCGAAGAGAATCGCACACTCTGCATCCTCGAGGACCTGCAAGGGCCCAAGATCCGTACTGGGCCGCTCGACCAGCACACCCCGGTCATGCTCGAGGCCGGCTCGCGGGTTTCGCTTACCCCGCGCCCGGTCGAAGGCACACCCGAGCTGATCTCCACGACCTTTCGCGGCTTGGCGCGAGAGGTCTCTCCCGGTGACCGCATCCTGCTCTCGGATGGTCGCATCGAGTTGCGGGTTTCCCGCATCGATCGTCAGGATGTGGAGTGCGAGGTCGTCAACGGCGGGCAACTCGAGGAGCATCAGGGCATCAATCTTCCCGGCATTGCCCTTTCGATTCCCGCGCTCACCGAAAAAGACCGGGCCGACCTCGAGTTCGGGCTGATCCACGGGGTCGACATGGTGGCCGTGTCTTTTGTCCGCTCAGCGGCCGATGTTCAGAGTGTTCGCAAGATCATCGCCAGCCACGGCAGCGATGTGCCCATCATTGCCAAGCTGGAAAAGCCGCAAGCTCTCGAACAATTGGAAGAGATTTTCGAAGCGAGCGATGGGGTAATGGTGGCTCGCGGGGACCTTGGTGTGGAAATGCCCCCCGAAAAAGTGCCCATTATTCAGAAAAAGGTGATCCAGCGCTCAGCCGAATGGCGAAAGCCGGTCATCATCGCCACCCAGATGCTGGAATCGATGGTGGAGAATCCCCGCCCGACGCGGGCTGAGGCGAGTGACGTGGCCAATGCGATCCTGGACGGTAGTGATGCAGTCATGCTGTCGGCCGAGACCGCCAGTGGACGCTATCCTCGGGAGGCGGTCACGATGATGGCGAAAATCGTGGTCGAAGCCGAGAAGACCCTGCGGGAACTGCCGCGCCGGCGGGCCACGAACCACCGGCTGAGCATTGCCGAGACGATTTGCGAGTCGGTCGCCCATGCCGCAGAAGACCTGCGCATGGGAGCCATCGCGGTGTTTACCGAGACCGGGAATACGGCGCGCATGATTTCGAAATACCGGCCCAAAGCCGAGATTTATGCTTTCAGTGACTTGGCGGTGTGTAATCGCATGAACCTGTTTTGGGGTGTGCATCCCGTCGAGCGCGAGCCCGCCCACAGCGCCGAGGAGATGCTCTCGACTGCCACCCACGAGCTACTACGGCGAGGGCGAATTCAGGTGGGGGACGTGCTCGGCGTGGTGGCCGGTACACAGATGGCCTCAGGTTCGACGAATTTCCTGCGGCTTCACGTGGTCACACCCAAAGAAGCGCAACAATCGAGAAGCAAGAAATCGAACGTGCGTCGCACCCGAAAGCGTCGGGCAACCCGCACCCGCTGATCGGCTTCCTCTAAAGGCCACAGTGGTCAGCAATCCTTCCTTCCTGCCTCATTGACGGCTCGGACGAAGGCCTCCTGCTGAATCGAACGCTTGAGCCCAGGCATCGAAGAAAGGGTCGCTCGGGGAAGTAGGACCATGGAATACTCGAAGAAACTCGAAGAAGAAATGTCGGTGTGGCCCGACGTCTCGGTTCATCCCCACCGTTTTGGGGGCAGGGAGTTCCGCTTTGGGAACGCGGAAGTCGGGCACGTACATACGGGTGGCATGGTTGACATCCCATTCCCGCGCCCGGTTCGCGACGCGCTTTTGGACCAGGGCCTGGCCGAGGAGCACCACTGGGTCCCCAACTCCGGGTGGGTCAGTTTTCGCATTCGCAGCGACAAGGACCTCCAGCACGCCCTGTGGCTCATGCGTTTGTCGCTCTTGCGTTACCTTCTGAAGACCGCCGCCGACCCGCGCAGGCTGCTCGATGGGGAAAGTGAAGCTCTGCGCTTGAGTCCTCGTTTCAAATCATTGCTCGAGCCGTTCCTCAAAACCACAAAACCAACCTCGACTGATCCGGTTCCGGCCTAAGCGTCAACGCAAAGGCTCGAATCTGTATCCAATCTGAAGTCTGAATTACCCAAGGAGATCCGCGAATGGAAAACATGAAAGCCGTACGAATCCACAACTACGGCGGGCCGGAGGTCCTCCGGTTCGAAGATGCGCCACGCCCAACCCCTGGTTCCGGTGAACTGCTGATAAGAGTCCACGCTGCGGCAGTGAATCCGGTGGACTCGAAAATACGCGCAGGCTACTTCCAGGACATCTTTCAGTACGCATTGCCTCTCATTCCGGGCTGGGACGTGTCCGGTGTCGTCGAAGCAACCGGCCCTGGCGTCAGCAAGTTTAAGCAAGGCGACGAAGTCTACGCCCGCCCGGATCTCGCCCGCAACGGCGCTTACGCGGAATACGCCGTGGTCAAGGAAACAGAAACAGCCCTCAAGCCGAGCTCGATTGACCATGTGCACGCCGCAGCCATTCCGATCGTTGCCTCGACCGCGTGGCAGGCACTGTTCGACCGAGGGGCGCTCGGCAAGGGCCAAAGGGTTCTGATTCACGGAGCGGCCGGAGGCGTGGGCAGCTTTGCTGTGCAACTGGCGAAGTGGAAGGGAGCGCACGTGATTGGGACGGCATCGACGCGGAACCAGGCGTTTCTCCGGGAATTGGGTGTTGACGAACCGATCGATTACGAGAAAACGCGATTTGACGATGTGGTCAAGGACGTCGACGTTGTGTTTGACACGATCGGCGGAGAAACCCGGTCGCGCTCCTGGAAGGTGCTGAAGAAGGGCGGGATTCTGGTTTCAATTGTTGGTCCACCGCCCTCGGAGGAGGAGGCTGCCAAGCATGGTGTGCGGTTCGCCTTCTTCTCTGCCCAGCCGGATGCATCCCTGTTGGTGGCGATTGCCAAGCTCGTCGACTCGGGGCAAATCAAACCGTTGGTAGAAACCGTGCTGCCGCTCGCGGAAGCCCGGCAGGCCCACGAACTCACTCAGTCAGGGCACACTCGGGGCAAGATCGTCTTGAAGGTCGCCTAGCTCTTCGTAAGAGCAGCGCTATCGGTTAACAAGAGGAGGTCTTTGCGTGAACTGAGATTTGGCAAGGGGCCTTGGGTGTGGGTGCCCCATTGCGACCAAGCACTTGCTATGATCCCGTGCCGGTGTGGCGACACTTGGGTCGATCGATGCGCCCCATCGCAGAATTCATTTCTGCCGTGGCCTGCGCCTGATCTGTGACTGTACTTCCACTTCCGCTATTGCGGGATTCAAGCATTTATTGGAGTCAGCTCATAGCCGAGTTGTTTGGCTGTGGCCGCCAAGCGGCCGATGCGCTGCTGGCGATACCGGGTTTCGTATGCGGCCGCA
>DASPVG010000120.1:0-30113 GCA_035622455.1 Terriglobales bacterium
TTCGATTTTGGCCTCGCGTTCGAGAGGTTGAATCGCATATTGCTTGAGCGCCGGGAAGGCCTGGTAGTAGCGGTCAAAATCCGAAGGCGAACCAGCATCGTCGGAAAACGTGCCACTGGCGGTCTCAAGCTCAGCTTTGATGGTGTGAATCCAGAAGGGCTTGACCCCATTGTTCCGGAAGGAGACATTGATGGCGGCCATCACCGAACCCTGGTTCGGGATTTCAACCGAAACCATTTGATCGATCGATCCGGTCGCCGACGATTGAGGCCGCTCGAGAACGGCCAGAATGGCGCCAACAAGCAGCACAATCCCGACTCCAATTAGAACAATTCGGGTGGGCGGCAGGTTCTTCTTGGCCGTGCCAAATTCTTCGCCGATGTGAAAACTCGTGACCGATGGCGACGGGTTCGGCGTTGGAACATTCGCCGCGGGCGGTTGAGGGTTCTCCTCAGGCATAAACTCTCGATCTGATTCTAATCACTTTCGATTCAAAAATCCTCAGAAGCGGCGAAGATCGGACGATCGGGTGGCGGCGGTTCGACCCGGATCGCAGGGCAAAACCCACGGTCGGCTAGTTCCACTGGTGCTTCATCGCCTTGGCAAACCTTTGGGTCGGCAGTGTGTTGAGCACGTCGTCCTTGGTGAGCCACGCCCGCCGTGCCTGCAGGATGCCATAGCGAATGTTGTCGAGATGCGACGTATGATGGGAGTCGGTGTTGATGACCATCTTTACGCCATATTGCTTCGCCGAGCGCAGGTGACGGTCGCATAAGTCCAGCCGGTCAGGATAGGCATTGAGCTCCATGGCAACTTTCCGTTCCGCTGCGGCCTTCAGGACTCGATCTAGGTCAAACGGATAAGCGTCGCGGCGCAGAAGGACTCGGCCCGTGGGATGTCCGATTAACGAGGTATTGGGATTCTCGATAGCCTTCAGCAGGCGGTCCGTCATCTCCTCCGGGCTCTGATTGAAATGGGAATGGACGCTCGCGATTACCAGGTCCATCTGCTGCAGCACGGAATCTGATAAGTCGAGGGATCCGTCAGCCAGAATATCGACCTCCACACCGGCAAAGATTCGGATGCCACCGATCTGTTGCTCCGCGGCGCGAATCCGCTGCATGTGTTCGATCGCCCGCTTGTCATCGAGGCCATTGGCAAAGGCGAGATTCTTCGAGTGGTCGGTGATGGCCATGTAATGGTAGCCGCGCTCACGGGCTGCCTCTGCCATTTCTTCGATCGTGTTGCGACCGTCGGTTTCAATCGTGTGCATGTGCACGTCGCCCTCAAGGTCGGATTGGGAGACCAGTTGGGGCAGGGCATGTCGTTCCGCTGCCTCAATTTCGCCGCAATTTTCCCGCAGCTCGGGGACAATGTAGTCGAGCTTTAGGGTGGAATAGATTTCTTCCTCGGTCGCGCCGGCAACGCGCTCTCCGGTGTCCACCCGAGCCAGGCTGTATTCGCTGAGCGTGTAACCCATCTTCAATGCCCGTTGCCGCAAGGCCACATTGTGGGCCTTACCACCGGTGAAATACTGCATCGCAGCGCCGAAGGACTCCGGGGCGAGAAGGCGAACGTCCACCTGCATCCCGCCTCGCAGTCGGAAGCTGACCTTGTTTTCTCCCCGCGCGATGATCTCCATCAGCCCCGGCAGTTGAATAATGCGATCGATCAGCTCCTGCCGCACTTCGTCATCCGAGCAAGCCGTTCCCGTAACCAGAATGTCGAGATCGCCTACCGTTTCGCGGCCGCGACGCAGAGAACCAGCAGGCGTCACTTTTTCCACGCCGGGATAGTTCCGAAGATGGTCGACAATCTTAGCGGCTTGCTTTTCGGCGGCATCCAGCAAAAACCGTCCCGCAATGCGACGATAATCGGCAATGGCTTTCAGCAGCTTGGTTTCCTGCTTTTCGCCCATGCGGGGAAGAATGCGGATCTTTCCCTCGCGAGCAAGTTTTTCGACTCCGTCAACATCGGAAACCTGATAGGCGCTCCAAATCAGGGCAATGGTCTTAGGCCCGAGGCCCTGGATCCTGAGCAGATCGAGCATCGAGGGGCGATACTTCTCGAGCAGTTCGATATGAGTCGAAAGCCGACCTTGCTTGAAGATCTCCTGCAACTTCTCCAGCATGCCTTTGCCGATGCCGGGGATGTCGAGCACCTTCTTGGGTTCGTTGATCAACTCGGAAATCTGCTGCGGGAATGCCTCAATCGATTGCGCAGCATTGCGATAGGAGCGAATGCGGAAGGAATCCTGACCGTCGATTTCCATGAGATCGGCGGTCTCAAACAGAATTCCAGCGAGCGCCTTGTTATCCATTTCTAGGAAAGATTAAACAAGATTGGGGCTCAAGAGAAAGCAATCAGAAAACGGCGCCTCCTGCGATAAGCGAGAGCGGAAGCAGGCCGCCTCCTGGAGTGGAATGGCTGGCCTTCAAGGAAAACTCTAGGTGGCTCTTGTAACGTTCGCCGCTTGCGGGCCTTTGGGTCCTTGGGTTATCTCAAATTCAACCTGATCGCCTTCCTGCAAGCTCTTATAGCCCTCGGCCGTGATCGCACTGTAGTGCACGAACACATCGGGTCCTCCGTCACGCCCGATAAAGCCATAACCTTTGGCGTTGTTGAACCATTTCACCGTGCCTTTCAAACGTTCCACTTTGCGCCCCCTCGGGCACGTGCCTAGCTGGTCCGAGGACGTGCCTTGCCCTTTGATGCCATTCTGCGGCCACTCAGAAGGGCTGTCAAGACATAGGTGACTTTACCGGCGTCCAAGCCTGAGCTTTTGGCTGAGCCAGAGGATGCCGCAAATGGTTTTGGCATCCTGAATGACACCCTTCATCACCCACCCAAGGGCTTTCGTCACAGGCAGGAACTTTAATTCAATGACCTCGTCCTCTTCCGGATGCGCGAGTCCCGAGCGCAGATCCTGGGCCAGATAGATCGACATGGTTTCCGCCACAAATCCGGGGCTGGCATAGAAGGTTAGGATGCGTTTCCAGAATCCCGCGGAATAGCCGGTTTCTTCCAGGAGCTCGCGCTTCGCCGCTACCAGTTCGCTTTCCCCCTGGTCGACCCGCCCGGCGCACAGCTCCCACAGATACTGTTGCGCCGCATGGCGGTATTGTTGAACCAGCAGAACCCGCGGCTCCGGGCGCGATCGATCGACCGGCAGGACCACCACCGAGCCGGTGTGTCGCACGATGTCGCGGTGTACGGTAACGCCCGAGGGCTCGAGCACCTCCTCGGAGGTGACCGAGAATATCGGCCCGCGGTACATCACACGGGAGGAGAGCACCCGCGTTTGGCTTTTAGACGATGGTTTCGGCATGACCCCCAATATACGAGAGGTCCAGACAAAGCCCAACCCTCCTACGTCCGGTTTTGCTCGGCAGGGAACCGCCCTGATATGCTGCCCGCCATGGTCGCCAAGCCACGCGTTGCGATCGTAGGTCTGGGAAGACTCGGCAGCTCGCTTGCCATCGAATTGAGCCAGGCAGGCTATCCAGTGTCGGAGCTGGTCTGCCGCGGTGGCTCTCCCTCCCGAAGGAAGGCAAGGCAGCTGGCAAGAAAGCTTCACGCCCGATTTTCGCTTCCCCAGGCTGCGCACCTCGATGCCGAGGTGATCTGGTTCTGCGTTCCCGACCGGGAAATTTCTGCTGCTGCCCGCAGCCTCGCCCGGCGCGGACCATGGCGGGGAAAGGCAGCATTCCACTCGAGCGGGGCGCTAACCAGTGCTGAACTTGGCGTCCTTGCGGGAAAGGGAGCCCGCATCGCCTCGGTTCATCCCCTGATGAGCTTTGTTCACGGCGTTGTTCCCTCTCTCAAGGGCGTGCCCTTTGCCCTGGAAGGTAACACCCGCGCCCTGACCCTGGCGGCTAGAATTGTGCGCAGTCTGGGTGGGATTCCATTCCGGATTCCAGCCAAGCAAAAAGTTGCTTACCATGCCTGGGGAGCCTTCGCTTCGCCTTTAGCGATTGCGCTTGTCGTCACTGCCGAGCAAGTCGCCGGTGCCGCGGGTCTCGGCCCTCGGGATGCGCGCCGAAAGATGTTGCCGATCCTGAAGCAGACGCTTGAAAACTATGGCCGAAGGGGCGCCGCCGCCGCCCTCAGTGGACCGCTGGCACGGGGAGACCTGGAGATCATCGGTAAGCACCTGGATGTTCTACGCTCGATTCCCGCTGCCAGGGAAGTTTATCTCGCACTGTCGCGTTCGGCCCTGCGCTACCTTCCGGTCGGAAAGCGAAGAAAGCTGAAGACGGCTTTGCGTGACTAGGTTTGCCTAAACTGCCTTTTCTGCTCAAGGTGTTGAGAACTCGGAAGATTTTGCACGTTTCCGGGGAAGGCGAAACTGGAGATCGTCTCAGCTCAGCATCACCCGTTGGATCGCCCTTGCCCGGCCGCTCTCCTCATCGCAGTCCACCACAATTGCGTTGAGGCGAACGTCTCCCGTGGCGGCTTCAAAACGAATCGGCATGTTGGTGAGGAAGCGGTCGAGGATCAACTCCTTCTTGACCCCAATGACGCTGTCGTAAGGCCCGGTCATTCCAACGTCCGTGATATAGGCAGTGCCACCCGGCAGCACTCGTTCGTCGGCGGTAGGCACGTGCGTGTGGGTGCCCACGACCGCCGTGACCCGCCCGTCGAGATACCAGCCCATCGAGATCTTCTCCGAAGTTGCTTCCGCATGCATATCGACCAAAACCACCTTGGCAGTGACCTCCCTGAGCAGTTGGTCGACGGCCCGGAACGGATCGTCGTTCGAGGCCATGAACACGCGGCCTTGCAGATTCAGAACAGCGTAAGGGATCTCGCCCTTGGCTCCCTGATAGATTCCCCATCCCGGCATTCCTGGGGGATAATTCGCCGGCCGCAGCAAGCGGCGGGCGGCGCTATAGGGATTGCCATCGGCGGCTTCGAAGTAGCTGATGATCTCGCGTTTGTCCCAGATGTGATTTCCACTGGTGACGACGTCGACGCCCAGGTCGAATAATTCTTCCGCTATCGGTGGCGTAATGCCAAACCCCGCGGCAGCGTTTTCTCCGTTGGCGATCACCAGATCGACGGCATGTTCTTCGACCAGACCGGGCAACCGCTCCTTGACGATGGTTCGACCGGGCCGTCCGAAGATGTCACCGATAAAGAGAATCTGCATAGTCGTCCCTAGCCTGGAGCGCAGACACGGCAACGGTTCTCTGATGGTAGCAGATGCTGCCCGCGAGAGAGCTTCGGCGGTCGACTCAGGGAGCCAGTTCGGCCGTCCTTAGAAAATCGTAGTTTCCCGACGGATTGAGAGTGAGATTCTTGACCCGCTTGGAGTGCACCATAACATTGTCCCAGTACCACAGGTTGATCGAAGGCACGTCCTGGGCAAGAATCTGCTGAATCTCCCGGTAGAGCTCGATGCGAACCTGTTGATCCGCCTCGCTGCGCGCCCGATCGATGAGCAGGTTGAGTTGGGGGTTGGAGTAGAAGGTGCGATTCCCGCCGTGAGGCGTGAATTTGTCGGAGTGAAAGACGTATTCGAAGATGTCCGGATCCTCATTGCCACCTACCCAGCGCAGGGAGTGCATCTGGTATTCGCCGCGGGTAATGTCGGCGAAAAAGGTGGCGAATTCGAAGGTGCGAATCTCGAGCACGATTCCGACTTCTCTGAGTTGTTGCTGCAGGACCGCAGCCAACAGGCGAGTGTTCTCATCGGTCGAGGTTTTCATGGTGAGATGAAAGCGCACACCATTACTGGCGGGGTACCCGGCGCGGTCGAGCAGTTGGCTGGCGAGCTCCGGGTTGTGATCGTAATGGGGTACTCGACCGTCATATGCCCAGCTCTCCGGCGGGAGCAAGCTGTAAGCCGGTCGGGCGAAACCGCGCAGGAGGTAATGAATCATCGGAGCCCGGTCGATGGCATAGGCGATCGCCTGCCGCACCCTTCTGTCCTCGAGAATGGGATCGCGAAGATTAAAGGAGAGGTAGGAAAGCACCGTTCCCGGACCGCGGAGCACCGCTAGATCGGGCTGACGTTCGAGGGCCAGCACCAAATCGCTGGTGAGCGAATTGACGGTAATGTCGGCGCTGCCTTTCCGCAACTCCAGTGCACGCGTGGTCGCATCCGGCACCACCGCAAATCGCACCGACTCGAGGTGGGGCTTCTCGCCCCAGTAGTCGGGGTTACGTTCAAGGACCACCTCTTCGTCCTGCTCCGCCCTTACAAAGCGAAATGGACCGGAGCCGATGGGCGCCTGGCTGATTTCACGGCCGCTGCCATAGGGGACGATACCGATCGCTCCGTCGGAGAGATTCCACAGCAAAGTAGCGAAAGGCTGCTTCAAGCGGAACACGACTGTCGCCTCATCCGGTGCCTCGATGTGGTCCACATAGTGGTAGGCGGCCGACTTGGTGCTGATCACTTTGCCTTCAAGCAGGGAGTCGAACGTCCACTTCACGTCGCGCGAGCTCAAGGGACGCCCGTCATGAAAGGTCACGCCTTTCCGCAAATGGAAAACGTAGGTTAGGGGATCAGGTATCTCCCAGCGCTCGGCGAGCTGGGGCTGCACATTCAAATGGTCATCGCGAGTGAGGAGGTCATCGAAGATGAGACTGTCGATCCGCTCTGAATATGCGTCCAGCCCCACCCGGGGATCAAGGTTAGTCGGACTGTTCTCGATGATCATCACCACTGTCTTCGGATCGGGCTTCGCCGAGCAGGCCAAGGTGAGGAGCAACCACAGCCAGATGGCGGGAATGGCTAGAAAGCGCCTCGAGCCGGTTGTCCTTCCGAGCCACAGTGTGGGCACACTTCCCCGTACATCGGAGAAGGAGCCCGGGATCAACCGCTGCCCCAGCTCACCCATAGGAGACTTTCCCGAGAAGCGCAGGCTTCCTGGCCCCGGTTGCCGATGGCAGATTCGAGGGTCGATGGTGCCAAGTCTGATACGCCAATAGAGCAAAAGCAGCAGCCTCCTTCGCCTCCGAGGGAATCCCGAATTCCTCCGAGGATGAGATCGCCAATCCCAGAGGAAGCACCTCGTTGGCCAGCATCGTCATCAACGTCGAGTTGCGGACTCCTCCTCCGGAAACGATGTAGTCGCGATACTTTCCCGGCTTGCTCACGACGAAGCGCCGGAGCGCATCGCCGATCGATTGCGCGGTCAACGCCGTGGCCGTGGCAACGATGTCGCGAGCCCCGCCCCCACGGCAGCGGCCTAGAAAGGCTTGGACAAAACCCCGTCCAAACTCCTCCCGTCCCGCAGTCTTGGGCGGTTTACGCCGGAAGAAGGGTTCTCGCAATGCCTTTCTGACGACTCGATCGAGCACTCTGCCCCCGGCAGCGATCTGTCCATCGCGGTCATAGGGTCGGTGAAAGAGATGTTCCGTCACCGCGTCAATCACCATGTTTCCCGGACCCGTGTCGAAGGCCAGGACTTCTTCAGGGGCGGCGGCGGCGGGAATGGCCGTGAGGTTGGCGATCCCCCCGAGGTTCTGCGCGATCCGGCCGCGACGGGAGTCGCGATAGAGAAAAAAATCGAACAAGGAAACCAAGGGTGCCCCCTTGCCGCCCGCCGCCATATCCGCAGGCCGGAAATCCGAGACAACCGGAACCTTCAATCGCGCCGCCAGAACCGAACCGTCCCCGCTTTGCCAAGTCACCGCCAGCTTATGTCCCAGGAAGGCTGCGGCTTCGCCCTGGTGATAGAGCGTCTGCCCGTGACAGCCCACAAGCTCTGCTTTTCTCCCGAAGCGCTTCTCAGCCCGAACGACAGCCTCGGCATAGAGCTCGGGGAGCAAGAAGTTCAGGCGCGCTAGATCGGCCACCCGGGCGCCTGTTGCATTCATCGCCGATAGGATGAAATGGCGGACGTTCCTCGGATACGGGTATTCGGCGTGACCAAGAAGCTTCACCTTGACGTCATGGCCATGGGTTCTTCCTGGGTTGGACGAAGGTCCTTTGATTCTGACCAGCGCAATGTTGATGCCGTCCGCCGAGGTTCCGCTCATCACTCCCGCGACGATCATGCCGGTTCCCGCCGTCCTCGGCTGCCCGCGGACAGTTTCTCCAGCCGGACCCGCTCGTGGAGTTCCCACAGTCGGCGCATCAGCTTCTCCAATTTCGCAGGGTTTGGCGCCGACCTCCCTCGGCGGAGTTCCTTAGCCTTCCGCTTAAAGGTCAGCACTCTTTCGATCGCCTGCCGACAGCGCTCGGCCATCGCTCGCTCGTCGTCGAAGGCGCGGGTCAGCGCTTCATGGCAACGCACCACATGTTCCTCCAGGTGACAGACCAAGCACAGGTCGCCGCCGGCCCTGATATGGGCCACGGCAGCCTGCTCGATGGGAGCCGCCCGCAGCACCCCGCCCATCTCAAGATCGTCGGAAACGACCAGGCCTCGATAGCCGATTTTCTTCTGTAAGATGTCGCGAATCCATTTCTTCGAAAGCGAAGCCGGCGTCCGATCTCGGGTGACGGTGGGATAGGCAGCGTGTCCCACCAGCACCATGGGCGCTTCCCGTCGCAACGCCCGATAGGGAGCGAGATCCTCGTCCCAGAGTCGCTTCCAAGATTTCTCGACGCTAGGAAGTTCATGATGCGTGTCCAGATTCGCCTCGCCGAGACCTGGGAAATGCTTGAGCGCGCCCAAAACTCCCGCCGAGCGCAAGCCGGCGAGGAGTTCGCGTGCGTAGCGGATGACCTCGGCAGGATGGGCGGAGACGGCTCGCGAATGCATGACCTTCTGGGACGCCGCAAGCGCCAGATCCACGACCGGGGCGAAGTCGGTGTTAAACCCGAGCGCCCGACACGCCTCCCCGAGAACCCGTCCGTGTTTGCGATAGAATCTCGGATCGCCGCTGCAAAACACGTCGGCCGGTGCCGGTGCCCGACCGAGGACATCGCGAAAGCGATCGACCCGGCCACCCTCCATGTCCACACAGGTAAAAAGCGGCGTGGAAACCGAGGCCTGGCAGTCCTCGAGCAGTCGGTAGGTTTGCTCTGGGGCGACAATGTTTCGCGCAAACAGGATCACGCCGGCCGGCTGGACCGCGGTTAGCAGGGAACAGAGCTTCTCGGACATCTCCGTGCCGTCGAATCCGATGATCAGGAGCTGGCCAATCGATTGCCGGAGATCGCGACGACGCTTCGCCATAGAAGAGGCCAGCAGCTAAAAGTTCCTCGTTTTTCTAGGATCGCCTATTCTTGCCGTTGGCGCCAGCATCTCAAGCACGGTCCTCAGACAGGGAATCGCCCTCTGGCCGCCGGCTGGTTCCTACTCAAGTTGCCTCTTCAACTCCGCCAGCAGGTTCAGAGCTTCGAGAGGAGTCAAGTGATTTAAATCCACTTCCCGCAATTGTTCGACTACCGGCTGCGACAGGGCAGTGAAGATGGTCAGCTGAGTCGGGGGACGCGGGTCCAGCTCATCCTTCGCCAGTTGATCGGTCACCCGTTGGCCCGCAGTTTCGTGCTCGGCCAGGACCTCGCGGGCTCGCTCCACCACCGCCCCGGGCAGTCCGGCCAGCTTGGCGACTTCGATTCCATAGCTGCGGTCGGCGGCTCCTAATTCGACCTTGCGGAGAAATACAATGCCATTGTTGGTCTCTTTCACCGATACGTGATAGTTCTTGACCCCCGAAAGCCGATCTGCCAGTTCTGTAAGCTCGAAGTAATGGGTTGCGAATAACGTCTTCGCTCGGGTGCAGGCATGAACGTATTCGATGACTGCCCAGGCGATTGCCAGTCCGTCATAGGTCGCCGTACCCCGGCCCACTTCGTCGAGCAGAATCAGGGACTGGGGGGTTGCGGTGTGAAGAATGGCTGCGGTTTCCGTCATCTCAACCATGAACGTCGAGCGCCCGCGCGCCAGGTTGTCGCTGGCCCCGATCCGGGTGAACACGCGATCTACAATGCCCAGGCGCGCCGACGCTGCCGGCACAAACGATCCCATCTGCGCCAGGATCACGGTCAGCGCCGTCTGACGCAAGTAGGTGGACTTACCGCCCATATTCGGCCCGGTCAGGACCAACACCGTGTGGGTGGTCGAATTGAGATACAGGTCATTGGGGACAAACCGTTCCCCCATGTCCTGCTGCTCGATCACCGGGTGACGTCCGCCGCGGATCTCGATGTCACCGGAGAAGTCGAAGCTGGGGCGGCAGTAATCACGGAGGGCGGCGATGTGGGCCAGCGCTGCCAGGACATCGACTTCGGCGAGAGCGAGGGCCGTTTGTCGAATGCGCCGCGCTTGCTGCGCAATCTGAGAGCGCAATTCCGCGAACAACCGCCTCTCAATTGCGACGATCTTTTCTTCGGCGTCGAGGATTCTGGCTTCGTATTGCTTGAGCTCGGAGGTGGTGAAGCGCTCGGCATTGACCAGAGTCTGCTTGCGTTCGTAGTCCGGCGGCACGAGTGGAAGGTTCGGTTTCGAAACTTCGAGGTAATAGCCGAAGATCGAGTTAAACCTCACTTTGAGCGATGCGATCCCGGTGCGCTGTCGTTCCCGCTGTTCGATCTCAGCCAGGTATTGCTTGCTGTTGCGGCTCAGGTCGCGCAGGTCATCCAGCTCTCGGTTCGCTCCCGGCTGAATCACGCCGCCATCGTTCAAGGAGAGCGGAGGCTCGGGCACGATCAGTCGCTCAATCGACTGGCGCAGATCGCCGAGCTCGTCGATCGAGGCATGCAGATGGCGGAGGCGTTCGCTCGGAATCCGGCTCAGCGCGATTCGCAAGCTTGGAAGCTTGGCAAGCGATGCCGCGAGCGCCAGCACATCCCGTGGAGTGGCGGTTTCCAAACTGACCCGGCTGAGCAGGCGTTCCAGATCCAAAATTCCTTCAAGCGCCCGGCGAAGTTCCTCGCGTGCGACCACGTCCCGTGCCTGTGCCTCGACGGCCTCAAGGCGGCGGTTAATCTCCTCTGGGTCAATCGAGGGCCGCAGCATCCAGGATCTCAGCAGTCGCTTGCCCATCGGGGTCAGCGTCTGATCGATAGAGCGGAATAGCGTCACACCCTCGTCGGTTCCCGCGAACAGCGGCTCGATCAGCTCCAGATTGCGAACGGTTACGGCGTCGAGTACCAGGCAGTTCTGTCGCTCGTAAAAGCCGATTCGGTCCACATGGTCGAGCGCGCCCCGCTGGGTGGAGCGGACGTAATGGAGGATGGCGCCGGCAGCCGCGGCCGCTGCCGGCCTGCCCGCGAGTCCAAAACCCTCGAGGGAAAGGACGCCGAAATGGTTTTCGAGAAGCGGAATCGCGTGCTCCGGAGCGAAGATCCAATCATCGAGTGGAGTTTCCGCCCAAATCTTCCCGCCGGCTGCCGGCTTGGGGGCGGACGGGACAACTGAGTCGGACTTAGCCGCCCGATCAAGGAGAGGAGCGGAAGAGCCGTACAGAACCTCCCTGGGCCTCAGTTGCTCAAGTTCATCTTGAATCCGCTTCGTCCGATTCTCGCCGCGAAATTCGGTCGCACGAAATTCTCCGGTCGAAACATCCAAGGCGGCAAATCCTAAACCGTCGCCGGCCCGGGCGATCGCCGCCAAGAAATTGTTTTCTTCCGAAAGGAGCGAAGGATCGGCGGCCGTCCCGGGCGTCACGATGCGAGTCACCTCCCGCCGCACCAGCTTTTTGGCCAGTCGAGGGTCCTCGACCTGATCGCAGATTGCGACCTTGAAGCCTTTGCGGATCAGCTTGGAGATGTAGCCTTCGGCTGCGTGATAGGGCACTCCGCACATGGGTACCGCCAGGCCCTTCTCCTTGTTGCGGGAGGTCAGCGTGATCTCGAGTTCGCGCGCCGCCAGAATTGCGTCTTCAAAAAACAGCTCGTAAAAATCACCCAGGCGAAAGAACAAGAGGGCGGTCGGATGTTCGTTCTTGATAGCAGCGTATTGCCGCATCAGAGGAGTGGACGCCTCAGCCATAGGTCGAATCCGGGGCACGAAACTCGCGAAGGCAGGTTCCGGCTTGTTCGTGGGCGGATTATAGCAAACCAAAACTCTCCGATCCGCTGTGGAAACATGGAGTTGACGCAGTCCGCGCTGTGGTGATCTCCTGGAATGTGGAACTTCGCAAAGATCCCATTACCCGCTCCTGGGTGGTGACCGGGGATGACATTCCGGATGCTACTCCTCCCTCGGAGCTATTCTGCCGGTTCTGTCCGGACTCAACCCAGCCTGCGCAGCTTATCGCCAGTACGTCGGGAGCGCAGGGTGCACCCTGGTCCGCGTGCTCGGTCGTCCACCCGACTGCCCTCTATCGTATCGAAGGCGAGCCGGCGCGACGGGGAGATGGCATCTACGACCGAATGCAGCCGGTCGGAGCGCACGAGGTGCTGGTCGAAAACTCCCGCCATGAGCGCAACCTCTGGCACGCCCCGGACAGCGAGATCGAGCAGTTTCTTTTCCTGGCCGCGCAACGCATCCAGGATCTGAAGGGCGACGCCCGCTTCAAGTACATCAGCATATTCAAAGATCATGGAGCTACCGCGGGGCAGGAATTCGACCATCCCACATCCCAGCTGACCGCCACCACATTCGTGCCTCGCCGAGTGCTCTACGAGCTGCGGGCGGCTCGCGAATATTTCGCGCAGAAGGAGCGCTGTGTGTTCTGCGACATCCTTTCTCAGGAGATGAAGCAAGGACAGCGGGTGATCGAGTCTCGAGGGGACTTTATTGCACTTTGCCCGTATGCTCCCCGCGTGCCCTATGAAACCTGGATTCTGCCGCGCACCCACGAAGCGGCCTTTGAGCGCATGGGGCTGAACCGGCCGGCAATGACACGGGATTTGGGCGCCTTGTTGCGACGGACCCTGCAGCGGATTCGCACCGTTACCGAGCACTTTCACCTGGTCTTGCACACTTCACCCAACAGCCAGCATGGATCGGGAAGTCTGGGGTATTGGAAGACTCTGGATGAAGATTACCACTGGCACTTCGAGATACTTCCCGTGCTCGCAGGGAAATCCAGATCCTACACGTTCAAAGAGGTATACTTCTCGCCTTTGACCTCGGAGACAGCCGTCAAGCGCCTGCGCGAGGCAGCCGTTGAATCGTAGCCAACGGCAGAGCTTCGCCGCGGGTAGCCGGCCGAAATCGTCTCTGCGAGGACGGCCCGGGAACCGCGATTCGTCATGACGGTTCGTCGTATGAAGACCTACACTGGTGGACAAGGTTACGTCTACCAGTACTATTTTGTCGGCAAACGTGCGGCCCGGCCAGACAAAGGGGACGACCCGGCTACAGAATATATCTTTGACGTCACTTCGGATCGCAAAGTCACCTTTGCGGTCAGCGTATTTCTTCCCCACGAAACCTTGCGGCAATGGTCCGCCGTTCACGGCCGAAACCTGACCGACGCTGAACAATATGGTGCGGTCAAGATGTGTCTATTCAAGGCTTTCGACGAGATTGCAGACGTGAAGTCCCGCGGCCGTGAGTTGCTCCTCGACGCCGCCACCCTGGAATCGGTTCTGGGATCGTTGGGAATCGATTGAGCCCAGGAGAACCCTGGCTTCTCCTTCTGTTCCCCCTCGTTCGAAGCCTCCCTCTCCCGCCTCCTCGGCGCCCGCAGGGAGGCTATAATCAGCGGGGGTGCGGGTTTTCAATCCTTCTAAGTAAGGCATAGGTAAACGTTTATATGTCTGTACTGTGGTTGCGAGTCGCGTTAGGCTGTTATGCGGTGGGCTTGCTTTACGCCCTGGTTGCACTGACCCGGACGGCTGAGCTGCTGAGCCGCATCGCCTTGCACGCTGCCTATCTTGGCATGGTGTTCCACTTCGTTTCCCTGACAGAGGCCTTCCTCCAGTCCGGTCAGATGGCGATGGTCTCCGTGCACAACGCAGAGTCGGTGTTGGGCTTCCTGATTATGATCGTTTTTCTGCTGGTCTATCTCGTGTACCAGACAACCTCGCCCGGCATCGTGGTTTTCCCCTTGGTTTTCCTGCTGACCTTCGTCGCCGCGACCGGCGAGGCCCCGTTTTTGCTGACCTCGGCCGGCATGCGCACAGGATGGTTGTTTGCCCACATCGCGCTCATTTTCACCGGTTACGCGGCTCTGGTGATCAGCTTCGGCGCCAGCCTGCTCTATTTGGTCGAGGAGCGCGCCCTGAAATCGAAACGATCAAGGGGAAGGCTCTCCCGCTTACCTGCCCTCGAAGTCATCGACGAAATCGGATTCCGCTCTCTGCTCCTCGGTTTTCCGTTCATGACCCTGGGCCTGATCTGTGGAACCGTGGTGGCGCAATCGACCTTCGGGCGGGTGGATCTGCTCGATCCTAAAATCCTGCTCTCGATCTTGATGTGGGCGGTGTACTTGATTCTGCTCTACACGCGCTGGAGTGCGGGCTGGCGCGGGCGGCGTGCCGCCTATCTTGTGGCCAGCGCTTTTGGCTTCGCCTTGATCGCTTGGGCGGCAAATTATTTCAGCTCCATTCACAGGTTTGCCCGGATATGACCTTTCAGCTCCTCGGGGTGAATCACAAGACGGCACCGGTTGAGGTGCGCGAGCGGCTCGCCATCCCCGAGTCCCGCCTTCCGGAGGCGCTGCGGCGCTTCATCCAGCATCCCGGGGTGGAGGAGGGACTGATTCTGTGTACCTGCAACCGCGTGGAGCTTTTGGCGCGCACCCCCAACGAAGGCGCTGATTTACGTGGTTTTTTGGGCGACTACTGCCGGGTGGATCGCTCCCTGGTGGATCCTCACCTCTATGAGTACCGGGAGAAAGATGCCATCCGTCATGTGTTCCGCGTGACCTCAAGTCTCGATTCGATGGTGGTAGGCGAAGCGCAAATTCTCGGGCAAGTCAAAGAGGCGTATGCCACCGCGCGGGCGGTAGGAGCGGTGAATTCCCAGATGGATCAGTTGCTCACGCGTGCCTTTGCGGTCGCCAAACGGGTGCGCACGGAAACTGCGGTGGGATCCTCTGCCGTCTCCGTCGCCTCGGTCGCGGTGGAACTTGCCAAGAAGATTTTTGGTTCCCTGCACGGGAAGCAGGTGTACCTGGTCGGCGCCGGAAAGATGACCGAGCTCGCCGCCCGCCATTTGTTGGCCCACGGCGCATCCTCGATTTTTGTGGCCAATCGAACCTACGATCGGGCTATCCGGTTGGCACAAAAGTTCAACGGACAGGCCATTGAGTTCAGCCGCCTGTACGAGACCTGCGATCGTGCCGATATCGTCATCAGTTCCACCGGCTCGCCGAACGCCATTTTCCGCCGGGAGCACGGCGAGCTTTTCCTCAGCCGCCGCAAGAATCGGCCCATGTTCTTCATTGATATCGCCGTGCCCCGCGATGTCGATCCGGAGATGAACAAACTGGACGGCATCTTCGTCTATGACATGGATGACTTGCAGCAGGCGGTCGAGTCCCACTCGGCTGACCGCCGGAGCGAGGCCGAGAAGGCGGAATCGATCATCGACATGGAAGTCGAAAGATTTCAGACCCGCCTGCAAACTCTCGATATCGTGCCTACCATCGTTTCCTTGCAGGATTACCTGGAAAGCATTCGGCAGGCCGAGATTGATCGGGTTCGCGGCCGGCTGGGCCCGTTGTCTGCCGAGCAGCAACTTGCGATCGAGACGCTGACCCGGGGGATCGTGAATAAAATCATGCATGCGCACATCAGCACCCTGAAAACTGCAGTCCGCGATTCCGAGGCGACTACGGTGGTTGAGATCGTGCGACGGCTGTTCAATCTGGAAGGGAAGAAGGGGGAGAGAAGCGGAGGCGATGCCTGATGGCTCGCCTGCGCATCGGTTCCCGAGGATCCCAACTCGCGCTCTGGCAGGCCAACCACATCCGGGCTCTGCTCGGAGAACGCGGGCACGTGGCTGAAATCGAAATCATCAAAACCACCGGCGACAGGATCTCCGACGTCGCTCTGGCCAAGGTTGGCACCAAAGGCATGTTCACCAAAGAGATCGAAGAAGCCTTGGTGGAAGCACGGATTGATCTTGCGGTGCACAGTCTGAAGGACCTGCCCACGGAGATACCAGCCGGACTCGAGATCGCCGCCGTGACCGAGCGCGCCAATCCGCGCGACGTATTCTGCTCACCCAAGTACCAAAGCCTCGAGGACTTGCCCCGGGGAGCGCGGGTTGGCACCAGCAGCCTGCGGCGGCAAGCTCAGATCAAAGTGCTGCGACCTGATCTCGAGATTCGTGCTTTACGGGGAAATGTCGATACCCGAGTGCGCAAGCTCGAAGCGGGCGAGTTCGATGCCATCATTCTGGCGGCGGCCGGTCTCGATCGCTTGGGCCGAAGCGAGGTGGTCAGGCAGATCTTGCCTCCGGAGGTGATGTGTCCTGCGGCAGGGCAGGGCGCGTTGGGAGTGGAGACTCGCGCCGGGGATTCGGTGACCCGAGGGCTTGTGAACTTCCTGGACGATCCCGCAGCCCGCTCGACCACCACCTGCGAACGAACTGTGCTCAAGAAACTCGGAGGCGGGTGCCAGGTGCCGATTGGTGCCCTGGCGGAGGTCCGCGGAGGGCGTTTGCACCTGGAAGCCATCGTGGCGGATCCTGCCGGTTCCCGGTTGATCCGCGAGTCCCAGGATGGCAGCGATCCAGTTTTGCTGGGAGAAAGCGTGGGCGAGACTCTGTTGCGCCGCGGGGGCGAAGCGATTCTCGAGACCGTCTACAGCCAGGGTGCCGCCGTGCCCCAACAACCGTGACCAGAGAGAGAGGAACGGACGCTCGCAGGACGGGAGGTGCCACCCGCCAAGGGCTCAAAAGCGCCAGGAAGCGGCGAACTCTTTCCGGTCTTCGAATTCTCGTCGGCCGCGCCCGCCATCAGGCCAGCGGGCTATCCTCCGGCCTCCGCAACCTGGGCGCGGGTGTCATCGAAATCCCATTCATTGAAATCCGCAAGCCCCGCTCCTATCGGCCGCTGGACCGCGCCTTGAAGAACCTGCGCGATTACGACTGGCTCATCCTCACCAGCGTAAATGGGGTCGATGCCTTCTGGAAAGGCGTGCGAAGGCGGCACATTCCCAGGAAGGAATTCACTCACTTGCAAGTGGCCGCGATCGGGCCTGCCACCCGAAAGGCCATCGAGAAGGGTGGTCTTCGCGTCGAAGTCGTGCCCCCAGAATACGTTGCTGAATCCGTAGTCGAGAGCCTGCGCACGCATGTCGGCGGCAAACGAGTGCTGTTGACGCGCGCCAAGGTCGCTCGCGACGTGATTCCCCGCGAGCTGCGGAAATTGGGCGCCAAGGTGGATGTGGTCGAGGCTTACGAGACGGCAATCCCGCGCGCTTCCCGGATTCCTTTGCGCGCCCTTCTCAACGACCCCAAACGCCGGCCCCACATCATAACCTTCACCAGTTCTTCGAGCGTGAGAAGCTTCGTGTCGCTGGTGGGAAAACCAGTGGGGCGCGGGCGCGCTCGTTCCCCAAAGGCTGTTCCTTGGCCGCTCGAGCGCATCCGTATGGCATCGATTGGCCCGGTGACTTCGTCCACGCTCCTCGATGTCGGTTTGCCCGTGGACATCGAAGCCCAAGAGTACACAATTCCGGGGCTGATACGGGCTATCGTCGCGGCTCGGTCGACCCTTGGGTAACTAGCACGTGCCGCGGAGTACACAGCGTGAGAAGCCCTCCGGCCAGCGCTGAGACCATCATTAGAAGCAAGCTGTACCCAAACGATCCAGTTCTCGAGCCCAGATAGCCGAACACGTAAGGACCAACAAAACCCGCCACGCTACCCACCGCATTGATCATTCCGATCGCGCCGGCTGCCGACGAGTGGCTCAGGATCTCCGACGGAATCGCCCAGAAGACCGGGAGATAGGCAAAGCATAGGCACACCAAGGTAAACCATACGAGGGAAAGCGCAGTGGACCGGGGCAAAGTCATGAGACCCAGTAGACCCACCGCCGCTATAAACAACGGCAGGGCGGAGTGCCAGCGCCTTTCGCCGCTCTTGTCGGAATGCCATCCATTGATCTGCATGGCGATGAAGGTGACCAGGTACGGCAGTGCGCCAAGAACTCCGACTCGCGTATCCGAGAGTGCCGACTGGCGTTTCAGCATGGTCGGAAACCAGAAGGCGAAGCTGTAGAACACAAAATAGCTTAGGAAGGTGGACGACGCCAGCACGAGAACGATGCGCGACCGGAGTGCCTGCCATAGTTTCAGCGATTGTCTCGTGACCGGTGTTTCTTCTTCGAGCTTTTGCCGAATCCATGCTCGCTGCTCGGGAGTGAGCCAGGCGGCCTCTACCGGCCGATCCGTCAAGAAGAAGAACGCGACGCCACCGAGCAGGATCGCCGGCGTGCCTTCGACGATGAAAAGCCAGCGCCAGCCCTCCACCGAGAACCAGCTATGACCGAGAATCCAGCCGGCGATGGGCGATCCAATCACGAATGACATGGGGATTGCAGCCATGAAGTTGCTGGTTGCCTTGGCCCGATCCTCGCGCGTGAACCAGTGGCTGAGATACACAATCACGCCCGGGAAAAAACTGGCCTCCGCTGCGCCTAACAGAAAGCGCGCCAAATAAAGTTGGGTCGAGGTATCGACCCAAGCCGTCAGCGACGTCAGCAGTCCCCACACGATCATCGTCGCAGCGATCATCCGCCGCGCACTCCAGCGTTCCACCAGCAAGGCTCCGGGCATCTGCAAGGCGACATAGCTGAGGAAGAAAATGCCGATGCCCATTCCGAACACCCGATCGCTGAATCCAAGCTCGCGAGACATTCCGATCGCGGCGTATGCCACGCTAGTACGGTCGAGATAATTAATGACGTAAAGGGTGAAGAGAAATGGAAGCAGCCGCAAGGCAATATGGTGTCGCGTACGATCCACCAGTGTCGCCGTAGGCGCGGCGATGGCGCGTGAAGTAGGCATGGCCACCCAGGTGCCTCCCGTGAACCGAGTGCGGATGGGGGAGTATACCGGAATTCGAACCTCAGCGAATGAAATATGTCCTCAGGTTGTCATGGAAAACAGGGCAATCGAGGAGCCAGTCGGTTACGGCTGGCTAGCGGCAATTCAAGAGCGATTCGGCATTTCGAACTGAGAACCAGTTCTACGGTGTCAGGGAGCAACCGCACTCGGCGGGGGGAACGTGGGCTTTGATGAAGCCGGCCGCGCGCGTGTAGGCGTCGATCTGGTTCTCCACCCGCGCGAAGCCGTGGCCCTCGTTCTCATAGACTTTCAATTCCACGGTTCCGCCGCGTTTTTGGATTGCATCCACTACCTGCTGCGATTCCTCGTGCGGACAGCGCGGGTCGTGTCCACCCGCGAGGAGCAGCAAAGGCGCTTTGATCTGATCCACGAAGAAGATCGGCGAGCGTTCCCGGTAAAGTGCTTGATTCTTCTCTGGATCACCCATCGTTGCCAGATCGGACTGCTGCAGCACCGGATCTTCATTCTGAATCTCTGTAAACCAGTTCACGAAGGGAACAATCGGCACGCCCGCTGCCCAGATATCCGGCGCCTTCGTGACCCCCATCATGGTGAGGTAGCCGCCATAGCTGCCGCCTACGAGAACAATTTTCTTGGGATCCAAATATCCGGTTTGCTTGATGAATTCGGCCGCTGCCAATACGTCTTCGAAATCGCCTCCACCCATATCGAAGAGGTTCGCATGCTCAAACTCCTGGCCGTAGCCCGTCGAGCCGCGGTAGTTGGGCGCGATCACCATGTATCCCTGGTTCACCATGTGTTGAATAAACCGGTTGAAGGAATTCATCGTCTGCGCGGCCGGTCCCCCATGCACATAAACCATGGCGGCGTTCTGACCATTGCGCACCATGTTGTAGGGCACGTAGAGCAAGGCTGAGATGGTCCACTTGCCGTCGCGGCTGGGATAGTGCACCAGGAAGGGCACAACCATATCTTCCGAGCGCACGCCCGCCACCAGAGAATGGGTGATCTGGCGGGATTTTCCCGTGGACAGCTGATAAACCCACAGATCTCCCGGCGCATTCGGTCCGTTATGGTTGTAAAGCAGCCGCGAACCATCATGGCTGAACGCGGAAGCTTTGCCTGTGGGCTGGTTCACTCCTTTCGCGAGCGGTAGCTGTCGGGTGGCATCGGTCGCCAGAGTATGCTGGTAGACGTCCACGTTCCCCTCAACATTCGCCGTCCAGATCAAAGACTTGCCGTCCGGCGAGAAATTAGCCCCACTGACCTCCCATTTGTCCTTGGTCAACCATGAGATTTTCTTGCTGGCAATGTCAAGCAACCCAACGTTCTCGTAACCATTGGCGGCATTCGAGGTTATCAGGAGTTTCTTGCCATCGGGTGCAATGTCATTTGCGTAGTAGGTGAATTCGCCGCTATGCGGGGTCAGCAACCTACTGCGCCCGCTAGCAACTTCGGCGATATAGATGTTCGCATCCGTTCCCTTGGCCTGCTGCTGGCTGTAAACGATCCATTTGCCGTCCGGTGACCAAATGGGATTGCCATTGAATTTGTCCTGCGGCGTGCCGGTGGTCACATGCTTCACCTCACGCATCAGCATGTCGAATACATCGATCTCGAATACGGAAGAGGTTCTGGGCTTGACCATGTACGCCAGGTAGCGACCGTCAGGCGACCAGCGTGGGTTCTCCTCGGCGATCTCGCGCGTGCGGGTCAGGTTTACCACCTGACCGGTTCCCGGAGACACCATGAAAATGTCCCACTGCTCATCCCCGTCATAGTCGGACATATAGGCGATCCACTTGCCATCAGGGGACCAGGTGGGCGCCGCCTGACGCTGATCGCTAACCGTAAGCTGGGTGGGCCATCCCCCCTCCGACGGAACTAGCCAGAGATTATTCCTGCCACTGATGTTGGCCACAAAGACGATCGTCTTCCCATCCGGCGACCAGGCAGCACCGCCTATCTGACGAGCCATGTAGAGTCTTTCGATCGACAGATTCTGCTGGTTTTGCTCGACATTGGCGTTCGACTTGCCCGTGATTTGCTTAGGATCGGTAATCGCCGGCGGTACCGATAGAGTTTGGCATTGAACCAGTGTGCTCATAGCTAGGACGATAACAAAGCGAAGCGCAGTCTGCATATGCCTGGAATACTTTGGAGGAGATCGGCAGAAAAAGTTTATCAGGGCTCCACCCATACCATCCAGCATGGGAAGCCTTTCTTAAACAAAACGGCAACTCTAAGGTAAGCATTTGGCGTGTCAGTGGCCGACATCCGGGCGGATGCCTCGGTGGAAGCAGGAACCTAGTGACCAGCCGTTGCGGCGTTTGCCGCGGCAGCCGGGATTGTCACCGAGTCAGGTTGCGACCAGACGGCCTTGCCGTCGGTTAGCTCCAGACGGTTCATGGTGATCTTCAACTGCTGTTGGTCCACCTCGACGAGCAGATAGTGGTAGTTGATCTCTTTGCTCTGAAAGGGATCGCCCGGCGCACGTTCAATGGGATAGGCGTGCGCGGCTCCGCCGCCGGATACGAAGTAAGTGATTCCTCCATGCTCATGACGCTCATAGTTGTGGATGTGGCCGGAGAAGAACACGATGCGGAAACGGGCGGCAGCCTGACGTTCTTCGAGCATTTTCGCCAACGCCTGTTCGTTCGACCGAGCCGAGTGGCCGCCGCCGAGTATCTTGTCGTCGGAGGAGCTGGTGTAGGGCGGGTGGTGATCCATGACGAAAACGAAGCTTATCTCCGCTGGGATGTGATCGAGCTGGTCGGCCAGCCACACCCCCTGCGGTCCTGAGGTCTCTGGAAGGGAACTGTCGAGCACAAGAATCAGTGCGTTGGCCGCCCGAACCGAATAGTAGCGACTGTTTTTCAGGTCAGGGAAACGCTCGAAGTAGTTGCGGAGCGCGACTTCCGCCGAGCCGTGAAGATCGTGATTCCCGAGCGCGGGATACACCGGAATCTTCTTCTCTCGCCAGATGCTGGTTTCGTCATCGAAGATCTTCCAGTCGTTCGCATCGTCGCCTTTGTAAACGATATCCCCGGTGAAGCAAATGAAGGCCGGATGGACTTCGGCAATGGCCTGGACCAAGGCAACCCGTATGGGCGGGTTGGCCGCGCTGGTGTCTTTCGGGTCGTGGAAACGCGTGTCTCCGTAGGTAATGAAGCGAAACGGAGTTTTCACATCCGCTTGTAGGTTGACGCTGGCGGTCTCCGCGCTCGACTTCTTCGTCCAGCAGGTGGACGCCAGGAGTATGGCGGCCAGGAAAGCCAACCATGTGGTTCTTACCAGAGACATATTCGACCCGTTCATGATGCACCAATCTGTGCTTCGGCAGTTTTCGAAGGCAGGACCTTCTGTGCTGTTATTTTCCCACAACCAGCACTTCGAACTGCCCACTTTCGACGGTCGACAGGAAAAGCCGGTGTGTCTTGGGATCGAGCGCCATGGTTTTCGCCCGCGGTGCAGTCTTCACGCTCTCGACCAGCGAATATTGATCCCGACTGTCCTGGCGGATGACCGTAACGCTCCCTTCGCCGTTCGAGTTGAAGACCAGCTTGGTCTCGGGATCAAAGGCGGTGGCATCGACATGGTCACCGATGGGCAGCGTGGTAATGACTTTGCCGGTGTCGGCATCGACCACGGCCATGAGCCTGTTGCGGCAGCCGATGAACAGGCGCCGATTCGCTCGGTCGATTGCCATGCTGCTCGGAGAGGAGCACGGCGCAGTCGGCCAGCGCTGCTCGACCTTGAGTTCGTGGGAATCGATCTTGAGCAACTGGTTCTCGTCTTCGAGGTTGTTGTAGACAAAACCTTTACCGTCCGCCGCAGCAAATTCGGGCCCGCCCCCGAGTTCGATCGTACCCGCGACCTGGCCGGTCGCGGCATCAATCGCCGTGGCGCTGTTGCCGCCGCCGTTAAAGGCAAACACTCGTGCGGTGGCGGGATCGTAAATGATGGCGTCGGGTTTCTGGCCGGTCGGTACGTCGGTGATCGCCTTTAGCGTCTTCAGATCAAAAATCGTAACCGTGGCGGCCCGTCCGTTGCTGACGAACCCGCGCCCCAGCTCGGGGGCGACGGCAATGCCGTGGACGCCCGGGGTCTTGGGGATGTTGCCGACCACGCTGAGCGAATCGACGTCGAGAACTTCCACCTGGGTGCCATGGGAGACATAAAGACGGCGGCCAGATTCGTCCACGGTGAGATAGTCGAAGCTGCCTTCGCCGGCAATAGGAATCCTCTGAACCACGGAATAGCCTGCGCCGGCGACCGACACACCCGCCAGCACCAGCAAGACGGCAATGACAATGGAGGATTTTCGTACGGCAACGGGGGACCGGTTCAGCATGATTTTGTTTTCCTTGTGAGTTCTGTTGCGGGGTTTTTCTTGTGCAAACCGCCGTACAGCCGTCATCATAGGCGGTTCGTCGAAAAGCTGTCCTCTAACGACGTCGACGGTCGAGCGTTTCCCCCAATCAGTATTCTCTGCGCGGCTCCCACCTTACACCGAACGAGTAGGTCGGTTTGTAGAACTCGCGTTGGGTTAAGTATTGCTGGCTGCCGTTGTAGAAACCGAAAACTTCGTTGGTCAGATTCAGGCCCTGCCAGAGCACGGTCAGGCTCTTCTGCACGCGCACGCTGGCTTGCGCATCCAGCTGCAGATGGGCGTAGAGGTAGTTGTCGCCGAGCGGCCCCTTGGGGCCAAGATTGGCCGGATCCTCGCAGACGCCGAGTGAGTTTTGTTGTGCGGTGCATTGCTCCCATTGGTACTGGTAAATGCTCGCGCTATTGTAGGTTAGGCCCACGCGGGCGGCGAAGCGCCCTCGGTCGTAGGTGGGACCGAGGTTCCAGATGGTTGGGTTCTGACGCTGCAGGGCTGGATTATCCGAACGAAGCGGCAGCTGGCCGGCACTCGATCCGGTCTTGGTAAAGTTCGCCGAGATGCCAAAGCCGCTCAATCCCCCCGGCAGAAAACCGAGGTGCTGGCTGTAGGCGGCTTCAAAGCCATAAATGTCCGCGTTGACCCCGTTGATGATGTAGGAGAAATTGTCGCCCACATACTGCGGATACTGCGCTCCTTGGTAGTGAGGATCGAGAATGTAGTAGATGGGCTGGCTCAATTGTTTGTAGAAGAAGCCGGCCTGGAAAGCACCATACGGCTTCAGGTAATGCTCGTAGAGCAGATCCCAGTTGTTGGCGTGTTCGGGCTGTAGCTTGGGGTTGCCAATGTCGATCGTGTAGGGGTTCGTGCTCTGATCGACGGTTACATAGGGCACCATGTCGTAGGGGTTGGGCCGAGAGATTCCTCGTCCGTACGAGGCCCGCAACCCGGAATTGTCGGTGATGCGGTAGCGCAATTGAACCACCGGCAACGGATCCCAGTACCACGGATTGGCTGGTTGGGGAACCACGATTTCCCCAGTGCTCGTGGGGTTGTTGGTAGTCGAATACCCAAGAATATCGAGCTGCGTGGCTTCGATGCGCAACCCGGCCTGCAGGCGGAACCGTCCGAATTCGATGGTGTTCATGATATAACCCGCCGAAATTCGCTCGGTTAAGTCAAAGTTGGAGAGAACCGAACCGAAGATCGTCGCCGGCCCGTCGTACGCTAGCACCCCTTGGTTAATGGCGGTATTCAGGTTGGCGACAATCTTGTTGTAGTCGGTGACCGGTCCGAGCGGATATTTGTTGAAGTAGTAGTTTGGATTTCTGAATCCGCTGAGGTAGTTGGTCATGGGAGAGACGGGAGGGTTCGAAGGGTTGGGGATAAACGTTTGGTCGTAGGTCGGCGAGGTCGCATCCTGTCCTTTATGCGCGTTGCGAATCATGCCACCAAACTCGATCGTGGAGAAGTGCGACCCCAGATGGTAGTTCTTGGCGTAGGACAGCGAGCCTTGCAGGTTTACTTGCGAAGTGATTCCCTGTGTGCCGTCGTATTCGGTGATCGTATATTGGCTGGGATCATAGGTCGGGGGCCCAAAACAAGACGGCGACCATTGCGGGAAGCGCCAATTCGAACTCGGCAGGTTGACGCAACTCGTGAGATTGCTCAGGGGGGTGCCGGGAATTGGGTCGAAGGTAGCTCCGGGATTGCCCGCAGCTGCCGCCTGGTAGGCCCGTGCCCCCGAAACCTCCCAGCTTAACCAGGAATTGCTCAACACGTGTTTGCCGCCCAGGATCACGGCCAGGATCCCATAGTCCGGCAAACGGGAGGAAGTTGAGAATTCCGGCGGCCCACCGTCGTTCAACGTGTACTTCCACTTGTTTCCGTAGTCCTTGAAATCGGAAAAGAAGTAGTGCAAAAAAAGACCTGAGGTCGGCTCTTTCAGTTTGTAGTCGAGCGAACCGCCGAAACCAAGCCGGTCGCGAAAATAACGGTATTCTCTGATGTCCATGCTCCCGTAGCTGGGGACGAGCGTGTCATTCGGGCTCGGTTCAATGTCGTCAATGCCGCGGCCGTTGTAATCGTAGCTGCCTGAAACCAGTATGCCAAAGCGCTTGTCGGCGCCGAACCGGATGCCTCCCGTGCCGCTCACTAGCCCAAGGTAACGCGTATCTTGGATTGGGGTGAACCCACCGAATCCTTCCAGTTGGAGGGTAGGAGCGTCTCCGGCTCGCTTAGTTACCAGGTTCACGGTTCCACCAATCGCCTCGGCATCCTGATTCGCTGACAGCGTTTTGCTGAGTTCGACCGACCCGACGATGTTGGCCGGAATGGTGTCCAGCTTGAACTGGCGCACATTGTCCTCGGGCGCCGGAAGTTGAACCCCGTCGACCGTGGTGTTGGTCAAGCGCGGCTCGGTACCGCGGACCTGAACATACTTGCCTTCGCCCTCGTCGCGCTCGAGGCTTACTCCCGGCATGCGGCCGGCAACATCGGCAATGTTGGCGTTCGGGAGACTCTGAATAACCCCTTTCGGCATGACGTTCAGAATGTCGTCGGAAGTGCGCTGCTGATTGATAGCCTCGGCTATGCCGTAAGCATCCGCGACCACGGTGACTTCTTCGGCTTTGGCCAAGACCGCCATGCTGGCTTCGACGCGAGTAGTCTGTCCGGCGATGACCTTCACCTGTTTAGTGAAAGTCGCGAAGCCTACATACGAAATGCTGATGGTATAGTCGCCGGGGGTGAGCCCGATGAAGGTGAACTCTCCCTGTCCGTTGGCGGTATCGGTGATGTCACCGGGTTCCAATTTCACGCTGGCGTGAGGGAGAACCGCGCCTTCGCGGTCTACGGCATGTCCGCCAATGATGCCCGTATTGCGTTGCGCCGCGGCGGTGCCCAGGAGCAGGGTGACGGCCAGGACGCAGACGAGCCACAAATACGGCGGGAAAGCGGGGTACGGGGAATTCCGTTTCATGACCCCAACTCCTTTCACAAGCATCGTTAGCAGGAGGCCCGCATCCCTCATTCCCGAGATACGAAGACAGGCAAGGCCAACCCAGCGTCGCGAGAGCAGAAAATGATCGCGTGAGCCGGAATTGTAGGAAGGCCCTGTCAATCCGTGATGAACGGCAAATGAATATTTTTTCAGATTCGATGTATTTTTTCCTGCTCGATCGTCTCCAGACTAAACTCCCGTTGAAGCGGAAAGCGACTGAGGGGGTGAATTTTGGGGGATCGGGATGACCACGATGAAGCTGCTAATCGTCGAAGATGAAACTCGCATGGCCGAACTCCTGCGCCAGGGATTGACCGAGGAAGGCCACACGGCGACATGCGCACCCGATGGCGCCGAAGGACTTTCCTTGGCCAAGTCTGCCGAATTCGACGTCATCATTCTCGACATCATGATGCCCAGGCTGAGCGGCTATGAGCTGGCCAAACGCCTGCGCGCGGAAGGGGTAAAGACTCCGATTCTGATGCTCACGGCAAAGGATGCCGTGCCCGACATCGTTCGCGGACTCGATCTCGGCGCCGACGATTACATGACCAAGCCGTTCTCGTTCGACGAATTGCTGGCGCGGCTGCGCGCGGTGAAGCGCCGCGAGCTGGCCGGCCATGAAACGAAATTACGGGTGGCAGATCTGGTTCTTGATCCCGGCAAGCGGGAAGTGGTGCGCGGCGAACAGCGCATCTCCCTGACTCGCACGGAATACAATCTACTCGAACACCTGATCCTTCGCGCCGGTCAGGTCGTTTCCCGGCGGTCCTTAATCGAGGCCGTATGGGGCTTCGACCGCGAGATCAAAGAGAACACTCTCGAGGCTTTCATGCATCTGTTGCGGGATAAGGTAGATCCGCCGGGCCGGTTGAAATTGATTCACACCGTGCGCGGGGTGGGGTATATGATCCGTTCGGAGCACCTAGGACAAGGCGAGTACCCATGAGAAGGCTTTCGATCGGCTTGCGATTGACCCTCTGGTATCTGACGATTTTCGCCCTAGCCCAGCTTGTCTTTGGGGCGGGCATGTGGCTTCTGCTGCGGCATCATCTCTACGATCTGGTGGACAACGGTCTCAACGGGCAGGTGGAAGACCTGAAGAGCTTTATGCAGGCGCAGAGGAAGAACGCCACGATTGCCAAGCTGCAGGAAGAGGTCGGCGAGGCTTACCTCATTGAGCATTCCGGAGACTACCTTGAGCTGTACGCGGAGAATGGTGCGCTGCTCTACCGTTCCTCGTTTCTCGAAGCCCACCGCGTGACCTTGGCCTCGGGCCCGGTGCATCGACCGATCTTCGAGAACCTGAGAATTGAAGGCCGATCGTTCCGCTTTACCCTGCAGAAGCTCGAGGCCAATGGCCACCTTTACACTGCGACCACCGGAGTGCCGACGGAAGAAGTGGTCGAGACGCTCGCTCTGTTCCGCTCTTCCTTGCTGATGTTTGCTCCACTTCTCCTGCTGGTCGCCGCGGCGGGCGGATACTGGTTAAGCCGGAGGGCGCTATCTCCGGTGGACGCGCTGGTGCGCACCGCCCGCGACATTGGTGGCGCGAATCTGAGCAGCCGGCTTCCGAGCCTGGACACGGGCGATGAATTAGAGCGACTGTCCGGCACCCTGAACGAAATGCTCGAGCGCATTGAAAGCACCTTTCAGCGGATCACAGAATTTACCGCGGACGCTTCCCACGAGCTGAGAACCCCGATCTCTTTAATCCGCACGGAGGCAGAAATGGCGCTGCGCCGGTCGCGAAAAGAGGTGGCGTATCGGGAGTCGCTCCACCATATTTTGCTCGAAGCCGAGCGCACCACCCGGCTGATCGAACAGCTTCTTTCGCTGGCTCGCGCCGACTCCGGCCGAGAAGCACTGCGAATGCAGGCGGTGGACTTGAGCTTTACGCTGCGCGACGTCGCGGAGAGCTGGCAGCAGGTGGCCGGCCTACGCAACCTGCAGTTCTCAGCACGGATCGAGGGTTCCGAATCGGTTGTTTTGGGCGACGAGACCGTGTTGCGGCGGCTGGCCGACATCCTGCTCGACAATGCGTTCAAGTACACTCCCTCGCCTGGCAGGGTGCATTTGTCGCTCGGACACATGGGGAATAGCGCGGTGATCGCGGTCGAGGATTCGGGAGTGGGAATCGCTCCGGAAGACCAGAACAAGATCTTCGAGCGATTCTACCGGGTCGATAAAGCGCGCAGCCGCGCGCAGGGAGGCGCGGGCCTGGGGCTTTCGATCGCGCAATGGATTGTCCTCGAGCACCACGGCTCGATTTCGGTCGAAAGTCGACCCGGTAGCGGCGCCATCTTCCGCGTCGAATTGCCGATGATCGCCACTCCCATGCACAATTCGCTACCAGCGTGAGCGCATTTTCCTTCCTAATTACGCGAGCGGGCGGAATGAATGGAAAGTCCCGGCCCTTTCTAAAGTCCAGAAGTAGGTTCCGGGGGGATGTGTCCGCGCTACTCGGGTGTTCCCGTCTGGTTCGATGTCGCCGCCTGTTCCTTTTCGTCTTCTTTCTGACTGCAATCCACGCTTTCTCCCAGGGCGGGCCGCCCTATTACACGAATGACCCGGGAACCCCCGGCCATCTCAATTGGGAAATCAACCTCGGCTATATGCCCTTTTACTACAGCGACCGGTCCGTGTCTCACGTGCCTGATGTGGACATCAATTTTGGCGTCGGCGATCGCATCCAGCTCACGTACGAAAATGCTTGGCTGCGGGTGCAGAATCCTTCTTCCCAAGCGCAGTTCGGCCTGGGGCAGTCGAATCCAGGCCTCAAGTGGCGTTTCTACGACGCAGGTGAGGACGGCCTTTCAATCTCGGTGTTTCCCCAGGCTTTTCTCAACAACCCCGATCATGCCGTCCGTCGCGGGATCACTCCCCCCAGTCAGAGTTTCGAACTGCCAGCCGAATTCTCCAAGAAATTTGGTCCCATCGACGTGGATTTCGAACTCGGAAATCTGTTTGTGCACAAAGGCCCGGACGCCTGGCTGACCGGTCTCGTGGTGGGCCACGAGTTCTCAGAAAAGCTGGAATTGGATATGGAACTCTATGCTCAGGGAACCTTCCATCCTTCCGAGAGCCAGCCCACCATTGATTTTGGCGCTCGCTACAAAATTCATCGGCCGGTGATCCTGCTGCTCATGGCCGGCCGCGGCCTCAAACCGACCAGCAGCATTCAGCCCTATTTCATCGGTTATTTCGGGGTCCAGCTTTTATTGCCTCCCAGGTCTTACAAGTAAGGTTGTTCGGCTATCCGACTTTAAACGCAGGCTATCGAGGCAGCTGCCAACCAGCGGCCTCCACTCGGGACGGTGGCGGCGCCCGGCCTCGGCCTATCGTCGGATTTCTCATTTTGTCCGCTGGGATGAACCGCGTCTGGGCTCAGCCGGTGATTGGCCGGTTTGGCGTGGGCCTCGGTTCGATCGGCTGCTCTCCGGAGACGCATTCTTCTGCTAACATTTATGGACGAATTTTCTATCGGGAGGCCGATAAGCCTGTGCCGCGAGGGGTTGTCCCACGCCAACCAGCTAAAAGCGGAAGACACGACACGGTACGGCGTGCTCGACCTCTCCTGCGGGAGCCGCGCAGTGACGTCGTCGTGTTCAGCCCGTCGCTCACCGGCTCGAAGAAGCCCGCTTCGGCTGCAAGCAAGACGTCGCGAGGGGTTTCCAAGGGTTACAACCCGCTTCTGCCGGAGCGGATTGCGGACATCCTCGTCAGGCTGGATCAGCTCTACCCCGACGCCGACTGCGCGCTGACGCACGGGAGCGCGTGGGAGCTGTTGGTCGCGACGATCCTGTCGGCACAGTCGACCGACGTCAACGTCAATCGCGTGACTCCCGAGCTTTTTCGCAAGTACCCTACGGTTCGGGATTTTGCAG
>DASPVG010000121.1:0-7383 GCA_035622455.1 Terriglobales bacterium
ACGCCGCCCACTTCCAGCTCTCAAGAAACGTGCCCTGCAAGATGGTAAATTCACCCACGAAACCGTTGAGCAGCGGCAACCCCATGGAAGACAGGAACATAATCATGGTGACCGTGGCGTAGAGCGGCATGACCTCCGAGATGCCGCCGTACTCCGCGATTTCCCGCGTGTGCCGCCGCTCGTAGAGAATCCCCACGATTAAGAACAAGGCACCGGTCGAAATGCCATGGTTGATCTGCTGCAGCACCGATCCGCTCAGACCGACAGGATTCAAGGCGAAGATGCCCAGGGTGCAGAAACCGAGATGGCTGACCGAGGAATAGGCCACGAGCTTTTTCATGTCTTTCTGCATGAGAGACACGAGCGCGCCGTAGATGATGGCGACGAGCGAAAGCACGATCATCCAGGTCCTTACTTTGGGGTGCATGACGACATCCGGAAAAAAGGGCAAGGAAAAGCGAACGAAGCCATACGTTCCCATTTTCAGCAGGACTCCGGCCAGGATGACCGAACCGGCCGTGGGGGCTTCCACGTGGGCATCGGGAAGCCAGGTATGAAAGGGGAACATCGGGACCTTGATGGCAAAGGCCAGAAAGAATGCCAGGAACAGCAGGATCGCAAAACTGGCCCCGTAGGCGGGGTCGTGGAAAATGTGCGGCGCGGTCCGATAGAGCGCTTGAATGCTGAACGTGTACTGCCCGGTCTGGCGATAGTTGTAGAAATAGAGGAACAGCACGGCCAGCAGCATCAGCACCGAGCCGAGCAGCGTATAGAGGAAGAACTTGATGGCCGCGTAAAGTTTGCGCGGCCCGCCCCAGATGCCGATCAGCAGGTACATGGGCACCAGCATGGCTTCCCAGAAGACGAAGAAGAGGAAGAAATCGAGCGCCATGAACACGCCCAACATGCCGGTCTGCAACACCAGGAACCAGATGTAGTATTCCTTGACCCGATTCTCGATGGCCGACCAGGAAGAGAGAATCGAGATCCAGCCGAGCAGGGTGGTCAACATGATCAGCAGGAAGGAAATGCCGTCGATGCCGAGCACGTAGCCCGCGCCGATCGAGGGAATCCACTGATTGGGTGCGCCCTCCACGAACTTGAAGCCGGGCTCGAAACGAATTTGCCAGAACCAGGGTACGAGTGGGAGCGAAACCAGAAAGCCAGCGAGAGCAAAGATATTGGCAATCCAGCGAATGGCGCTCTTGTTGTCCTTGGGAACAAAAAGCAGCAGAACGGCTCCCAGGAGCGGCGTGAACAAGATGACCGAAAGAATGTGATTCTGCATTGTTCATCCCTTGCGCGGGCCACGGCATCCGCGCAACCCAGGCTTTCATCGCCAGGCGTAATAGGCGACGAATCCTATCAGACCAACCACCATCACTAACGCATACCACTGCACCAGACCCCACTGCAGCAACCGCGCGGGATAGGAAAGGATGCGCGAGACGAGCGCCGGACCGTTGACCAGCAGCCCGTCGATGATCCATTTGTCAAACCAGCTGGAAAGGCTGGCGTTGAGCCGAGTCATCCAGCCCGCCCCGTTTACCATGCCATCGATAACGTGGGAATCGAACCAGAAGCAGGCACTTCCCAAGCCCAGGGCGCCGAGGCGCACCCGGCCCACGGGACGACGACCGGTAAAGGCGTAATCATAGAACTCGTCAACATAATATTTGTTGTAGAGGACGTTGTAGACGGGCGGAGCGACAGCGGCGATGGGCTCCACGTAGCCTTTCGCAGCGTGGCGGTAATACTTCCATGCTACACCCCACCCGGCGGCGGCAGCCGCAATCGAGAGAATCATCAATCCATATTCGGCCCCGCTCGTGTGCTCTTCCTCTTTGATTCCCGCCGCCAGCTGGGCGCTCTCGCCGGTCTCTTGAAAAAGCCGCGCTTCGCGAGCAAACACCGGCTCTAAGAATTTCGCGAAGTGATCGGAACCACCCAGGCTGCGTGGCCAGCCCAGCCAACCGGCAGTGATCGCCCCAATGGCAAGAATGACCAGCGGCACGGTCATCGACCTCGGCGATTCGTGGATGTGGTGTTCGACTTCATGGCTCATGCGCGGCTGGCCATGGAAGGTGAGATACATCAGCCGGAACATGTAAAAGGCGGTCATCAAGGCGGTCGCGTAGCCGATAAACCACAGCACACGATAGGCGCCGCCTTCGGAGGACCACGTCTGCCATAGGATTTCGTCCTTCGAGAAGAAGCCGGCAAACGGGGGAATTCCCGCGATGGCCAAGGTTGCGATGAACATCGTCGCATGCGTGGTCGGAATGCGATGATAAAGATCACCCATGTTCCGCATGTCCTGTTCCCCGCTGAGAGCATGAATGACCGACCCGGAACCGAGAAACAGCAAGGCCTTGAAGAAGGCGTGAGTGAAAACGTGAAAGACCCCGGCGGAGAATGCGCCCACGCCCAGCGCCAGGAACATGTAGCCGAGCTGGGAAACGGTGGAATAAGCGAGCACCCGTTTAATGTCGTTTTGTACCAGACCGATGGAGGCGGCAAAGATGGCGGTCAGCCCGCCGATGATCGCCACGGTCTTCATCGAAGTCGGGGCCAGCACGAACAGCGCATTCGAGCGCGCCACCATGTACACCCCCGCGGTTACCATGGTCGCGGCGTGGATCAGCGCGGACACCGGCGTGGGGCCTTCCATGGCGTCGGGCAGCCAGACATAGAGCGGAATCTGGGCAGATTTTCCGCAAGCCCCAACGAACAACAGCATGGTCGCCAGCGTGATGACCGGATCCCCGATCGAGAATCGCCCGCTGCGGGCGAGACCGTTAATGTCGAGATAGCGCCAGGAGCCAAAGTACCAGGCCAGGGTAAACATGCCCAGCAGAAATGCAGCATCGCCGATGCGGTTCACGATGAACGCCTTGCTGGCGGCATTGCAGGCAGACTTACGCTGGAAATAAAAGCCGATCAGGAGATAGGAACATAGGCCCACCCCCTCCCAGCCCACAAACATCAGCAGATAGTTGTTGGCCAGAACCAGCGCGAGCATGGAGAACATGAACAGGTTGAGGTATCCGAAGAAGCGGTAATACCCGCCCTCGTGGGCCATGTAGCCGATCGAGTAGATATGGATCAGCAAGCCGATGCCGGTGACGAAGAGCAGCCAGATGCTCGAGAGCGGATCGAGCAGAAATCCTGCGTCGGCCTGGAACCGGGCGAGAGTACCGTCGTGAGTGGGGTAGCTCAGCGTGGGCGCGTCGTGGGCGACGCTGGCTCTCTCGCCACCATCGCTGCCCAGCCAGGTGTAGAGGATGGTTTGATACGGCTGTCCTCGATTCTCCGTGGCATACTCCGTGTATTGCCATACCGAGCCGCAAGCAAGGACAAACGCCAGGACCACTGCCCCTACGCAGATGGCACTGACTACCGACTTCTCCAGCCGCCGGCCGAAGAAGAACATCAGGGCCGCGCCCGCGGCCGGAAGCAGCGGAATCAGCCAGATGTGGCTTAAGAAGAACATGTCGTCCATATTTGCTCGTCAGTGCTTGGCTTCAAGGCCCGGCTACCACTTCAACAGATCCACCTCGTCTACGTTCACCGTCTCCTTGTTACGGAAAAAGGCGATCAGGATTCCCAGACCGACGGCTGCTTCGGCGGCGGCATCGGTAATCACAAAAATGGCGAAGACCTGTCCGTGCAATCCCCACAGCCGCGAGAATGCGACCAAATTCAGGTTCACCGCGTTCAGGATCAGTTCGATCGACATCAGCACGATGACCACGTTGCGCCGGGTGAGAACGCCAACGACTCCCAGCGCGAACAGCGCCGCGGCTACAACCAGATAGTGAAATGTGGTGATCGGCAGCATATCGTTCCTTCCTCAAGCCAACACGCGCTTCGCACGCTTAAATTCTTTTTTTCGCCATCACGACCGCGCCGATGATGGCGACCAGAAGCAACAACGAGGCAATCTCAAACGCAAACATGTAGGGGCCATACAGCAACTCGCCGATTTGCTGGGTATTGCTGGCTTCGGCAATCTGCTCCGAGGATGCCGGAAACAGAGCTTTGCCTCTCATCAATACGCCGACAAACAAAGCACCGAGGATGATTGCCGCCAAACATCCGGCCAGCCATTGCCGGCTGAACTGCTCTTCCTTCAGCGCGCGGTCGAGGTTGACCAGCATGATCACGAAAAGGAACAGCACCATAATCCCCCCGGCGTACAGCATGATCTGCACGCCGGCCACGAAGGGGGCATACAGCATGAGATACAGGCCGGCCTGCCCCAGCAGGCCCAAAATCAAAGCCAGGGCGGAATGCACCGCATTCTTGCAGGTAATGACCAGGAAAGCGCTCCCCAGCGTTACGGCAGACAAGAAGTAGAAGAAAAACGGTGTCGCAACCGGAGTCATATCAGAACACCACCCCCACCACCGCGGTTCCGATGAGCACACCAAGGGAAATTGGCAGCAGAACCTTCCATCCCACCCGCATGAGCTGGTCAAACCGGTAACGGGGGAACGTCGCGCGGTACCAGATGTACATATACATAAAGAAAGCAACCTTCGCCGTGAACCAGAAAATATCCTGAATCCGCTCGCGCACCGGAGGAGCAAAGAGCACGAGCCCGATCAGGCCAAGCAGAAGCCCGAATGCGGCCAAGCCCAGAGTTTGCACCCGAAAGTAGGGATCTTTCGGCATGCGGATCACGCCGATCCAGGCCACGGCAGCCAAGGCCAGGAAGCTAAATCCCGGGACGAGCGAAAACACCAGATCCCAGGTCGCGCCGGTCAGGGCATTGGGGAAAGGACGAAGCCACCCTCCCAGCCACAGGGTCACGGCAATCGAGGACACCGCGATCATGGCGGCGTATTCCCCCAGCATGAACAGCGACCAACGCAGGCCGCTGTATTCAGTATGGAAACCGGCAGTCAGCTCGGATTCGGCTTCTGGCAAATCGAAAGGCGCGCGGTTGGTCTCCGCGACCATCGCAATGGCAAAGACGACGAAGGCCAGAAAACCCAGCGGAAAGAACTTAAACAGGTACCAGATCTGTTGCCGCTGTTGGGCTTCGACAATGCCAATCATGCTGAGCGTACCCGTGCCACTGCGGTTGAGGCTGGTCATCAGTATGGCGGAGACTACCGCCATACCCATGGCCACTTCATAGGAGATCATCTGGGCGCTCGAACGCAGCGATCCGATCAGCGGGTAATGGGAATTCGAAGCCCAGCCCGCCATGACCACGCCCAAGACACTCAGCGAAGACACCCCGAGCATGAACAGGATGCCAATGTTCAAGTCGGTAATCGCATGCGTCGGTCCGAAGGGGATCACCACGTAGACGGCGAAGGAAGCACAAAGAATGATGAGGGGAGCGATCCAGAAGACCAGGCGGTCGGCATGTTCGGGAATGATGTCTTCTTTGGTGAGCAGTTTGATGGCGTCGGCAATCGGCTGCAGCAGCCCGTGGGGGCCGACGCGCATGGGGCCAAGCCGAATCTGAAAATGCGCCAGAGCCTTGCGCTCCAGCCAGTTCATGGCCATTACCGCGACCGAAACCCCGCCAAACACGATGAGAATATAAATCAGCGCCCACAGCACGTTGCCCGCTTGGCCGGGCGTGGTGTCGCTGCTGAGGTAAGAGGTCAGGGCATCGAGCATCAGCGATCCACCTCGCCGAGAACAATGTCCAAGGTTCCAACGACGGCAATCACATCCGCCACCAGTTGACCGCGAACCATGAGATCGAGCGCCTGCAAGTTCACAAAAGACGGCGGCCGCACCCGCACGCGATAGGGTTGCGTGGAACCGTCGCTGACGATGAAATACCCCAGCTCGCCCTTGGGCGCCTCGATGGAATGGTAGACCTCTCCCGCTGGCGGCTTCATGACCTTCGGAACCTTGGCCATAATCGGCCCTTCAGGAATTCCCTCAACCGCTTGGCGAATGATGGCGAGCGACTGGCGCATCTCCTGCATCCGCACGAGGTATCGGTCATAGGTATCGCCGTTGGCCCCCACCGGAATCTCGAAAGCAAACTCAGGATAGGCGGCATAGGGAAGAGCTTTGCGGATGTCCCATTTCACTCCGCTGGCGCGCAGGACCGGGCCGGTCACCCCCAATGCTTTGCAATCGTCGGCCGAGATTTTGCCGACATTCTTGGTGCGCTCAACCCAGATCCGGTTGCTGGTGAGCAGCTCCTCGTATTCGTCAATTTTGGGAGGGACAAAATCGATAAACTTCTTGACGTCGCGCTCGAAACCATCGTACGTCTCGTACAGGCACCCCCCGATGCGAAACGCGTGGGTCGTCAGTCGAGCCCCACAATACTTTTCGAAGATCTTGAGAATCTCTTCCCGGTCGCGAAAGGTATAAAACAGAGGCGTCATGGCGCCGATATCGAGCGCATGCGTGCCCAACCACAGCATGTGACTGGCCAGCCGGTTGAGCTCGGTGAGAATCACACGGATATAGTTGGCGCGTCGAGGGGCTTCGACCTGGAGCAGTTTCTCGACGGCTTCGCAATAACCCAGACCGTTCGAAACTGCTGCCACATAATCCATGCGATCCACGTAGGGGTTGAACATGGCGTAGGTGCGGTTTTCGCCAATCTTCTCGACCCCGCGGTGCAAGTACCCGATCACACACTCGGTACCCAGAACTTTCTCCCCATCGAGCTTCAGGATCACGCGCAGCACCCCGTGGGTCGCCGGATGCTGCGGACCCATGTTGAGGATCAGCTCATTCGAGTCAAGGAAGGTCTTTTCTGGCTGGCTCAGCTCGAGCTGCGACGGAAAGGGGGTCGAATCAGGCATGATTATTGGCCGCTCTCGATTCCCAAGTGCGCCTGCACCCACTGCTGGTCCTGCTCAATGATTCCGTAGTCTTTGCGAAGCGGATGGCCCTTCCAATCCTCGGGCAAAAGAATACGCCGCAAATCGGGGTGGCCATCGAAGCGAATGCCGAACATGTCATAGACTTCACGTTCCAGCCAGTTCGTCCCGGACCAGATGGGAACGGAACTGGGGAAGGATTCTTGCTCGCCCAGCATGGTTTTTACCCGCAAGCGCTGGTTGCGAGGGAACGAATAGAGAATCCAGACGAGGTCAAATGGTTTCTCGCGCTTCGGGTAATGGACGGCAGTGAGGTCGACGCAATAATCAAACTCCTCCTCCTGGCACAGAATGTTCAGGATCTCGTGCGTGATCGAGGAATCGAGGATGAGGCAGTTCTGTCCGACATAGCTACTGGCCTCGCGGACTCCGGAGCCATATCGTGTCTTGAGCTTGGTCACGAGCGGGGAGGTCCAGGGCGGAGCTACAGGACCGGCGGGTTTAGCCGCAGCCGGCGGGGGCGATTTAGTTTCCTCGGGCATGCCTCAGGGGTACAAATCTCCGGCCCAGC
>DASPVG010000122.1:0-2909 GCA_035622455.1 Terriglobales bacterium
ACGAAGGACGCCCCTTCATTGCCATGGAGTTGCTGGAGGGGAAAACGCTGGAGGCGCGCATCGGGACAAGGCCGCTTCCATTGGCGGAGCTGCTGGAACTTTCCATCCAGATTTCCGACGCGCTTGACGTTGCACACGGGAGGGGAATCATTCATCGCGACATCAAGCCGTCCAACATCTTTGTCACGACGCGCGGGCAGGCGAAGGTGCTGGATTTCGGTCTTGCCAAGCGAATGAAGCCGACGACGCCTGCGGATACAGTGCGCGGACCCGATCTCGGCTCTGCCGACCTGAGCGAACACAAACTCACCGGCACAGGTGTGGCGATCGGGACGGTGGCCTACATGTCGCCCGAGCAGGCGCGGGGCGAGGAACTGGACACACGTACCGACCTGTTCTCGTTCGGAGCGGTTCTCTACGAGATGGCGACGGGACGAGCGCCGTTTTCCGGGCCGACGTCGGCAGTCATTTTCGACGCAATCCTGAACCGCACGCCGGAGTCGCCACCGAATGTGAATCCAAATGTGCCGGGCAAGCTGGTCGAGATTATCGACAAGGCGCTGGAGAAGGGTCGCGATCTGCGCTACCAGGTCGCCTCGGAGATCCGCAGCGATCTGAAGCGCCTGAAGCGGGACTCGGAATCCGGTCGCCGGGTGGAAGCGGCAATTGCCAGTGATCGACGCGGTTTCTCTAAGGCACGGGTTGCGGCGGATCGAAACGTGGGAGTTCTGTATTGGCGCCGCGCAGGACTATGGCTTGCTGCCGCAACGGTTGTACTGCTGGTCGCGGCAGCTTTCTGGTTCGCCCGGCCCCGTCCGGCTGTCGTGCACGAGTTCACGCAACGGCAGCTTACTTTCAATTCGTTCGAGAACGCCGTGCGGAGCGGGTCGATTTCGCCGGATGGCAAATACCTCGCATACACCGATGAGAAGCAGTTGTATATCAAGCTGATCGGCACAGGTGAAGTTCTGCGTATCCCTGCGCCGGATGAACTCAAGGATAAAAGCGTGCAGTGGGAAATCACGTCCACCGCCTGGTTCCCGGACAGCGCCCGATTTCTCGCCAGCGCCCATCCCTCCGACCTGGATGCAAACGCCGCAATCGAGGGGACAAGCACATGGCTGGTATCCGTGTTCGGCCGCATGCCCCGCAAGCTTCGCGACAACGCGTATGCTTATTCGATTTCGCCCGATGGGTTGCTGATCGCATTCGGGACAAACAAGGGTAAGCTGGGCGACCGCGAAATCTGGCTAATGAATGCAGAGGGCGATCAGGCGCGGAAGCTCTATGACACCAACGAGAATAGCACGATCTGCTGTTTGGTTTGGTCGGGCGATGGGAAGCGGATCATCTATGTGAAGACCGATGCATCGGGCGACACATATCTGAGCCGCGACTTAAGAGGCGGCCCTGTGGTCACCGTATTCCGCCCTGAGGAAACCAAGGACCTACGTGATTTTCTCTGGCTGCCTGACGGACGATTCCTCTACTCCGTTCAAGAGCTGGGTTCTGCCTTTGGCCGATCGTGTAACTTGTGGACGGTGCGCATTGACTCTCGCACCGGTCAACCCAGCGAAAAGCCGAAGAAGCTGACGGACTGGTCCGACAGCTGCGAGAGTTCCATGAGTGTGACCGCGGATGAGCTGCGTCTGGCCTTTCTGAAGTGGTCGAACGGCGCAACCTCGTACATGGCTGATTTAACCTCAGGCGGGACGCGCATCTTGAATCTGCGGCATTTCCCTACAACCGAGAGTTCAGACGCCTTGGTCGATTGGATGGCGGACGGAAAGAGCCTGGTGCTGGTTTCCGACCGCAGCGGCCAGTTCGCACTCTTCAAACAGGCTGCAGACGCCGACGAGGCTGAGCCCATCCTGACCGAGGGATATGGGCGCAACCCTCGCGCAACACCAGAAGGCAAGTGGGTCCTTTATTTGGGCAAAGGAGATCTTCTCCCACCGGGGCAGCAAAAACTGCCCCCGGTAATGCGGGTCCCTGTCAATGGCGGGCCGTCGGAGAAGCTATTCGATGCGAGCGTAGAAAGCCTGCTGCTGTGCGCGCGGCCACCATCCCAGTTGTGCGTGATCGTTGAGCCGACCGACGACGGCAAGCAGGCGATCGTTTCTTCCCTTGATCCCATGAAGGGACGCGGTTCCGAGCTGACAAGATTTGCGATTGAGCCTCTCGATCAGACTCGCAACGGCTGGTTTGCCGATCTCTCGCCTGACGGAACGCGGGTGGCAATGACTCAATCTACGGCCGGCCCGATCCATATTCTGACGGTCCACGGGCAGCCGGTCCAGGACATTAACGTCAAGGGCTGGAGCAATCTGCTCGAATTTTTTTGGGCTGCGGATGGAAAAGGTCTTTATGTGACGGCCAGAATCCGGGATGAGAAGGTCTTGCTTAACGTTGACCTTGAGGGAAACGCCCATACCTTGTGGTCGAGCATTGGAGCTACCGGTGATACCGAAGCGCACCCGTCGCCGGACGGCCGCCGCCTTGCGATTTCAACTTGGACGACGAGGGGAAATCTGTGGATGATAGAAAATTTCTGAACTTTTGTTAAACCATCTAGCTACAAGCCTGATTCTCAAAACCTCAGCTGAGCCTTGAGTTGAATCATCCGCGCGGACGCATTGCCGCCTCGCCCTGAGCCCAACAAGGTGGTTGGCGGTTGCGAGGTATACGAGATCTGTCCAAAAGTTGGACTCGATATATCTTCATTGGGAATCCCAAAGTTCGGGTCATTCAACAGATTGTAGAACTGGAAACCAAGGCCCAGCATTGCAGATTCCCAATGAGGAAACTTCGTGTTTTTCATGATGGCAAGGTCGGTGTCGAAATAGCCCGGTGCGCGAAAGCGATTGCGTCCCTGGGCGAAGGAAACTGCGGTTCCGCCACACGGGCCT
>DASPVG010000123.1:0-15676 GCA_035622455.1 Terriglobales bacterium
CAAGCAGCGCGAGGCGGTTTACGGTTTGCGCCACGAGCTGCTCGAAGGAGTCGATCAGAAGGAGCTGATCCTTGAAGATTATGTCGCCGGCATTCTCGGCGATCTGATGGACGAGTTCTGTTCCCTGAAGGCGCATCCGGCAGATTGGAACATCAAAGGTTTAAAGGACGCCATCTTTACCCGCTTCGGCGTCGATATTCTCGCCGAGGGCGTCAAGCCGGAAACTCTGAACCGCCAGGAACTTGGGGATGCCATTTTCGACAAACTCAAGGCCCGCTACGAGGCGAAGGAAAAGCTCATCGGGGCCGAGGCCATGCGCTATCACGAGCGCATGATCATGCTGAGCGTAATCGACGCGCAATGGAAGGATCACCTGCGGGACATGGATCACCTGAAAGAGGGGATCGGTCTTCGCGGCTATGGCCAGCACGATCCGCTGGTTGAGTACAAGCGCGAGTCCTTCGACATGTTCGAGGCGATGATGCGACGCTTCCAGGAGGAAACGGTTCGCTATCTCTACCTTATGCAGATCTTGGAACGGCCGGCGCTGGCTCGAGCCGGACCGCCGGATCAGGGCCCGGAGGCGGGAGTGGCAGTCGCAGCCTCCGCTGGCGGAGGCGACGGAGACGGCCAGCGTCGCCCGCGAGCCTTGGCCACCTCCGTGGACGAAGTCGAGGAGGCGTTCCGCCGCAGAAACCGTCGGGAACTGGAGCAGGCGCGCATGGCCGGCGCCGGAGATCTGCAACCCGTGCAGCAGGTCGTCCGCAACGCCGCTAAGATCGGCCGCAACGATCCCTGTCCCTGTGGCTCCGGCAAGAAGTACAAGAAGTGTTGCGGAGCCGGTTCCTAGCAGTTTGGCAAGGCACCCGCGATAACGGGCTGCCTGTTCATTTCTCCGCCGGTTGCCGCAATCGGAACGATTTGACCACAATGTTATTGGGCTGAATCCCGACCGGGATCATGGTCAGGAGGGAATACTCGCCGGGCTCGAACTTCTTCTTCGGGGTTCGCTTCTGGATCACCGTGATATCACCTGACTCGGAGTTCAAGACCAGCAGGTAGTTTTCACTGGCGGAAAGTGCCAATCCATCGGGATGGCTACCGACCTCGAGTGCAGCAATCATTTTTCCCTGTTCGATGTCATACACGGCGACCGTATTTGATCCAAAGTTGCTGACGTACAATCGGGAATTGTCCGCGGTTACGATTCCCCGCGCGGGATGGGTTCCGATCAGATAACTTCCCCCGACCTCGTCGGTCGTAGTCTCAATCACCGAAATGCTGTCGGAATCGAAGTTACTCACCACCAGTTCGCCGCCATCCGGCTTGAGGGCAAGGTTGACCGGAGTCTTGCCCACATCGAGAAGAGCCAGCAGCTTTCCGCTCGTGAGATCGATCGAAGCGACTTGGGCGGATCCGGTGCAGGCAACAAAGGCTTTGCTGTTGTCGGGAAGAATGGTGATGTCCTCGGGCTGCTGACAAACCGCGATCGTGCTACGCACCGTAAGGGATTGAGCGTCGATTTCGGAAATCGTACCGTCCCCGCGATTGCTGACCACGACCGTGCGGCCATCGGGTGAAACTCGGGCCAGACCGGGCGAGGCACCCACCCGGATATTGCGAATCACCACTCGCTTGTCCAGATCGAGAACCGACACATTGGCCGAGCCCGAGTTGGCCACATAACCCCGCTTCCCGTCGAGGGAAACATCGATGAAATAGGGCTTGCCGTGCACCCCGACGATGGCCGAAACCGCGTTGCGCTCCGCATCGATAACAGTGACATTGCTCGATCCCGTATTGACCACGTAGATCTCATTCTTCTTGCCGTTGGCGGCGATGCCCGTGGGCTCAATCCCCACGCGGATGGTTTTTGCCAGCTGAAACGTGCGCAGGTCGATGACGCTGACCGTATCACTCTTGCCATTGGTGATGTAGGCGTACTCCCGATACGAGGGGGTGTAGTCGGGAAGCTGGCGCTCGTGGAAATACCACCAGGCAAGGCCGACCCCAATCGGGACAAAGACAACGACGAGGAGGAGCTTTCTCAAGAGAGCGATCGGGCAGAGGTTGCGACCTTAGACAATGGTCCTGCGGCTTGATCAACCAGCGGTATGGTTCGCCCCACCACCGGAGCGATCTGTCGTACCTGGGCCATAAGCTCTTCGAATTGATCGGGATAGAGCGACTGCACGCCATCGGAAAGGGCTTTGTCCGGCGCCTGGTGGACTTCGACCATCAAACCGTCGGCCCCGACCGCCACGGCCGCTCGCGACAAAGGAGTCACTTTGTTCCGCTTCCCGGTGCCGTGGCTGGGATCGACAACAATGGGCAAATGACTGAGCCGCTGCACGGCCGGAACAATGCTGAGGTCCAGCGTGTTGCGGGTGTGATCGGCGAAGGTGCGCACGCCACGTTCGCAAAGGATCACATGGTAATTGCCTTCGCTCATTACGTACTCGGCGGCCATGAGGAGCTCTTCGAGCGTGGCCGACATGCCGCGCTTTACCATCACCGGCTTGCGGGCGCGTCCCGCCCGCCGCAACAGCGAAAAGTTCTGCATATTGCGTGCGCCAATCTGGATAATATCGGCATATTCCTCGACCAGCTCCAGCGACTCGTTATCGATCGCCTCGGTCACGATTCGCATGCCGAACTGATCACGAACCTCCGCCATGATGCGCAGGCCTTCTTCCCCAAGGCCCTGGAAGGAGTAGGGTGACGTCCTCGGCTTGTACGCTCCGCCGCGAAAGAACTGGGCCCCAGCCCGGGAAACACGCTCGGCAACTGCGAATGCTTGTTCCCGGCTCTCAATGGCGCACGGTCCCGCCATGATCGCAAGCGCGGTTCCGCCGATGGTTGCCGTCGACCCGGGGAATTGTATGACCGTGTCGTCTTCTTTAATGTCACGGCTGACCAGTTTGTAAGGTTTGGTGACACGAATCACTTCCTGCACGCCTGGCATCTCTTCGAGCGTGCCGGCCTCGACTTCCCCCTGGTTTCCGGTAATGCCAATCGCGGTCCGCTCCGCTCCCGGAATCGGATGTGCCCGATAGCCGAGCGACTCGATCTTTTGGCAGACGGTACGGATCTGATCCTGGCTGGCGTGTGCCTGCATCACCACTAACAAGGTGTCACCTCGGAAGGCTTAAGTTTATCTTTAACCGCGGGATGGCGGCAAACCAGACGTTATGACGGCCGCTATGTTCGCCGTCTTGCATCTTCTTTTTGAGACTCATACCATGGCGGTGCTTCGAGACTGCGTTGGTAGTTGCCGGCATAGGAGGAGTATGAAAGCTGCGGTCGTTCCCCAGGTTTCTGGTCGGTGGCAGGTTAAGGAATGGCCAACCCCTAGGGCTGGGCCCAACCAGGTGGTTATCCAGATTCGTGCAAGTGGACTCTGCTATACCGATGTGCACATCACCTTGGGACACATTCCAGCCGAGTTCCCCCGTGTTCTCGGACACGAACCCGTGGGTGAGATCGTGGAAGTCGGACCCGGGGTCACCACCCGCAAAATCGGCGATCGAGTTGGTGTAGGTTGGGTGCAACACGGCTGTGGGCGGTGCGAGTGGTGCCTGCGGGGGAAGAAGGAGTTATGCCCGAACGCGGTCTCGACCGGCATCAGCCTCCAGGGTAGTCATGCAGAATTCATGTTGGCATACGCCGATGCCACCATGCTGATTCCGAACTGGCTCTCTTACGAGCAGGCTGCGCCCATCTTTTGCGCTGGTTACACGGTCTGGAGCGGGTTACGCCTGGCTGATCCTAAACCCCACGAGCGGGTTGCGGTAGTCGGCATCGGCGGGCTGGGGCACTTGGCGGTGCAATACGCGAAAGCAGCCGGGTTTGAAACCATTGCGATTACCCGATCCGGCGATAAAGAGAAAATGATTCACCAGCTCGGAGCCGACGAAATCGTCGAGGATGGAGCACAGCTTCTGGCCGCCGGGGGCACGGACGTGCTCCTAGCCACCAGCAATTCCTGGGCAACCACCGCCGATGCCATGAAGGCCATGCGTCCGGATGGCCGCGTGATCCTAATGGGAGTGGGTCCCGAGCCCCTGAACTACGGACCAGAGCTGATGTTCAAACGGGTGCGGCTGATCGGATCCACGCAGAACGGAGTGGAGTACCTTTACGAAGCGCTCGACTATGCCGCCAGAGGCAAGGTGAAGGTGATAGCGGAGATTTACAAGCTCGATGATATTGCCCGGGCCTACGAGCGCGTGGCCAACGGTCAGGTGCGATTTCGAGCGGTCATCACCCCCAATTAGCGTCCCAAAAGCGGTAGTAGGCCGGTTAGGTTAGTCCGATTGATACGCGAAACTCACCCACTAGCACAAAGGATCTCAGGTTGCAGCTAGCGTAAAGTTAGGACAGAATCTGCCGGGTTTACCGTACCGGCAAGGGTTTTCGCTCATGTCGGTACTGGCTTTGGAGGGCACATGAAGCAGGGCATTCTGATCATATTAGCCGTAGTTTTGTTCGGGGTAACTCCTTTGCTTGGACAGTCGCTTTCGGCATCTGAATCTCATAACGAACCGCTTGCTGCCGTAAACGGCACGGGCGCTTCGCCATCCACTTCGCTTCTGCCGAATGCTACGGAGCAGCAGGTCGAACAAAACGTAAAAGATATTCATTTCGATTTTGACCGCGCCGATTTGCGGCCTGCGGATCAGTCCATTTTGGAATCGGATGCGCAATGGTTGAAGGAACACCCCAGCGTAATCATTACGATTGAAGGCGACGCTGACGACCGCGGAGACATCGTTTACAATCTGTCACTCTCTGACCATCGGGCGGTCAACGCCAGAGATGCGCTGGTTTCGCTCGGAGTGCCGGCCGACCAAATCCTGTACGCGGTTGGCTGGGGGAAGCTCTATCCGGTCTGCACGCAATCGGACGACGGCTGCTGGGATCAGAATCGCCGCGCCCACTTTGAAGCCTGGTAGGCAAGGCTCAAACGAAGCGCGCCGGTCCTTAGGCCTGACCCCTTGATCAGGGATTTACCGAGGTGGGCAGCAGCGTAGTTTGTCCGCGTTCGAGACTGCGAAGCAGAAAATATTCGTTGAAGGGCCTGTCGTCTTGCATGGCTGGGGTCTGGGGTGAAGCCGCGATGATCTCGGCCGGCGATCGTTCTCCGAGCAGGATGGTCAAAAAGATACGCTCGGCGTCGACGGACGGCGGCATCCATTCCTCCATGTCGCGCACCGCGGAAGCCGGCATATGCTGTACCAGTTCCGCGGGCGAGCGCTGCTGGATTGGGTGGTTGCTGGCTAAGAAGTGGTACCCCCATTGCGGGCTGTAAGCAAACACGCGCACGTAAGGAAATGACTCGGTCAGGGCGCGTGTAACCGAAGCCCGAACTTCCGCGTCTCCCTCGGGCAGCCACTGCTGCAAGATTCCGCCGGGAGCCAACCGCTGCTGGATAATCGAGTAAAACTCTTTGGTGTAGAGAAGACTGGATCCTGCCGCCTGCACGGGGGGTGGAGGATCGACGGTAATTACGTCGTAGTGCGCTGATGATCGCTCCAGATACCGGCGCCCGTCATCGATTACGATCTTCGATCGCGGGGAACTCAGCAGTTGCTGGGCGTCGGCATGGAAATAAGGAAACATCTTGGGTACGCTCGGCACGAGTTCGGCGGCCGTCACCGAAATGCCCCAGGAGAGCAAGGAGCGATAGCTGGTGCCCATGCCAAAACAGATGACCAGGGCGCTCTGCGGGGGGTGGTCGAGGAAAGCCAAAGGCAGATGAGCCATCATCTTCGTGATGGGCGTGAGTCCCGTCATGCCCACGCCGTTAACCAGCAGGTGCTTTTGTATGCCCTCGCCGTAGGCGATTACGGTCGCCGTGTTATCGCGCAGGACCCAACTACGCGGGAATCTCTCTTGAAAGTCGCGCGCCAATACGACTAAGACGAGGGCTTCCGCCAGCAAGGTGTAGGACAGCGCTTTCTTGCCCAGGGAGGCCCGGGGCACGGCCGGAGATGACCACTCCGGATAGGCCGCCATGGCCAACCATGGCAGCGAGAAGAGGGCCAGCACCCAGTGCTCGGTCAAGAAGGGAAGGAACAGAAAACCAGCCAGCAGCGGACCGAGAATGCAGCCCAGCACATTCACGGCGTATGCGGTCCCGGCACGATCCGGATCTCCTCCCGACCAGCGATCCACGAGCAGCGGGGTCACAAATCCCAAGACTCCAGAGAAAGGGCCAATTCCCAACAGGACTCGGAATAATGGGGCAAGGTTGAAGTGGGGATCGGCCATCACCACCGGCAGAACGGCAAACAGGGCCAGCAAAGCCCAGGTCAAAGGACCCTCGAACTGATTCCTCCGCATGCGGTCGCGATAGAGGCAGGATCCGGCAAAGGTCGCAGCGAGATAAACCGCGAGGATTAGGGCGAACGAGTAAACCATGGTTCCCAGGTACGGGGTAAACTGCCGGATCCAAACCACCTCCATACCCATGCTGGTCAAGCCGGTCAGGAACAGCAGGATGAGCGCTCGTATATCTTTCGAACCAGAGGAAACGGACGGAATGGACTCGGGAGTCTGGGCTCCAGGGGTAATGGCGTGCGCTTCCCGGGTGCGAGTAGAGAGCACAAAGGCGGCAACGCAAAGAAGATAGTTGAAAATCATGCCGACGCTCAGCGTCCCATGAAACCCGAAGATCTCGATGAGCAGGGGCGGTAACAAGGCACCGCCCACGGCACCCAATACGTTGGAGAAATACAGATAGCTGAACGACCGGGAGGACTCTGCCGCAAAGCTGCGCCGGATGGCGAGCATGGCAACCGGAATCGTGGCACCCATGGCGGCACACCAGGGGATCAAGGCGAGCGCGACGCATACACTCGAAGCGAAATAGAAGGCCGCCGAAGACGAGAGCCCTGCCCATTCGAGCAGTGCTCGGCCCCAAAGCAATTCCCGCGGTACCACAAGAGCTGACGTCCCGATCAGAAATTCAGTCAGCGCATAGATCCGCAGCGCGGGAAGCGCGGCGGCGTTTGCAAATCGTCGTATGAGCCGGCCGCTGATCCAAGAGCCCAGGCCAAGCCCGGCCATAAACACGGAAAGCACGATCGAGACCATGGCGCTCGTAACCCCAAACTGCGCCATAGCGAGACGCAGCCACACGATCTCATACAGAACGCTACAGAATCCCGAAACCAGAAAGAATAGAAAGAACCACAGCACGAGCGTCCTCCAGGGACACAGATGCGACTCCATACCTGTGATGATTTCATCTGAGCATAGGCTCTACCCTGGAGCAATGATCGAGTTACGTTGGGACAGTACGAGAGTAATGCCGTGGTTGGAGTGCAAGGGCAGCATAGCGATCCAAGCATGTGCCGCCAGCGTCGCTATACTTTCTTTATGCCCCATTCTCTTGCCCGAGAGCAGGACAGCCTCAAAGCAGGGCGCTCCAGGCGTCCGCCGCGACCGAGCTGGCGCAGGATCGGCATTCATACCTCGGTGGCCGGTGGGGTCGAAAACGCCGCCGAGCGCGCCTATCGCTTAGGATCGAGCACCTTGCAGATTTTCTCTTCGAGCCCTCGCCAGTGGGCCCCGTATGAATTGAGCCGCCCGCAGTGTGACGAAATGCGCCGCCTTCGGGATAAGTACGATTTGAAGCCTCTGGTGATCCACAGCAATTATTTGGTGAATCTGGCAGCAACCAGCGAGCTATTCCTCAGGAAATCGATCGAAGCGTTTCGCGGAGAAGTCGAACGGGCCCTGGCCTTGTGCGCCGAGTACCTGGTTTTGCATCCGGGCTCATTCCGCGGCACAGATCGCGAAGCGGGACTGCGCCAGACTGCGGCCGCCATCGCTGTGGCCACCGAACATGTTGATCTTCGCAAGGGCAATCTCACGATCCTGATCGAAAATACGGCGGGCGCAGAATATTCGTTGGGAGCGAGCTTCGAGCAGGTGGCAGAGGTCCTGGATCGGTTGCAAGGCATCCTTCCAATTGCTGCCTGCATCGACACCTGTCATACCCACGCCGCGGGATACGATATTGTGAGTGCCGTCGGACTGCGGAACACCTTAGCACACTTGGATGCGACCATCGGTTTGAAGAATGTCCCGGTCTGGCATTGCAACGATTCCAAGGGCGCCCGCGGATCAAGGCTCGACCGGCACCAGCACATCGGGAAGGGAGATATCGGGCTCGAACCATTTCGCCGTTTACTGAACGATCCTCGCCTTCGTCACGCGGCGTTCATTGCCGAAACGCCGATCGATGCGCCGGGAGATGACCGAAGAAACGTGGCCACTCTGAAGCGGCTGGTGGCAACCAAGGCCAGATAAGAGCAAAGGCTGTTCTGGGCCGGGCCGGGGAAGGCCGGGAGTGAAGTTTTCGGGCCTGCCGCCGGGGCGCTTCGTCCTTCCTCTTCTCATTGTAAAATTACAGTCGGTTCGAACAATCGTGCTATGCCGCAGGAAAAAGCCACGTCCCTAGCCCATGACAATCGCGGTCGCGACTCAGAACGCGACGAGCGCTATGACGCGCAGCGCATCGAGACCAAGTGGCTCGAGCGCTGGCTCGAGGATCCGTCCCTTTATGCGGCGGAGCAGGATTCAACCAAACCCAAGTACTACGTTCTCGAAATGCTGCCCTACCCGTCGGGCATCCTCCATATGGGCCACGTCCGGAATTACTCGATCGGGGATGCTCTCGCCCGCTACATGTGGATGAATGGTTACAACGTGTTGCACCCCATGGGCTGGGACTCGTTTGGGCTTCCCGCCGAGAACGCTGCTATTTCTGCGAATACACCGCCGCGCGAGTGGACGCTTCACAACATCGAGAACATGAAGCGGCAAATGACGCGATTGGGTTTCGCCTACGACTGGTCCCGTGAAGTGACCACTTGCTTTCCTGAGTACTACCGCTGGAACCAGTGGTTCTTCTTGAAGCTTTATGAAAAGGGTCTTGCCTACCGAAAAAAGAGCAAGGTCAACTGGTGCCCCAAATGTGCCACCGTCTTGGCCAACGAGCAGGTCGTCGACGGTTGTTGCTGGCGCCACGAAGACACACCCGTCGAGCAACGCGAGCTCGAACAGTGGTTCTTGCGCATCACCGAGTACGCTGAGGAGTTGCTTCGTGACTTGGACAAACTCGATGCCTGGCCCGAGCGAGTTCGCACCATGCAGCGTAACTGGATCGGCCGGAGCGAAGGCACGTTAGTCGATTTCCGGCTTGAGGGGCAGAGTGGCCGTGCAGGCTCGAAAATCTCCGTCTTCACAACCCGCATCGATACGATCTATGGTGCAACCTCGTTGCAGCTTGCTCCCGAGCATCCGTTGGTGGCCGATTTCATCGCCCAAGAGCCAAAACTCGCGGTCAAGGTAGACCAACTCATTGCCGAACAACGCAAAGCGAAAGAGACGGGCGACGTCAATACCATCGAGAAGCACGGCGTCAATACCGGACGGTATGCGAGCAATCCTTTCAGCGGCCAGCAGCTCCCCATCTGGATCGCCAACTACATCCTGATGGATTACGGCACGGGTGCGATCATGAGTGTGCCCGCCCACGATGACCGGGATTATGATTTTGCCAAGAAGTATGACTTACCCATCCGGCTCGTCATTCTTCCCCAGCTCGAAGATCCCGAGGAGACTACGGTGGAGCCGCCGCTACCCTTCACCGGCAGTGGGACGGTGGTGAACTCCGGGCCGTTCGGCGGCCAGGGTTGCGAAGAGGCGGTCGCGAGCATGTCGGCCTATGCCGCAAAGCAGGGCTTCGGCAAGGAGACTGTCACCTATCGCTTGAAGGACTGGGGCATTTCCCGCCAGCGCTATTGGGGCACACCGATCCCGGTGCTTTATTGCGAGAAGGACGGCATCGTTCCGGTTCCCGCGAAGGACTTACCGGTGATCTTGCCGGACAACGTGGAAATTACCTTGTCGGGCGGCTCGCCTCTCGCCCAGGTTCCAGAATTTGTGAATGCGATTTGCCCGAAATGTGGCGGACGGGCGCGCCGGGAAACCGATACCATGGACACCTTCGTCGATTCTTCCTGGTATTTCTACCGCTACACCGATGCGCACGACGCGCAGGCTCCCTTTGATTCGAAAACTGTCGCCTACTGGTTTCCGATTGATCAGTACATTGGAGGGGTCGAGCACGCGATCCTGCATCTTATTTATTCCCGCTTTTGGACAAAGTTCATGCGCGACATGGGATTGGTGAGAAACGACGAACCCGTGGAGCGCCTCTTTACTCAAGGCATGGTCATCAAAGAGGGCGCCAAGATGTCCAAAAGCCTCGGGAATGTGGTTTCCCCCGACGAGATGATCCAGCGTTTCGGCGCCGACAGCGCGCGATTGTACAGTTTGTTTGCCACCACCCCCGATCGGGACCTTGATTGGAAGGACGACGGGATTGCGGGCATTTATCGCTTCCTGGGGAAGGTGTACCGATTGGTGGCACGGCACGCGGCTGCGCATTCCCGAGCGAGGCACACTGACGCCGACCGGGAGACCTCGGAAACCCAGGCGCTCCAGCCTGAGGCCCGAGCTATGCAGCGCAAACTTCATCAGACCATTCGCCGTGTCACCGACGATTTTCGGGGGCGCTGGCACTTTAACACCTCGATCGCGGCCATTATGGAGTTGGTGAACGAGTTGCAATCGTTCGAGGAGGTTGTGATGCGGGCGGCCTCGCCCGCCAATGTCGCTCTCCAGGCCGAGATCGAACGCAATCTTGTGATGTTGCTCGCGCCCTTTGCCCCCTATCTGGCGCACGAACTCTGGGAGATGCTGGGGGAGAAGGAAATGCTTTTGCGGGTACCCTGGCCCAAGTACGATCCCGAACTCGCAAAAGAGGAGGAGATTGAGATTCCGGTTCAGATCAACGGGAAATTGCGCGCTGTGGTGCGGGTTGCGGCGGGCTCCTCGGAAGACACGATTCGCGATACTGCACTGGCAGACGGGAAGATCAAGACCGGAATCGCGGACAAGACAATCGTACGAATCGTGGTAGTTCCCGGCAAACTCGTCAATATTGTGGTCCGATAAGATCGAAAGCTTCCGCCGTTCGAAAGCCAGGCGTTCAACTGTTTTCACGGTGTGGCAATGGATTCGATTCTGACTGCTTGGATTTTGCGAAGATCGATGGTCGCGATTGTTTTTTCGCGCCGGCCGGATGCTGACCCTCATGGCATCGGTCGGGGAAACATGTCGCGCGGCGAAACCGCCCGAGGGGCGGGGCGGGATTCGTGGCGGGCGTGGTTCCTGAGATAATGCCGGCTGCGATGCAATCGCGCTCTCCCACGATTGAGGGCTTTCGCGCCATGCTGCAGCGGCCGTCTGTCGGTCTGGCGGAGATCGCTTGGCGCTGGAGCTTCGGCGCGGCGTGTGTGACTCTCCTGGTGATTTCCTGTCTCGAATACCTGAATACTTTGCCGGTCAGTCCCGGGGATCTCCTGTTATTGAGAAGCAGGCAGCCGGCACTGATTTCGCATGCGATGGCGCGCATCTTCAGCGGCAGCGCTTTGCGGGCGATCACAACCTTAGTCGCACTGGCTGTGGCTTTCTCCATTGCATGGCTGGGCATGGCATCTCTGGGGCGGGTCGCGACCCTCAAAGCCTTGTTGACCTATTTTCGCGGGAGCCAGGCCTCTCGGTCGACCTCCTCTGACCAAGGTCTCGCCGGCCTCAGCTCGCTCCTAGGCCTCAACTTGCTTCGGGTGGCTGTCACCGTGGCCGCCGCCGTGGGCGCCCTGGGGGCGTTTTTGATCGGCGGAGCTGCTTCTACGGTGGAAAAGCCGGCGCCGGCGGCAGCCTTTCTCATTTACGTGGCGGTTCTCATGCTGGTCTGGTGGACCTGGTCGGTGATGAATTGGTTTCTTTCGCTGGCCGCCGTGTTCGTCGTTGCCGAAGCCCGGCATACGTTTGCGGCCATAGCCTCCGCCATAGATCTGGTTCGCCATCGCTCGGCCTCTATCTTTGCCGCCGGGTTCTGGTTCGGATTGGCGCACGTCACGGCATTCGTGGCTGCTACCTCGATCGCGGTATTTCCCTTGGGACTGGCTGAATTCCTGCCGCGGGGTGCGGTCTTGGGCGGGGTGGTGGCCGTGACCCTTCTTTATTTTGCCGCGGTGGATTTTCTCTACATCGGGCGTCTGGGGGCATATGTGGGAATCGTGGAATTGCCTGGGACGGCGGGCGTCGCGAGCTTGATTCCACCCCAGCCCTGGAGCAGTCCGGATGCGGCTCCGAGCAGGACGTCGGTCGCCGTGGACGCGGATGAGCTGATTCTAAGCGATGTGCCCGAAGACAACTGATTCTCGAATGCAAGGAACGCAATAAGAAGGAGTGAGTAGGAGTAAGTACAAGTTGCATAGCTGCAACCTCCTATTCGATTTCAACTCAAAGTGAATTGGCCCTCGTAGCAGGAGACGCGGCGGCTTCGGCCGGGCGAAACCAACCTCACCTCCACCGCAGCGCCGGACTTCACCTCTGGCATGGCAAGGCTGATAGGAACCGACCGAGGAGTCCAGAAATGAGTGTCGCCGCCTGATTCTGAGGAGCCTCACTTTCCCTGATACTCATAGGCTCCCATGTCAATGATTCCCCCGACGATCCTGGGATGACCAGCGAGGTCTTTTGGGGGTATGTGCGGCGCTGCGTTCGTCCCTGCGTTGATGGCCGGAGAACCTTTCTGGAGTTGGTAGCCCTCTTTGGCTGGATCCACAAACTTGGGATTAGCTGAGAGGTTGCCTTTCTTTCCGGTTTCTCCAGCGCAAGTCCCAGCGTAGGCGCCGCCTTTCGTACTGAACGCGTCATTGTGGTTAAAAGAGGGCGATGGGGCACGGTAAAGAGGATCGCCAAAAACCACAGCGTTTTCAGTTGCTCCTGTGATGATATTGTTCCAAAACGTCACCGTGCCATAGAAACCGCTCAGGTACACTTCTGGCCCTGTCTGACCGTCGCTGTTAACCGTGGTGTTCCCGGCAATTGTGTTGTTTACCATGACTGCAGTGCTACCGTCATCCGGAATCTCCAGGTCGAGTCCGCCCCCGTAGGTTTCTGCCTTGTTGTCAACAATCAGATTCTGTACGATCAGCGGAGCGCCGGAATTCTGCATCGTGATGCCACCGCCATTGTTTGCCGCCTCGTTCCAAGCAATGATGTTGTTTTGGATAAGCGGAGCTCCACCGATCCACAAGTAAATTCCCGCGCCCCAAGAACTATACGGCCCGCCATTGTGAGTAATGATGTTGCCGATGATCTGAACTGATCCCATTCCGTACGGGGTGCCTTGACCATACAGAAGAATCCCGCTGCCCTGCGCCGGAGGGCATGCTGAAGTTGTTGAACTGAAGCTAATGATGTTGTTTTCGATGATGGGCGCGCCGTAATAGACGGCAATCCCGCAGCCAGCGTTCTTGGTCAGGATGTTGGCGACGATTTTGGGGGATGAGTTGTAAATGGAAATACCACCGGCGGGGTTGTTGCAGCAGGCGAATCCATTGGTGATCGTGAAGCCACGTAGAACTGATGGCTGTGCTTCACCCGCGGCGAACGTGACGACCTGCTCCTCACCGTCACCATGAATCGTCGTGACCGTCGGCCCGTTGCTGCTGGCAACCGTGATCGCCTTGCCGTTGAAGTTAATGTCCTCGTTGTAAGTACCCGGAGCGACGAGGACTGTGTCGCCATTGCTGGCGGCGTCGATACCACCCTGAATGCTGGGCTCATCCTTCAGCACGTGGATCGTCCGGGCGAAGGAGTGAATAGCGACGGTAAGCACAAGAGCAATGAACGATCGATGAACGAACTTCATCATGCCTCCCTTCGAATGGGTACTTGAGCCGGAAGTTCTTCTCGCCAGCTTGCCATTTTGGGGTTGACACCGGTAGTCCCTGAGGGGAGTTGCCTAGCTGGGCCTTAATTTGCCGCCGCTATGATATCGCGTTTCCGCCGAACGTGGTGCATAGTAACGCAAACTTTTGACCGGGTAGAGATTCAACGGCTAGGGCTTGCTGGCATGAGGCTCAAGCGAAGAAGATGAAACTGCAAGTACCCAGAAAAGGATGGTCGGGGAGAGAGGATTTGAACCTCCGCCCTCGGGTTGCGAAATCACCGATCAGGGATGCCGCATGCTTGTGGCTCCACCCTGGGGTTCACCTTTACACGTTATCTCGAAATCTGAGACACTCGTCTGTGAAAACCCCATCCATTGTCATCCTCGATTTCGGAGCGCAATACTCGCAACTCATCGCGCGCCGCATCCGCGAGCAAAACGTCTTTTCAGTGGTGCTGCCGTGCACGGCCAGCCGGGATGAGATTCGCAGCTACTCTCCTCTGGGAATTGTTCTTTCAGGAGGCCCTTCTTCTGTCTACGATCGGGATGCGCCGATTGCCGATCGGGCTGTCTTCGACCTGGGTGTCCCTGTGCTCGGCATCTGTTACGGGTTGCAGTGGATGGTCCACGTGCTGGGCGGCGAGGTGCGGGCCGCTAAGAAGCGCGAATATGGTCACGTCAGCGTGGAAATCAAGGATGGGGAGGAACTTTTTCACTCCTTGCCGCACAAATTCAACGTGTGGATGTCGCACGGCGATGAAGCCATCGCCTTGCCTCCGGGGTTCCGTGCCACCGCCTGTTCGCCGAGCGCGCTGGCGGCGATCGAGAATCCCGAGCGGAAGCTGTCGGCGGTGCAATTTCATCCCGAGGTTCGACACACCGAGCACGGCACGGCTATCCTGCGCAACTTCGCGCTTCGCATCTGCGCCGCCCAGCCGGATTGGACTCCGCAACATTTCATTGAAGCGACCATCGCCAGCGTGCGGGACACGGTCGGAAACGGCCGCGCCCTTTGTGCACTGTCCGGAGGGGTAGACTCGGCCGTGGCCGCCACCCTGGTCGATCGCGCCCTTCGCGACGGAAAAGGCGGCACCCGGCTTACCTCGATCTTCGTAGATAACGGAGTGCTGCGCAAAGACGAATTCCGAAAGGTGCAGCAGAGCATGCGTAACAAGCTGGGCCTGCACCTCGACGCCGTGGATGCCAGCGATCGCTTCCTGGGCAAGCTGGCCGGCGTTCGGGATCCGGAGATGAAGCGCAAGATTATCGGCAACGAATTCATCGCCGTGTTCGAACAAGAAGCGCACCGCATTGAGGAGGCCGAAGGCAAGGTCGAGTGGTTGGTCCAGGGCACGCTGTATCCCGATGTGATCGAATCACGTTCCGTGCGGGGGCCTTCGCAGGTGATCAAGTCGCACCACAACGTGGGCGGCTTGCCCGAGAAGATGAAGCTTAAACTCATCGAACCCCTGAAGGAGTTATTCAAGGACGAGGTCCGCGCGATCGGCCGGGATTTGGGAATGCCGGAGGAAATCCTGCAGCGACAGCCCTTCCCGGGCCCCGGCCTGGCCGTCCGCATTCTGGGCGAAGTCACCGAAGAACGCCTCGGAATTCTGCGCGAATGTGATGAGATCGTAGTCGGCGAGATCAAGAAGGCGGGACTCTACACCAAAATCTGGCAATCGTTTGCCGTGCTCTTGCCGGTCATGACGGTCGGGGTGATGGGTGACCAGCGGACCTACGCCTATACCTGCGCCATCCGTGCGGTTCATTCCGAAGACGGCATGACGGCCGACTGGGTAGCGCTGCCGCATACGGTCCTACAAACCATCTCGAACCGAATCGTCAACG
>DASPVG010000124.1:0-6069 GCA_035622455.1 Terriglobales bacterium
CAGCTTGCGGCGCTGTGGCTGACATGGTCGAGCGGCGCAATACCGCCAGCACGCGGGCGGTCAGTTCCTGAGGATCGAAGGGTTTGACGATCCAATCGTCGGCAAGCGCCAGGATCTGATCCTCCTCGGAGACATCGTCGAGCAGGAAAAGAGCGGGGATTTTTGGCAGAACGATGTTCTGGCGCAGATGCCAGCGAAAAGACAAACTGCTTCCGTCCTCCGCACCAACCGCGAGCACAATCAGTGCCGGGGGGCTTGAGTCCATCCTCTCGAGCATCTCCATGCTTGGGAAAGTTCGCACCCGATAGCCCGCTCTTTCCAAGCATTCTCTTGCCAACTGGCGAACGTTGGCATCGTTATCCACGACAAAGATCAGCTGCCGCATTTGCGACCCCACACGCAGAGTGCTCTCGAGTGTCCGCGAGAAATTGGTCTTGTCTTTATGTGCAGAAAAACCAGCTGTAGTGTTGATTAGCCGGAAACGAGAGTCTATCTAACTGCAGTTATGTTACGGAGCGGTGACACGATTGTGAATGTGATGTGAATTTTGCTTCTAAACTGCGGAAAACTCGCACAACGGAAATAAGCGGAAGGAATCGATTCTTGGATGGAGTGAGCGTCGGCGCGAGCAGGTGGTGATGCTCTCAAGCCGGGACCGCCTGATTTGCCATCACCGACCTGACTGCAGCGATGATCTTGTCCTCACTCGGAATGATGAAGTTCTCGAGCGGCTCGCTGTAGGCAACCGACGTATCGAGCGCGGTGACCATTCGGATGGGGGCGCGCAGATGTTCGAATCCATGTTCGGCGACCTCGCCCGCGATGACCGCGGCAGCGGAGGAATGTCTGGGCGCCTGGTCGACCAGCACCAGCCGCCCTGTTTTTTTGACCGATTCGACGATCGTGTTGACATCGAGGGGCGCCAGCGTACGCGGATCGACGACTTCGGCGCTGATGCCTTCCTTCCAAAGTCGTTCAGCCGAAGCCAGTGCTTTCTTCACCATCCAGCCTACTGCGACTATCGTCACGTCGCTTCCCTGCCGCTTGACGTCGGCCAGGCCCAGGGGAATCACATACTCTCCTTCCGGCACTTCGCCCTTCTCGAGCGTCAACATGTAAGGATGCAGATAGACCACCGGATTGTCGTCCCGAATCGCCGCCGTCATCAGGCCTTTGGCATCAGCCGGGGTGGAAGGCACCGCCACCTTCAAACCCGGAATGCCCATCATGGCGTGATAAATGCAATTGGAGTGCTGCCCAGCCCACCCCGCACAGAAGCCGAAACCGGCTTTGAGAACCACGGGGACTTTCACCTGGCCGCCGGTCATATAGTGCAGGCGGGGGGCCTCGTTGATGACCTGGTCGAAGGCTACGAGCATGAATTCGCTCATCCACAGCTCGACGATCGGCCGCAGACCGGTCATGGCCGCGCCGATCGCGATTCCGATCTCCGCGGTCTCAGAGATGGGAGCGATTCGCACCCGGTCTCTGCCAAATTTTTTTAGCATCGGGTCACGCTCTGTCATGGCCATGTTCTGGCCGTAAAAAATCACCTCCGGATTCCGCTGCATTTCTTCGACAATCGCCGCTGCGATGGCATCGCCGTACATCATCTCGCGGGCCATACTCTTTCTCCTATGCGTAGACGTAGTTGACCGCTTCTTCAGGCGCCGGAAACGGGCTGTCCAGCGCGAACTGCACGGCATCTTGAACTTCGACCCGGATGGCTGCTTCGATGCGTTTCGCAGCCGTGTCGGTCAGGACGCCGGCCTTCATTAAACGGGAGCGGAACCGCGACACCGGATCCTTGGATTTCCACTTTTCAAATTCGGTCCTGTTCCCGTAGACGGCGATCGCTTCGTGTTCCGGAAACTGCGTCGGCAGCGGTGGCACCGTGATTACGTTGCCGTGTGCGCTGAGGCGATAGAACCTGGATTCGATCAGAGTCGGTCCTTTGCCATGGCGAGCGCGAGCCGCCGCTTTGCCTGCGACTTTGTACACCGCCAGCGGGTCGGTCCCATCCACGGTCACACCGGGTATGCTAAAGGCCTCTGCTTTCCGCGAAAGCGGGTCGCCAGCGATGGCGTTAGCATCCTCAAGACTGAAGTGGGTGTAGGCTTGATACTGGTTGTTCTCGAGAATGTAAATGATGGGCAGCTTCCATACGGCTGCCATATTGAGGGACTCAAAAAAGGCCCCTTGCTTGGATGCGCCGTCCCCGAAGAAGCAATAGACGATCTGGCCCTTCTTTCTTACCTGCGCTGTCAACGCGGCGCCAGTGGCATGGGCAATGCTTTGTCCAATAATGCCGGAAGTGCCCGGAAAGTAGTTGGCCGGATCCGCCAGGTGCATCGAGCCGCCAAATCCTTTGCACAATCCGGTCTTGCGCCCGAAAACCTCAGCCATCATTTTTCGCAGCGGCGTTCCCAGTACGATGGGGTAGCCGTGGCAGCGATAGCTCGGCATGACCCAATCACTCGGGTTACGAGTGGCCAAAGCTCCGACAATGCTAGCCTCGGCGCCATCCCCCAGATGAGCATGTCCGCGGATAACGCCGGGATGTTCGATAAAAGCGCGCTTCACCGCTTCTTCGAATTCGCGGATGCGCATCATCTGGGTGTACATCCATATCAGCCGGTCTTTCCCCAGCTCTCTCGCTTTTTTCATCGCGGACTCCTTCCCGATTTTTTGGATGTCGACTCAGGATTCTCTCCCTCGATACGACAAAGCGGGTCCCCTACCGGCACTTCGGCGGTTTCTCGTGCCAGGATCTTGACGAGCACTCCTGCGAATGGCGACTCCAGCTCGTAGCTCACCTTCTCGGTTGCAAGCTCCACCAGCGGCTCCCCGGCGTCGACGCGGTCGCCTTCCCGCTTGAGCCAGCGCACCACCACCGCCTTGGTGCTGGCGACGCCGCCCGCTTTGGGAACAACCACGGTAGTCAGAGCTTGTTCTTTCACAGCTTGCCAGGAATCGCTCGGAAACGGGATGCCGGTTAATGCACCTGCCGCTCAACGCCTTCCCAGTAGGGTTGGCGAATCGTTTTGCGATCGGTCTTGCCGGCGGAAGTCTTCGGAATCTCCGGCCAGAACTCAACCGACTTGGGAGCTTTCACTCCTCCCAGTCTCGTCTTACAGTGCATGACGACTTGGTCCTCGCTTAAAGACTCGCCCTTTCGCAATACCACGACTGCCTTGACCGCCTCTCCCCAAAGATCATGGGGCACACCAATCACCGCACATTCGTGAACCTCGGGGAGCGCCATAATCGCAGCTTCGACCTCCGCACAATACACATTGAAGCCTCCAGTGATGATCATGTCCTTCTTGCGGTCGACGATATAGACGTATCCATCTTCGTCCGTATAGCCGACATCCCCGGTATGGTGCCAGCCGTGGGCACGGATCTCCGCCGTGGCTTCCGGCATCCTGTAATAGCCGGCGGAGACCAAGCCGCCGCGCGCCACAATCTCTCCGCGCTCGCCGGGTGGGAGAATCCGTCCTTCCTCATTCATGATCGCCAGTCGGACCGCCGAGGTCGGCTTGCCACAGCTCGCCAGCCGTTCCGGATGATCTCCGCCGGCGGCAGCAGCCAAGGTCTTGGCATCGAGGAAAGTCAGCAACATCGGAGCTTCCGTCTGCCCGTACGATTGGCAGACACAAGGACCGAAGATCTCGATGCCGCGCCTGAGTTTGTCGGGCGAGACGGGCGATCCCGCCAAAAGAAGAACTCGCAGACTGGAATAATCAAACCGGCCAACTTCAGGATGCGCCAGCAGGCTATAAAACGCCGTTGGGGGAAGAAACAGATGGCTGACCCGAAAGTGTTCAATGTTATGTAAGACCGCCCCGGCCTCGAACTTGGGCAGGATTACGTTCGTCGCACCCAGGGCGAACATGGTAAAGGCCACGACGCCGGCAGCGTGGGAAAGAGGAGCTGTATTCAGGCAGATGGGCTCGGCGGTGTCCCCGCGCCAGTAGTGGGTTGCCATTTCGGTCATGGTGCCCCAGGCCAAACTGGTCACGCACACGCCTTTGGCCGGTCCGGTTGTGCCACCCGTGGGCACCAGGCCTACCAGGCGGTCGAGATTGCCATACTCGTCGCCCCAATCCGATTCTTCCGCACCTCGGGACGATGTCATGAACTCCTCGAGCGAGGGGTGAACCCCGTCGGTTCGGTCAAGGCACACAAAGTAACGCAAGGACGGCACTCGCGCCTTGATTTCGGCCACGCTATCGCGGAAGTGGCTATGGTAAAAGAGCCAGGCCATCTGTACGTAATTCATGTACTCGACATTGGCATCCATGGCATTGCGGTAGTTGATGGGGACCCAAGCCACGCCTGCGCGCATAATGCCCAACATCGAGAACAAGACGGCGGCATGGTTATGGGAGTAAATACCGGCACATGGCTGGCCTTCGAGTCCGCACACCCTCATGGCACGTGCGATTTTCTCGGTGATGGCGCGTGTTTCTCGATAGGAGTAGCGGGCATCACCGTCCACGACCGCAATCCGCTCAGAATTCGCTTCTGCGCCCTTGTCGAAGTAATCGATGGCCCGCATGCCCGGCCCCAGGGGTTAGGAAGTCAGTCTCGCTTTCGACAGTCCGTGGCTCTCGAGAACGCGCAGGAGCTCGCGATGCCCAAAAGCCTCGGCGGCGGAAGCAAAACCTACTTTGCGCGGAACTGAATGCAGGAGATTGTGCGCAACAAACGCCTGGATCAGTCCGGTCTGTCGATAGCAACAAGTACCGAAAACGACACACTGCACGTAGTCAGTTGAGCCGCGCCCGGCGACCACATCGATGGTGCGCTGCTCGCGGGCGTTCTCCCGAGGCGGCGTTCCGGCTTGAACGGCGTTAGCCATTGCTGCCAGTTTTTTCTCCTGCTCCGGCTTGGGCAATGTGCGAATTTGTTCCTCAAACATCTTCTCTGTGGCGGCCACCCCTTCCATGATTTGGCGATCCAGCAGACCGCCAAACGATTTCACATTGGCGACTGCAGGATGGTTCTTGAACCAGATCGGCTGCGGGAATCCACCCCAAGCCAAGGCCAGCTGCGTCTCGAGATAGCCAGGCACAGCTACATCATAGCGGGTAGCGCGAGGCCAAGGCTTGTAACGGTTCTGCTCGAGATAATGCGCGTCCGTCTGGATAACGGCAAAGATGGTTTGCGTCGAACCAAAGGTGGGGATGCCCTTGAACAGGGTAACGGTTTCGATGGTGTCGATAGCCCCGGTTTCGAGGCACAGACGAATGGCGGCATCGCTGATGGCGGACATGAACGCAGTCGCCGGAGCAGCCAGCAAACCGTGCTGGGCAAATTTCTCTCCCCATTTTTCCGAGATTTCGCGAATCCAGGTCTGCTCTCCGCTGATATCGAGGTAGTGACATCCCGCCTCGAGCGCGGCTTCAATGACCCGCGGTCCGTTGTAGATGAACGGGCCGACAGTATTGCATACCACCTTGGCGCCGCGGAGGACCTTCACCAGATCGGCAACCGTATCCCCCACGGTCACGATTTCGTAGTCGGCGGTTTCGATCCCGGGCACATGGTTCATGACGTCTTCAATTTTGGCGCGATTGCGTCCAGCGGCGATGAAGGGAACGTTATATTCGCGCAAGAACTCGGCCACCAAACGTCCCGAAAAGCCGCTGGCTCCGTAAACTACCACCGGGCGCTGACGAGTCATGGTTCTCCTTCTGCGGGAAATGGGTGGACGGGAAGCGACGCCATCAACTCTGCTGAAGTCCCCCTCGGGGGAATTCTTGCTATACCGGGTCTTCTCGCGCCGGACAGGAGTTCGGTCCAACCGAACCCGACTGGCGCGCCGTTCGCCAGGTCCACATGCCCCTAGGCTTAGGCGCGATTTTAGGCTAAAGTATCTTTATTGGTAGTAGGCACTTTTTGGTAACTGTTCTACCTCGGGGGAGGCCTTTGATGGAGGAATATGATTGCCCGGTGAAGTTAACCGCTCATGTCATCGGTGGCAAATGGAAGCCGCTGATTCTGTTCTACCTGGAAGGTGGGACACGGCGTTTCGGCGAGCTATGCAAACTGATTCCGGGC
>DASPVG010000125.1:0-13693 GCA_035622455.1 Terriglobales bacterium
GAACATCTCGATCGCGGGCAACTCCCTGCGAGTGGCTTACGGCCTCGGCACGATCGAACTGGGTTGGATCTTCAGCTCCTTCCTGGTTGGTTATGCCTTGTTCCAGACTGTGGCGGGACGTCTGGCGGATCGTTTCGGTCCCCGGCGTGTGCTGGCCTGGGGCGTGACCTGGTGGGGAGTGTTTACGGCGCTCACGGCTTCCGTTCCTGCCCGCATCGCCGGGGCATTGACTTTGTTCATCGCGATTCGCTTCCTGCTCGGAGCGGGGGAGGCGGTAGTCTATCCCGCTTCCAATCAGTTTATCGCCCGCTGGATTCCAGCGCGTGAACGCGGCATCGCCAACGGCTGGATTTTCGCTGGAGTTGGCGCGGGAGCCAGCCTATCGCCACCCCTGATCACCTATCTCATGCTGCACTACGGTTGGCGAGCGTCATTTTGGGTCTGCGCCATCCTGGGAATCGCAGCCGGAGTCATCTGGTACGGCATCGCTCGGGATGACCCGGCCGAACACCCCAGAGTTTCTTCTGGCGAGTTGACTCATATTCGCTCCGGGTTGAGCGCGAGCTCAGGTCGCGTCAGTCTCGACCGACCGCACGGCGCTGCGGTGTTGGTGCCGTGGCGCACCGTGCTGCGTAGCAGCACTGTGCTCAGAGTTACCCTCAGCTATTTCTGTTTCGGTTATGTGGCCTGGATTTTTTTCAGCTGGTTTTACATCTACCTGGCCCAGGTGCGGGGCATGAACCTGAAAGCCAGTGCCTGGTTCGCCACCCTGCCATTCCTGGCTATGGCGATTGGCTGTCCCCTGGGCGGAAAAATCAGCGATCGACTGACGCTCGCGTTCGGACCGAGGATGGGGCGATGTCACGTGGCGTCATTCGGGATGATGCTGGCTGCTGTTTTCCTTGCGCTGGGTTCGTTCACCGAGAGCGCACCAATGGCCAGTTGGGTATTGGCGGGAGGCGCGGGGGCGCTCTACTTAGCCCAGAGTTCCTTTTGGTCGGTGAGTGCCGATATTGCCGGTGGCTCGGCCGGGTCCATTTCCGGCTTTATGAATATGGGAGCACAGATCGGAGGGGCTGTAACCGCCTCCCTGACTCCCTGGATCGCAGAGCGCTTCGGCTGGACCGCGTCCTTCCTTACGGCCGCTTTCCTGTGCCTCGTTGGCGCGGCCATCTGGCTGGGCGTTAATCCGGCGAGAATTTTGGTAGCCGACGATCAAGGGGTTCGAGGTTCAGTTTCGGCTCAGCCAGTAGGCGCACCTGGCGCCCGATCCGGTGAGCCATTGAGGCCATGACCAGACTCGAAATCAAGCCGAAAGCAGGATGCCTCTGCGACCTGGTTAGCCTCGGAGAAGTGATGCTCCGGCTTGATCCGGGCGATCAGCGCATTTCGACCACACGCCAGTTTCGCGTCTGGGAAGGCGGCGGTGAATACAACGTGGCGCGCGGCCTCAGGCGTTGCTTTCGGATGGACACAGCCGTCGCGACCGTGCTCGTGGACAACCCGGTGGGTCGCTTGGTGGAGGATCTGATGCTCCAAGGAGGTGTCCATCAGAAATACGTGCGCTGGGTGCGGTTTGACGGGGTCGGTCGAACCGCGCGCAACGGTTTGAATTTTACCGAACGAGGCTTTGGCCTGCGAGCGGCGGTAGGCTGTTCCGATCGGGGGCACACAGCCATCTCCCAAATCAAACCCGGGGAAATTGATTGGCAGCAAGTCTTCTCCCAAGATGGAGCCCGCTGGTTTCACACCGGAGGAATCTTCTGCGCCCTCTCGGAGACAACGCCGCTCGTGGCTCGCGAGGCGATGGAGGCGGCAAAGAAGACGGGTACCGTGGTCTCCTACGATCTGAATTATCGGGAGTCCTTGTGGAAGCCGATGGGTGGACAACCGCGGGCCCAGCAGATGAACCGTCAACTCGCTCCTCTGGTAGACGTCATGATCGGAAACGAGGAAGACTTCAGCGCAGCCTTGGGGTTTCCGGTTGCCGGCCTGGACGAAGGTCATTCCCGGCTCGACCGGGCCAGCTACAAGAGCATGATGGAAAAGGTGGCTGCGGAATTTCCTCGTTTGGCGGTGATAGCGATCACCTTGCGACACGCCAGGACTGCCACCCTGAATGACTGGGGTGCACTTTGCTACTCGAACGGTCGCTTCTACGAGGCGCCGAACCGGGAGAATCTGGAAATTTATGACCGGGTGGGTGGAGGCGATTCCTTCGCATCGGGATTGATCTACGGATTACTGACAGGGCGAGAACTGCAATGGGCCGTGGAGTGTGGGGCGGCTCACGGTGCGCTGGCTATGACCACGCCGGGCGACACCAGTATGGTCACGCTCGAAGAAGTGTTGCGGACGATGGAGGCGCGGACGGCACGGATCACGCGCTGACGCCTGACGCCGGGAGGGATGACATGAGAATGGAGGAAGTGATTTCGAGAATCGGGGAGATTGGCATCGTGCCCGTCGTCCGGGCGGCAACCGTCACGGAGGCAAGCCTTGCCGTAGAAGCCATATCTGACGGCGGCATCCCGATTGTAGAGATCACCATGACGGTTCCCAATGCAATCTCCGTGATCAACCAGGTGGCAGGTTCTTTTGGCCGCGGTCTTCTAGTGGGAGCAGGGACGGTCACCACTGCCGAGCAGGCAAAATTGTCGATTGACGCGGGAGCCAAATTCATCGTCAGCCCAGGGCTGTCGATTCCGGTGCTTTCCGTGGCGCAAGCCTGCGGGGTTTTGGCCATTCCGGGGGCGCTGACGCCGACCGAAATCATGCATGCGCAAGAGAGTGGCGCCAAGCTCATCAAGATCTTCCCTTGCGACAATGTTGGTGGACCGAAGTACTTGAAGGCGCTGAAGGGACCGTTTCCCAAGCTTGCCCTGCTCCCCACCGGAGGGGTAAGCACGTCGAATGCTGCCGCGTTCATCACCGCCGGAGCCTTCGCTCTCGGGGTCGGCGGGGAACTGGTCAACCGGACCGCTCTCAAGGAAGGCAATTCAGCCCAGATCACGCAGGCGGCACGTGAGTTTGTACGAGCGGTTCTATCCGCACGAGAATCAGCGGTTGAGAGTGCAAGTCCTGCCCATTAGTTCGACACGATCTGGCGGGAATCGTGCCCTGCAGGCGCAGGGATACGAGGGTTTCACGGTTGAAACGGAAAATCTCAGGGGTGCCGCGCGAGGCGTTACTGATTGACTCCACTCGCCAGATAGCCTCCATCCACCACCAGTAGACTCCCGGTTACAAAGCTGGCCGCGTCGGAGGCAAGAAAGATGGCCGCGCCCACGAGTTCCTCCAGTTCACCGAAGCGCTTCATGGGAGTGCGCATGAGTATTTCCTGGCCGCGGATGGTGCCCATCACCAGCTTCTCGTTGAGCGGGGTGCGAAAGTAACCAGGGGCGATCGCGTTGACACAGACTCCGTGCGCCGCCCACTCGATGGCCAGGGATTTGGTCAGAGAAGCTACGCCGGCTTTACTGGCGCTATAGGCTGCAACCTCATACAGGGCCAGGAAGGACCCCATGGAGGCAATGTTGATGATCCGGCCGTAGCCTCGCCCAATCATGTGGCGCCCGAAAACCTGACACGCCCGCAACGTGCCCGTCAAATTCGTGTTTAGCATCTGATCCCATTCCGACTCAGGAAAGTCGAGCGTGGGCGCACGCCGGTTGAAGCCGGCGCAATTGACCAGGATATCTACCTTTCCAAAATGCTCCAGTACGACCTGCAGCAGGTTGTCGAGGGAGGAGCGGTTCGTCACGTCGCTGGCTACCGGCAAGGAGCGTCGGCCGAGAGATTCAATCTCTTGGGCGGTGGCCGTGACCAGATCGGTCCGGCGGCTGCTCGGCACCACATCGGCTCCTGCCTCGGCTAAGCCGCGGGCCAAAGTCCTGCCGATGCCGGAAGTTCCGCCGATGACGACGGCTAGCTTGTCATTCAATTCCAACCGACGATAGGCCATAGTTCCTCGGAAAGTGCTTACGGTTTTGAAGGTCGTTCCATTTCCAATCTACCGGGTACTTCCGAGATGCGCGGCGTGACGTGAGACTTCTTCGAAGGAAACCGAAAGCTGAAGCAATCAGGGACGAGGTGCAACTACATGCCCAGGCAAATCGAGCGGCGTTTATAGTCTAACTTCTCCGATAGCCTTCAATATTTCGGTAATCCTGTTTCGCAGCGCATCTGGCACAGAGTTAGTTCCAACCATTACCTTGCCCTTCGATACCTGTGGATCGTAAGGAAGGCGATTGCGCGATAGAAGTGGGGCGGCTACGAGGAAAACCACGCTGGTCGTTACGATCGCTCCCAGCATCGCCAGTTCGTACGTGATAATGCCGTCGGTCCAAAGCGTCACCACCGGCATGCCTCCTGTAGGAATGGGGTAGCTTTTTTGGGTCAACGAGGCCAGCAGGAAACCCGCCGTTCCGCCAAGGATGGCGCCGCAAGCTGCCAGCCATGGCATTCGGACTTTTGGGGTGTCAACGAATCGGTACTGCTCCAGGGGCTCGGAAGAAATCACGACAATCTCGCTCCTCGGCACGCCGGCCGAGAGCAGTGCGTTGACGGCTTTCTCGGTCGAGTCAGGCTCGGAACAGAGTACGTAAATGCCATTCTCCGAATTCATGACGATTCATCCATAATCGCTGATGAGGGCACTCGCAAACCGGCCTTCACCTCCCAGATGGACACCACCGGTACAACCTTGGAGAACAGAAGATAAAGCAGAGCCATGGCGCAGAAGGTTGCGCCGGTGATTGTAATCTCGACCCAGGTGGGACGATAGGTTCCCCAGGCATAGGGCAGAAACTTGCGTGACAACGACGGGACAATAATCAGATACCGCTCTATCCACATTCCGATTACCACTGTGACCGATGCCAGGAACGTCCCAGTGATGGTGCGCAGTTTCTTGATGGCGAGCAGCGGAAAGGGAAAGACAAAATTGCAGCCCACCATCACCCAGAAAAGATCACGGTAGGGTCCACGCATGGTCAGCCAGAGTACGGCCACCTCCGATCTGGTATTTCCGTACCAGGTGGTGAGTCGCTCCGCGAATAGGAAATAAAACCAAAGAAGGCTCATGACGAGCAGCAGTTTGCCAAGATTATCGAAGCAGCGCGGATTCAGATATTCCTCCAGGTGGAGGGACGATCTTAGAAAAACCATGGCAATGATCAGGGCGGCAATTCCGCTGAATATTGCGCCCACCACAAAATACGGCGCGAAGATCGTCGAATGCCACATGGGTACTGGCGTCATCGCGAAGTCCCAAGAAACGATGGTATGCACGGAAACCGCCACGGGAATGATGAGAATGGCCATGATGTGCATGGCAGATTCCAGCTGACGCCATTGCCTCTGGGTGCCCCGCCAGCCCAAACACAGCACTGCGTAGAACTTGCGCCGCCATCCCGACAGGTTGTCCCGAAGCAGCGCAAAGTCGGGAATCGTGGGTAGCAGGAGAAAGATCAAACTGCCAATCAGGTAGGTGTTGATGGCAAAGAAATCCCACACCAACGGCGATCGGTAATTCGGCCACAGGCCTCTCTGGTTCGGATATGGAGCTAGCCAGAAGGCCAGCCAGGGACGCCCGAGATGAATGAGCGGAAACATGGCACCGATGAGGAGCGCAAAGACGGTAATAACCTCGGCACAGCGCGTAATGGGGCGCCTCCAAGTCGCATTGGAGAGGCGCAAGATTGCCGATATCAGTGTTCCTGCATGGCTGATTCCGATCCAAAAGACGAAATTGGTAATGTAAAAGCCCCAGAAAACCGGCCGGTCGATTCCGGCGACACCAATGCCGGTGTAAACCTGATACATCCAGGCAGAAAATCCCGCTAGTACCACTAGCGCCAAGCCCACCATCGCGGAAACAGCCCGCCGCGGGGTCTCAACCACCGGGCGGAGCAAGTCTCGTTGCACTTCGTCAGCTGTTTTGACCATCCCACGATTCTCGTTCGAGATAGGTGATCTTGGGCCGTGTTCCCAGCTCGCCAAGTAACTTTGCGCCTCGCGGAGAGCGCGCCAGACGTGACACTTCGCTCTCCGGGTCATTCAGGTCGCCAAACACCAGGGCCTTGGGCGCGCAGGACTGCACACATGCGGGAGTCGGCTCCCCCTCTCGAAGTTCGCGGTTTTCCGCTCTGGCCTGAATTTCCGACGCCTTGATGCGCTGAACACAGAATGTGCACTTCTCCATCACGCCGACCTGACGCACGGAAACATCGGGGTTCAACTGCAAGTGGAGCGGTTTATCCCAGAACGGATTGAAGAAGTTGAAGGTGCGCACCGTGTAGGGACAGGCGTTGGCGCAATACCGGGTTCCGATGCAGCGGTTGTAGACCTGACCATTCAGCCCTTCGGAGGTGTGATAGCTGGCATAGGTCGGGCACACCGGCTCGCAGGGTGCGTTGTCACATTGCTGGCACAGCACCGGCCGAAACTTGACCCGTGGATTGGGAAATTCACCCTGATAGTAGCGCTCAATTCGAATCCAGTGCATCGCCCGGTTTTTTCCTGCGGCTTCTTCGCCAACGGTCGGAACGTTGTTTTCGGCCTGACAGGCGATAACACAGGCGGCGCATCCGGTACAGCGGTCTAGATCGACGGCCATTCCCCAAGAATGAGACATAGGATCTGTTCGCTAACGAAGCCCGGGTTGTTCTTCCTTTTCGTACAAGGATCCCGAGGAAAGGCACAGACGTCGTTTCTGACCAATCTTCGAGAGGCTCACGCGGGTAGAGGCCCAGGCGAGGGAGCCCACTTGCTCGACTCCGATAGGAGCCACCACATTCATCGGATTCGCTCCCCGCCGCCTGGCATAACGACCGAACTGCTCGTGTCCCTGGCCCATGGGCATCGCCACTACATCAAACGCAATTCCTGGATTGAGGAGGGCGGGAGTGTCCAATGTGCCATGCCGGGAACGGACCCGGATCAGGTCGCCCTGTCGGATCTGTAATTTTTCGGCCGTCTTGGGATTCACCTCAAGCCAGGATCCCCAGCTCACGGTTGAAAGGGCATCGGGTAGCTCCTGCATCCAGGGCAAGTGGGCGAGCGAACCGTCCAGAAAAGCCTCCGACACATACGGCTGAAAGTAAAAAGGAAATTCCTGTTCGCCTCCGTCAAATACAGGTGGTACGAACTCCGGGGCTCGGAATTGTGCAGAAGTCGTCTGCGGGGGAGGGATGTGACACTCGCCATCCCACCAGCCGCCTTGTTCCAAGACCCTTCCCCAGACTTTATCGAATCCATCGGATAGATCACAACGCTCGGCTTGGGCGATTTCCCTGAACGAGCGTTGCAACATCTCTTCAAAGGTCTTCCACGGCAGAGCTTCGCTTACTCCTTTGCCGAGGCTCTTGGCCAGCTCGAGCAGCACGTCGGGCATGGCACGCGTGTTATGCAAGGGGCGCATCGCAGGCGCAGCCAGGGTGAGGACAGCTTCGGAAGTGCCGGACTCGGGAGCATCGTCGAGCCAGGATTCCAGTGGTGAGTGGTCGGGGAGAATCAGGTCGGCAAGAACGCTGGTTTCATCGATGAAACTGGAAAAGCTGACCAGGAAAGGAATTTGCTTCAACCTTTCGGACACTTGCCATCCCTGTGGCGTGGCGAAGACCGGGTTGGCATGGTCGACGAATAAGATCTCCGTGGGCTCAAAATGCCCCGACCGGAAATAGGACACGAAATCCGAGTTATCGTTGGGGCTCGTCGCCCCCTTCATGATGGATATAGGGGGAGTAAAAAACATTCCTCCCGGCAAACCAATGCTCCCCAAGACCAAATTCAGGAGATTCACTGCAAGTGCATTGCACAAGCCATTGGTGTGAGCCAGCGCCGCCCCTCCAATCAGGGCGACGGCCGGAGGATGGGCGGCCATTTCCCGGGCTAATCGCTCGATGCGGTTCGCCGAAATTCCAGTCCTGCTTGCGACTTGCGCAGCGGAGTAAGTCTCGTTTCTCAACCCTTCTACCGCCTCTCGGCTTTGAGCTGTCTCGGGTTGGCCTGGGCGAAGTCCTTCCTTGACCATGATGTGAGCTAACCCCAATGCCAGCAAGCCTTCGCTTCCCGGCGAGCAAGCGACCCATTCGTCGGCATTCGCCCCGGTTTGCGACATGCGCTGTTCGACCTGAACGAATTTGCCTCGATTGCCGGGACGGCCGCGGCGCATTTCTCCATAGCCGATCGATTGCGAGACGGGAGAGTTCCAGGTGCCCAGGAAATCCGCTCCCAACGAGATTACGTAGTTGGATCGTTCCAAGTCGAAGGAGGGCAGAATGGCGCGACCAAAGTTCAGCTGATTGGCCCGACGCAAAACCGGTTCATCCAGCGGAGCAAACTGGAGGGCAGGCGGTGCGCCGAGGCTGGAGAGAAATTTATTGATCAACTGCCGGCGCTGCCCGCGCATGTTGCCGGTAATGAAACGGATCGAATCCGCGCGATTCTGTGAGCGAAGCTCTTCCAGTTTGGACGCGACCTCGCTCAGCGCTTCTTGCCATTCGATTTCGTGAAAATCTCCGGAACCGCGCGGACCGGAGCGCTTCAGGGGATTCTGCACTCGATCGGGATGATAAGTAACCTGCAGTCCGGCTTGCCCGCGGGCACAGAGCTTCCCTCGGTTCACCGGGTGCCTCGCATTGCCTTCCAGCTTCTTGGCCAACCCCATTTGGATCAACCCGCGTTGTCCGTTTCGGATGACTTCGGCCTCGCCATCCATGACGCGCACCACCACTCCGCATCCCCCCGGGCAGAGCGTGCACAGGCTCGGTTTCGAGGCCGCGACGCCAGGTACGAAATCCTCTTCCGGAACAAAGCGGGCGAGCTGCTGCGCCGGCTTCTCACAAGCGGTCAGCGTCGCTGTAGCCCCGGTCAAGACGCCGAACTTCAAGAAATCGCGACGTTCCATGTTGCCGTCCAGCAATCCATCAAAAATGGCAGGTGATACAGTCTGTCGAAACCTGTCGGGTCCTATGGCATCCGACGCAAAATCCCATATTGATCTGCACGGCTCGCACCGCTACCGTCATCTTGGCTACATCTCCGTGACAGCGGGAGCAATCCACCCCAGCCCGAATATGGGGAGCGTGGTTAAACTTCACATGGGCTGAGGGAGCGAAGCCGTAAACACGCTGCCAGGGCACATCAAGGCCAGAGTTGAAATACGACGTCAGCTGCTGGACTCCCGGACGATCCGTCATCAGAAACTCGTGGCATCGCATGCACACTTTGTCGCTGGGGATTCCGGCAGTCGGACCTTTGTTGACCCCGAGATGACAGGTCGTGCAAGCGATTCCATTGGCGATGTGCCTGTTATGCGGAAATGCGATCGGCTGCATCGGGGTGGCGCGCCAACCAAGGAATTCCTTTACCGCGTCTGCGATCGAGGAGTGCTTGGGCGTGAAGACTTCGCTTTCCGTCGGGCCGTATTCGGTTCTTGACCGTCCGCACGAGCACACAAGGAAGGTCGTAAGCGATGCGAGACTTAATGCCAGCACTCCCACTCGGTTGTGAAGCATGCTCCTTCAGCCTACTTAGGAGTCGCGCTAGCCTCGATCGTGTCTATCTTGAGCTTGTTTTTCTGGACGGTTCCCGAAATGCGAACCTGTTTGCCGGCAAACGGTTCCGCCTTCTCCTGGTTGTCAATCTTGTACACAACATCCTTCTTGTGATCGTACAAGACATAGTGTGCGCCGAGTTCCACGCATTTCTTGGTGCAAGTAACCGGATCGTTGCTCATGCTCTTCATCTGGTCCATCATCCCCTGGTGGGACTTGTCCTTGGCACAGAGGTCATCCATAATCTCGCCGGAGAAAGTTTGACTCTGAGCCTGGCCGGCTTCGACGACCCCAAAGCAACAAGCCAAGAGCAGGGAGACAAGACTGGTTTTTAGACCTTTGACTAGCATTCAGGAATTCCTTTCTGTTCCCGGTTTCTTCGCCGCTCCCCGCCGGCTGCAAGCGGTTTCCGCGGCATGCCACCGGACCACCTGGGAAATATGTTGTTCAATTGGTAATGAAAAGTCTATACGAAGCAGACGCGGTCCCGAGTCACAAGGGTGTCAATTACTTGTAAAATCTCGTTTTCTTCCGCATTCTCGCATCGATTCATGGACTTGAGCCAGCTCACCTCATCGTGAGTCTCGAGCTCGGTGCTCGCTTGTGGAGGGTAGGGAAGCGAACTCGGGAATGATCGATACCGGGACAAGGTCAGGTGTAGCACCAATCGCACGAATGAGGCGGACTGGCCTTTTTGCAAGCGCTGGCCTACCGGGATGTCCACCAGCAGTTCCAATTTCTCGATCGCGCCCTCAAATGTTGATGATTAGCCTCATTGGGCGTGATCTTGATGGGACAGACAGAGACCAAGCAAGTTCATGTCGCTTGGATCATGATTCTTGGGCAAAAGAAAGTCAATAGATCTGCCGGCTGAGATCGAAACCGATGAACATTTTATCCGGTTTATCTGCCCCAGGACTTGGTATGAACGTGGCATTCGTGCCAGCGCGTTGGGCGGTCGTTGTGCCGGGGCTGTTGGTAAAGCCGAGGGTGAAGGCGTGCCTCCAGATCTTCTTCTTGAAGCCGAAGGCAAAAGCCGGTCTGTGAATTCCCAGCTCGGTACCATTTGCCACGGTCGGGTTGATCTCGGCAACGAATGCCACGGTAGGACGTATGTCGACGGAAGCGGCCACGCCAATTGCAAAGACGTTGGCGCAGGGATGCACGTTATAACTGGCGGGGATGCCGACCGCGAGGGGCAAATAACAATGCTGGATCGGCATGGGATATTGCAGCTCCGGACCGGTGTTCTCTAGTAACGGCCTGTCATTGATCGAGAACGTGGGAACAGCGTATAGCTGGGCGCGGTGTCCCAAACTCCTTGAGACGATCAGCTCGAGATTTTCCGTAAAATTGCCGGCGAAATTGTTTTGCCCATCGATTGAGACTCGCGCTGCCAAATTGAGTGGTTTGCCATCTTTTTCGTCGAGAAAGTTATAACCCACCCCCAATTCAATGGGCCGCCCGATCAAGCTGGGTGAACGGTAGGCCATCACTTGCAGCCGCGAAGTAACCCCGAACCGGAAGCCAAAGGACGAAATGGAGAAATCATCGAGGCCGAGTAAGGTGTCACCGCGACCCGTGCCGGTAAAAGCGGCTTCGAAGGGAAACCTATGCGTAAAATCCACAATCAAGCCATGGCGGTCAATTCGGCGGCCGGTCGGAAGCGTATAAACCAAATCGTCCCCTGGCTTGTAGATTTTGGGAACAACCTTGCCTGTCTCAGTGCCTTGGGTGCCTTGGGCCTGCGGAACCCCATTGCTCGCCTCCGGCGGATCAGCACTGCTTGCCGATTCCGGGGTCTGCCCGGCTCGATTGGCATCTCTAGGGTCTGGATCCCCGGCGGTTGTCAAGGCCGCGGAATCCACCTCCCGAATTGTATGCGTCACCGTATCGACAAGATAATGCTTCCCGCCGCGCTCCATGATGATTTCCGAATTTGAGCCCTTCACGAACGCAATTCCTACCTCACTGGCTGCGACCATGCGAGAGACATCGGGTTTGGAGTCTTCGCGGGCATTCGAGGCAGGAGCTTGCGCCAATGCAGGTCTGTGAACACCAAGGATGATAAGAGAAAATACCAGAAGCGTCCTTATGACATTAGGGTACATGGTTCACTCTTCTTATTGGATTTAGTTGCGTCGATCGTACAACTGCCACTTCGGCATCTGTGTGCCAGACCAAGCACAAGAGGACACACCTGAGTGAGAAGACAATTCTCGAGCGTCAAGTGAGCAAGAATCGGCATGTGGCGAACAAAAAGCGCCTGGAGCGTTAGCCTGGACCGCCATTCTTTCGCAAGCAGGTCCATCGAACCGCCGTGTTTCCGCTCGAAGAGTCGCGCCGTAGTTAGAGCTCCGCCGTCTCACTTACATGAATGAATGTAAGATAACCAACGTATCATCAATGAGTTACAGCTAGCAGCCCGAACCAGAGAGTCGCAGAACATGCATTAAGATCCAGTACTTACAAGGAAACATCGGAGGCCATCCTCGAACTGAGGGACGACCCAGATGTCTGATTTCCAGATTTAGCTCGCGCATGAGACGAGAAGGAAAGTACCTAGAAAGGTCCCCGAGATTCAACAAGCTACAAGTCCCCGACGCCCCGCGAAACTGATGTTCGAAAACAAACTGGCCTTAAGTCTGATAGACGGATCCAGATTCGCTTGGTTTCACTCGCCACCCTTGCTCGTGCAGGCACCGGAAACAGACGATCACACCCGAACCTAGCCCTGTACGGAGCAACCCGAGCTCGGATTACCAGGATGAGCCTCAGGTGGAAATCAGATTCTCCGCACCAGGCCTTCACTGGTCGCGGATGTGTTGCGGATGAGCAGCAGCACGAACACCATGCCAAGGAAGGGAACCAGACCGGCGACGATCACAATGGGATCGAAGGCATGCGTGGTTCTTATCTGGCGGACATCCGAAAAATAGCCGATCAATTTGAACGCGATGATGGTTCCGATGCCAGCTCCGGTCCCGCTCAGTCCGCTAACCGACGCCACCGACTCACTAAAGTAAAGGTCAGACGGTAACACATTGGCGATGGTGCTGAAAGCGGCGTAGCTAAAGGTCGCGAGCGCGAATAGTGAGGTAATGAGGTACAAATCCGTTGTGAGAATCGTCGGAATCAGCAGGGTAACCCCGATTCCACCGAACACCACCAGCGCCTTGCGCGCGGCTCCGAGCGCCCAACCGCGCTTGATGAGGTATCCGGAGGCGCCACCCCCGAAAAAGTTACCAAGGTCGGCAGCCAGGAAGGGAATCCACACCGCAATCAGGCCACTACGGAGCTCAATGCCTTTTGCGACTAAGTAGATCGGAAACCAATCGGTCACAAAAAACCAGACCGGATCCGTAAAAGACTTGGCAATGATCACTCCCCAAGTTTGGGGGAGTTTCAGAAGGTCGCGCAAGCGGCGGGGCGGGCTCCCTGGCCCCGGCGTGCCGGGATCATTTTTGTCGGCGGCAATCATCTCGAGCTCGCGCGGGGTGATGCGCGGGTGAAGTTCCGGAGGGTAATATAGCCAGCGCCATCCAACCAGCCAGAGAAAACCGAGAGCACCCGGCACCATGAAGGCGGGGCGCCAGCCCCAGCGGAAATAGATGGGCAGAACGATAAAGGGTGCGATGGCGCCGCCGATCGAGGAGCCGCTGTCAAACAGAGCAGTCGCCAGACCCCGTTCTGATTTGGGAAACCACTCGGCAACCGTTTTCGTAGCCGCCGGCCAGTTGGCCGACTCCCCGGCTCCCAACAAGAATCGAAATCCAGCAAAGCTAGCCACACCCCTGGCCAGGGCAGTGGAAATCGATACCAACGAATACCCGGCTACGGTGAGACTCAGTCCTTGCCGGGTACCGATCCGATCCATAAGCCTGCCGAAGACGGTTTGACCGATCGAGTAGGCGACGCGAAACGCGATCACAATGTTGGCATAATCGCTGTTCGTCCAGTGGTACTGGGATTTCAGATAGGGTGCCGTGAGTGAGAGTGTCTGGCGATCGATATAGTTAATGACAGTCGAGGCAAACAGGATGCCGCCAATCCACCAGCGCAAGCCAGGAATCAGGCGCATGGGATTCGGTTTCCCGGTGGTTGCCATTATGCGGGTCGCAGAAATCCGGTTA
>DASPVG010000126.1:0-5566 GCA_035622455.1 Terriglobales bacterium
ATCGGCCGTCAGTCGCCCATGCAGCAGGTCGGCAGTGACCCGGGGCGCAATCAGATTGCCGTGGGCTAAGTGGTACTCGCTCTTCAGTCTATGAAATTCGATCTGCCCATCCGGCGAAGCGATGTGGAGGACGCCACTGTCGAGGGTACCATCGAGCACGAGGGCTTTCACCGGGGGCTGGTCGGACGCGTTTGCGTATTGAAACTTCCCCGCCAGCCGCACCTCTCCTGCTGCAGCTGCCCTAGGCGACATGGCCGCGAAATCCTGCGTATGCATCAAGATGTCGTAGGTGCCGCTGAGCTCAGGGTTGTTGTAGTTCCGAATTTCCCCCTGCAGCGAAACACGGGAAGAACCGATGGCATACACCAGCGGATGGAAAGAAACTCCCGACGGAGTTGCGCTGAACTGAGCGTCCAGATTATGGGGGAGAGGAGAATAATCCGCATATTGCAGTCGACCATCATGGTAGGAAATCGATCCCCTGTAGCGCGTTGCCGCGGGATCGAAGCGAACTTCGGTTTGGAGATCGTACAATTCTGCGCTGCACCTATGTTCCTGATCGTTGTAGTAAACCTCCCCATGGTTCAGGAGTGTGTGGGCCACCGCCAGATCCCACACGGTGATGGGAGTCGCGCTCGTGGTCTTCTCGGGCGGGGTCGGGAGATTAGTTTTTCCGTCCGGATTCACCTCGAAACTCGCGATGGGATGCTGAATAAGAACCTCGGTCAACTGAAGCTTACGACGCAACAACCCGCGTGCACGAACCCCGACGGTTAGCTTCTCGGCTGCAAGTAATGGCTTATGCTCCGCATCTTCGGTCCCGTGGAAAGTGATTCCATAAAGGTTCACCACCATCGGTGAGATATGAAAATCCCAGTTCTCGACCTCCAGCTTGCCGCCGGTCGTCCTCTGGACCTGTTCGATGATTTTCGCCAGCACGTAGCGATGAAATTGCGGTGTCTTCAGAACGGTATAGCCGCCGAGAATGACGAGGAACACGAGGATCGCGACGACCGCCCCCGCCCATCGGATAAACTGTTTCCCCTTCATGACCACCCCTTAGAACATCTGACCCAGCGTGATGAAGTATTGCGTTGGGTTGAGACCCTTGACGGGATTCAAATTGCGGCCAACATCGATGCGAATCGGCCCGATCGGAGTAGCATAGCGCAGTCCAAGGCCGATCGTGTTGCTGTAATTGTCCACGAAGTTATTGAAATTGATGGCCGAATACACATTCCCGCCGTCATAAAAGACTACTCCCCCCAGGGCTGACACAATCTTCACGGGGAACCGCAGCTCGCTGTTGAAGATGAATAGCAGACGTCCACCCACCGGGACGGTGACGGGGACACACCCGGTCGTGCCGGTAAGCACGTTGCAGAACGGCACGATGCGTTGCGGCCCCGCTTGATCAACCTGGAACCCGCGTAACGTAGTCTGTCCGCCAGCAAAGAACAATTGGCTGGTAGGGACGAAGCTCCCGGCGTAGGCTTTCACCAAACCCAAACGAAAGCTGTTGGCCCACACGATTTTGTGGAGCGGACGATAGAAACTGTATTGGCTAAACAGTCGTGCGAAACTGGCGCTCGAACCGAACGCGATGGGGGTGATGCCGAGGTTCACGGTTGTGAAGGTACCTCCGTGAGCATCGAGGGGATTGTCGCGGGTATCCCGAATGAAGCTGCCCGAAACCGAGGACAGCCGGACATTGCGGTCCTGCGGCAAAACGAGTTCCGGAACCAACAGCTCCGACAGGGTGGTGTGGTTATAGTTGTAGCGAACCTGAAGTCTGGTGTTGGTTTGCTTTTTCAAGACTCGCTCCACCTGAAATGTGCCGTCTTCGAGTTGGGCGGTATACAGGGGATTCTCCGAAGTGCGTTCAAAGGAAAGGGAGGCCAGCCCGTTCCATTTGGTTCGGTGAAGACTCGGAATCGTGTAGGAAGAGAGCGCCTTCTGGTCGAGCTGCGAGCCCAGCAGCTGAACGTTCACGGTTTCCGCCAGGCCGCGCATATTGCGACGAGTGATGTCGAGGGAGCCGCGTGGACTGGCAAAAAACTCCGAACTCGACGCCACGCTGTGACCTTGCAGGTCCACGGGCGGTAGACCAGGGACCGCAACCGTCCCGGCAGGGGCGTTGCCACCGCGACGCGAAACTTCGAAGCCAAAGCCGTAGGCGATGTCCGTGCGCTTGGCTTCATGAACCTTTACCAGGGCCTCCTCATCGCTCTGATCCGTGATCGGCTTCCTTGGCCCGACACTGGCCCAATCAAAAATCTGCAGGTCGTAGAGCTGAGATTGAGACTGGAGGAGCTGCTGTTGGCTCAGAGGCTGTTCGCTGGTTAGCGCCGCGGTTTTTCGGAGCAGCCGCATTCGCGTACGTTTTTGTCCTAGATAAACCACTCGATTGATCCGGACCAGCTGGTTTTCGGTGACGTTATAGGTGACGTCGACCTTGTATTTTTCTTCTGCATGGTTCCTTACCGCCGCCTTTACCTCCGAGTTCAGGTATCCCCGGTCCAGGTAGGTTGCCGCGATCCGGTTGCGGTCGGTCCTCAGCTTGCCAGGAGAAAATGGGGCGCCGGGACGAAGTTGGAATCCCTGCGTTCCTGTGAGTTGGTTCTGCGGGATGTTTTGGTTGCCGTTGACCTCGACCCTATCGACGAGGGTTTGCTCGCCCTCGGTGATCTTGAAGACGACGTCGATCTTCGACTCGTGATCGACGGTTCTCGCAGTAACATCCACCTGCTCATAACCCGCATCGCGATAGAGGATCTCGACATTGTTGACGCTGGTTTGGAGGAGTTTGTCACTGTAGGTGCCGGGGCCCCGGAGGCGAGCCTTGTGAATCGGAATGTGAGCCGCCAGATTTCCACTGGAAATGTGTTGATTGCCTTCAAAAATGATCTTGTCCAGTTTGCGCTTCTCTCCTTTGTCGATTTGATAGGTGAGCGAAATTCGCTCCGGCTGACGCTCGAGATCGGTGTTGACCTTAACGTCGAAGTATCCCTTCTCTTGGAAATAATCAACCAGGCTTTGTTGGCCTTCATTGACAAGATCCTGATCGATGGATCCCTCCGAATAGACCGGAATGAGTTTCTTAGCCTGTTTGCCGGATAAGAAGGGAAACACCGTGAGCTTGGCCCCGGTGACCTTGACCTCTACGACTGGGCCCAGCTCGATCTTGTAGGTGATGTCCACTTGATTGGTGTCCGGGTTATAGCGCGGAGGAGTTCGAGTTACTTTGCTGGCGAGGTAAGCACGCTGACGGAGAGTGCGTTGAATGAGCTTGGTGCCTTCCTGCACGCGCGAGGAAGAGTAAGACTTTCCCGGCTTCAGCAGGCCTCCGCTCAACCTTGCCCGAAGGGACTCGACCGAACCGAACAGCCGGGCAGTTTCCTCTCCTGCTCCCTCGATCGTCAGAGAACCGATGCGAGCCCGTTGACCGAAATTGACGTGAAAGGTAACGTTAGCGAGCTGATTGAGGTCATCGAGCTGAGTTTCGGCCTGTACCTGAGCCTGAAAATAACCTTCCGTTCGCAACAGACGCCGTAAGCTTGCTTCGGCTTCCGGAATCCGCGCTTCATCGTAGGGTTCCTGGTCGGGAAGATTGGCCACCTGGAGTAACCGGATGTAGCTGAAGCGTTTTGCCGCTTCCGGAAAGTCCACGATTCCCATGTAATATGCCGGTTCAAGAATAAAACTGAGACGCAAGCCGTCGGGTCTGGCGTCCACGTTGAGCGTGACGCTCGTGAACTTTTTGGTTCCTTCCAGAGCGGCAACACTCGCTGCTATCGCTTTCTCAGAATAGGGCTGGCCGGTTTTTTGCTCAATCAGCGCCTCGAGAGGTTTGGTGTCGAGGTGCGGGTTGGCCACCAGGTCGACCGCAGTTACCGTCTCCCCCTCGTATGCCGCCTGCAGTTCTTGGTAGGACTGTTGCGCACGGGCGGTTCCGACCAGGGACCAGCACAAAAAGCAGCTCAATAGACCAAGAATCATCCGAACACGTTCGAGACAAAACACTTCGAAGGCCAGCCAGCCTGAGCCTCGAGCTGGCGATCGGGTCCAAAGTTCGATGCTCTTCGCTGAGTGCAAGAGGTTCATCCGATGGGCGACCCCAAGATGCGATTCTACGGCATAGATCGTCCGATACCTGTGACCTCGACTGACGATGCGAGATCAGCTCGGTCGCCCTACAGCGAATAGAAGACCCGATTACAACCTCAGCCTGATGGTCGGAAGCGAAGTTTGGACACTAGCCTGGACTCGCGTTTGCTCGACTTCGACAACAACAAGGAGGCTACATGCTGTACTGGGCGCTGCTATTTTTGGTTGTCGCGATTGTCGCCGGGATTTTTGGATTCGCAGGGATTGCGGCGGCGGCAGCGGCAGGAATCGCTAAGCTCCTGTTCGTCATCTTTTTGGTGCTGTTCGCGATTGCCATGATTTCGCATCTAGGACGCAGGGGGCAGCAGAGGGGTTTAGACATCGATGTTGGGGTCCCCCCCCAAGGGAGCTCCTTTCCAACCGAGAAGGATTGTCAGCGCGGAAATGGTAATGTCCGCATGCTCGCGTTCCGGGCTACCCCGGCAGCCGTGGATTAGAGAGGAATCGCGTAGGAAGATGAAAGCTGTGGGACGACAGGGTGGCTTCGATCGACCGAACGCTCCCGAGCGTCCCTCGCTTCGGCGTCGTGCTGCGCGCGGGGAGCCGCCACCCTAGGTCGGTTCACCTCGCGCCTTTTCTGTTCCTGCGGCTCCAGCCTGTCGTGTCTCAGCAGTTCCCGGATTCGCAGCTTGGCTTTATGCAGCTGGGACTTGGAGTTGCCCACAGAGCAGTGCAGCAACTCCGCGATTTCCTGGTGCTCATATCCGTCGACTTCATGGAGAAGGAAGATCGTGCGATAACCGTCCGGCAGTTCCCGGATGGCCCGCGCGAGGGCAATGCGGTCGATCGAGCCGCTGAGGCGATCGTCCGTGCCTCCGTACTCGCGGTGCACCAATTTGCTGCCCGGGGAGCTAGGCTCGTCGAGCGGTATCTGGCGGAGAGCTTTTTTGCGGAAGCGCATGAGCACAGTGTTAACTGCGATGCGATAAAGCCAGGTGGAAAGGGCTGAATCTCCGCGGAAGGTAGAGAGTTTGCGGAACACCTGCATGAAGGCATCCTGGGTCAGATCTTCGGCCTCTGCCGTGTTGTTGGTCATGCGCAGGCAGACGGAATAGATTCTCGCCTTGTGGGCATGGAACAACGAAGCGAATGCGTCGGCATCGCCCTGCTGGGCCCGCCTTACCGAGTCACGATCTGAAACAAAACGGAGGCTGGAATCGATTTCGCGGCTCACTGGCATCTCCTTTCAACGACTGCAAGCGGTTTGTGCTTACAATCTGAGGCTAGTTTGCCGCGGGCAGACCAACCATCCGGTGCAAGCTGTAGGCGCCTCAATTACTTGCTGTATCGATTGGCCGCAGCCCCGTGCCCGGGAATTTGCATCTGGCTACAGAAAGTCCTGAGGCAAATTACAGGGTCGGCCGGATTCCTCAACATCCCGCTCCGCATTAAGCTCCGA
>DASPVG010000127.1:0-10892 GCA_035622455.1 Terriglobales bacterium
CCGAGGTCCGCGCCGTTTACCTCCAGGCTACGGAAAGCTCCACCGGAGCCCGCCATGATATCCAGGGCATTGCGCAGATCGTGCGGGAACAGGGGGACGGTACGCTGCTCGTCGTCGATGCCATCACCGGGCTGGGCACGACCCATTTCGATGTGCATGGCTGGGGGGTCGACATCATCATTGGCGGCTCGCAAAAGGCGCTGATGATTCCTCCCGGCCTGGCGTATTGCGCGATCAGTGAGCGAGCCTGGAGGCGGATGGAAAGCGCCCGGAGCCCTCGCTACTATTTCGACTTCCGCCGGGCGCGCAAGGCGGCTGCCCGCGGGGAAGCTGCCTACACTCCGGCAACTTCGTTGGTAGCCGGATTAGCCACGGCTTTGGAGTTCATCCGCCAAATGGGCGATGGCGACCTCGTCCGCGGACGCCAGGCGCTGATCGAGAACGCCGAGCTTGCCGCTGGTATGACACGCGCGGGTGTTCAGGCACTGGGGCTCCGCTTGTTTGCCCCGACGTGCCCGGCTGCGGCGCTCACCGCCATACAACCTCCGAACGGCATCGATTCGGGAGCCATCATCCGAGAATTCCGCGACCGGTTTGGTGCGGTGGTGGCCAATGGCCAGGGCGATATGAAAGGCAAATTGTTTCGCATCGCGCACCTTGGCTACTACGACTCTCTCGACACCTTCGCGATTCTGGCTGCGCTCGAACAGGTGCTGGCCCAAGTGACGGGACGGGCGGTCGAATCCGGGGTGGCCGTGCGCGCCGCGCAGGAGATTTATTCCCATTACCGTCAGGGATCGAGCGTCCCCGTGTCGGCACTTTAGGGGAGGGCTCGATCACCCAGGCGTTCCTGGCCCTTCCCCGAACTCCCGAAGGTGAGCGAACCAGGCGGAGCACACCCGAGGAGACCGTTGTACGAAAAAGGGCAAACGGAGAGATGGCTGGATGCAAAGAAGCCGACTGTCATGGGAGGGGAAGAGTCGTGTCCGATGTGACTTTCCAGTTGGGTGATGTTTCGATCCTAAGGAGGATGGAGAGCAAAGCATGAAGATTGTGCTCGCCGAAAAGATTTCATCCTCTGCGGTGGATCTGCTTCGTGAACCCCATTGGGAGATTGTGATGCCCGAGCAAATCGGTGACGCTTTGGCCGCACACCTGGAATCGGCGGATGCCCTGATCGTGCGCTCGACAGTGCAGGTGAATGCTGAGCTGCTCTCGAAAGCGCGCAAGCTTCGCGTGATTGGGCGGGCCGGAGTCGGCGTCGACAACATAGAACTCGAACCGGCCACCCGCCAGGGAATTGCCGTCATGAATACGCCCGGCGCCAATGCCGTGGCGGTGGCTGAGCATACGTTGGCCATGATGCTGGCCATGGCTCGGCATCTGTCCCGGGCGAATCGACTGACCCACGCCGGCCAGTGGGAGAAAAAATCGTTGCAGGGCAGTGAGCTGCGCGGGAAGACCCTTGGCATCGTCGGCTTGGGACGAATTGGGATGGAAGTTGCGGGTCGCGCCCACGCCTTCGGCATGGTGGTTTTGGCCCATGACCCCTTCGTCTCCGCAAGCGTGGCCAAGGAACAGGGGATCCGAATGGCCACCCTGGATGAAGTCTATGCGGCGGCCGATTACTTGACCTTGCACGTTGGGCTTACGCCCCAAACCACCGGCATGATTAATGCCGGTTCTCTCAAAAAGATGAAACCTGGATTGCGCCTGGTGAATTGTGCCCGCGGAGAACTGGTGGAGGTAGCCGCCCTGGCCGAGGCGCTCCGACAGGGACAGATCGCGGCCGCGGCCCTGGATGTTTTCCCGGAAGAACCGCTGCGGCACTCGCCGCTGCAAGGGCTCGATCAGGTCATTCTCACTCCCCATATCGCCGGATCCACCCAAGAGGCACAGGACGCAGTGGGTTACCAGGTGGCGATGCAAGTGAAGGAATATCTCAAACATGGCGTGATCCAGAATGCGGTCAATGTGCCCTCGGTATCGCATGATGAATATCTTGCTCTGCAGCCGTACATTGTGCTGGCCGAAAGGCTCGGCTCCTTCCTGGCTCAGATCAGTGAGGGGGCTCTCGAGGAGATTTCGCTGCGCTACAGTGGGCCAATCGCGGAGTGGAAGACGGAGCTGATCCGAAACGCTGCCATCAAGGGCATCTTGAACCAGGCTCTCGAAGAGAAGGCGAACCTGGTCAATGCCTCGACGATCGCGTCGTCGCGCGGGCTGCGGGTCCGCGAAGCCTGCAAAGCGACGCGCTCAACCGAAGGCATGAACAGCATTCTTTCCATTCTGGTTCAGACGCAACGGGAAGAACACCTGGTCAAAGGTGGTGTCCTCCATACCCAGGCGCCTCGTTTATTGCACGTGGATGGAATCGAAGTCGAAGCCCCGCTCGAGCGAGACCTTATCTATCTTCGCAATCGCGATGTCCCCGGAGTCATCGGCAAGGTGGGAACGATCTTGGGCGATCACAAGATCAATATCGCTGATTTTTCCCTCGGCCGCCGAGAAAGCGAGAAAGCTCTTAGGCCCAAGGAGGCCATCGCCGTGGTTCACGTGGACGAAATCGTGCCGGAGGCGATTCTGGCTGAACTGCGAAAGATCCCCGCGGTTGAGACGGCCAAGGCGGTCCGGTTATTCTGAAAAGGCAATCCCACATGGCGCGCGACAGAACCGCGATCCTGGCGCCGGCAAGCCTCGATCGGAACCGGCCGTGGAGTTCGGGATGCGGATCCTTACAGGCCGCCCCGTACCCCGGGCGAGTCTCAGCCTCCAGCAGAGAGAGAAAACGGATGCTCAAGAAACCGTTCGCTGCACTTCTAATCCTAGGGTCTATTTCCTCAATCAGTGTTGCGCAAGATGGCCATTTTGACGCCAGCGCCAGCGCAGCCACGATGTTCACCAGCACGGCGAGTGGTAACGGAATCAGCCAGAGCGCGACCATCGGGCTCTCTGCCTTCGCGAGTTTTCGGTTCAAATTCAACCCACATCACTCGATCGTGTTCAGTTACGGACGCATGAAGAATTCTCAGACCTACCAAGCCCCCATCACGCCTACTGCAGTCTATGACATTCACATTCCTACGACCATCTCCGACTACAACCTCGCGTACATGTACACTCTGTTTCCCGACAAAAGCCCCAGATTCAAGCCCTTCCTGCTGGCAGGCGGCTCCGAGCTCGGTTTTGCTCCCCGAAGCACCTGGCTTTTTTTGCCCCCGCTTCCGCACAATATCCCGGACAACATCCAGATCAACGTGCATGCCCTCAAACAGTGGCAACTGGCGTTGGTCTACGGAGGCGGCGTGGATTATACGATTCCCCACTATTCGCGATTTGCTATCCGCGTTCAATACCGCGGATATCTCTACAGTGCGCCGGATTTCAAGGTTGACGCCGCGCACGGAAACCCCTTCAGTTTGTTTACCGGCGGTCGGAGCCACATGGCGGAGCCTTCGGCCGGGGTCGTGTTTCGCTTCTAAACGGCAACGACTTCGGGGAATCAGCCAAGGTTTCTCAACCGCGGGAATTCGGCTAAGAATTGAGCGCCGTCTTGCGCAATTTGCGGCTTTCGGCCAGCAGGGTCATCGAGTGCATGAGGTTCTGCAGGGTGACAATGCCAACCAGTCGCTGATCCTCGACGACGGGGATGATGCTCAGGTTGCGCGCACTGAGCTTGCGAAAAGCCGAGGCGAGCGACTCTTTCTTTTGCGCCACCTCGAAAATGCGGTTCATCACCGACTGCACGTAGCCGTTGCCTTCGGCACGCAGCGCCTGCAGGATCTTCTGTTTTGAGATCACGCCGACCATGTCGCTGCCGCGGATGACCGGGAAATCATCCTGCAACGAATGCACCGCTTTCTCGAGTGCGTCTTCCAAGGTGTCAGCCGGCGAGAGTGTCGCAAAATCGGTGAGCATGACATCTTCCAGCCGAACGGTCTCGAGGACCGACTGAAACACAGCGGATCGCTCTTCGAGTTGGGCGGCGATGAACAGGAAAAATCCGATCATGGTCAGCCAGATGTTCCAAAGCATGCCGACCAGCATGAATAACGTGGCAAACGCTTGACCGATCGTGACTGCGCGCCGCGTGGCCCGGACCGGATCCATATGCCGACTGAACAGGGCACGCAGAACCCGACCTCCGTCCATGGGATACGCCGGCAGAAGATGCAAAAGTCCTAACCACAAGTTCACCCAGACGAAGCTGCGCGCCAAATTGCCGGAGTAGACGTATGGCCTCGTCCAGAGTTGGATCTCCGGGGCCACCGCGAGCAGGATGCTGCTCGCGGCAAACGCCATAACCAGGTTCACCAGAGGACCGGCGAAGGCAATACGGACATCCCGCTTCCAGGTCAGCGCTCCCGGCTCCATGGGCTGCTGAGTTTCATCGAGCAGCGTAACTCCCCCGATCGGTAGCAGGACAATGGCTTTCGCCGGAACCCCGGCTTGAATGCCCATGATGGCGTGACTCAATTCGTGCAGCACGACGCAGCCAAGTATCATTCCGACCAGGGCAAGCACCCGCCAGACATTCACCTGGACATGACCCGCCGATTCGGTCAACGATACGAATACCAGCAGGAACAAAAAAGTCAGATGAATGCGAAGTTCGATCCCGAACACGCGCCCTGCCGGAATGGACCAATTTCTCATTCGTGCCTCGTGCGCCTTCGAACCTATTTTATATTGTGATACGTCAGGGCCGGTTTGTCAGTTGTGGGTTGGCGACTCAAAGGTGCTATGCCGTGCTTTTCAGAGTTACTCTGAGCCATTGATCGACAAGCTCGCAACTCAAAGGGCGGTGAAGGAATGAGAGTGATTGCGGGCAAATACCGAAGCCGTCGGCTTCGGTCCCTCCCTGGCATGGACGTGCGTCCCACCTCCGACCGCCTGCGGGAGACATTGTTCGATGTGCTTTCCGCGGGAAAACCGTCAGCCCTCGAAGGATCGCAGTGGATCGACCTATATGCAGGCACCGGAGCAGTGGGCATCGAGGCTCTCAGCCGTGGCGCGGGAATGGTGTACTTCGTCGAATCCTCAGCCCAGGGGGCAGCCTTAATTCGACGGAATCTTCAGTCTCTCGGGTTGGAAACCGGCTTTCAAGTCCTCGAAACAGATTCTGATCGGGCGCTCGGAAAACTCGAGGCGCAAGGCGCCGAGGCCGATGTGGTGTTTCTTGATCCGCCATATCGCATGCAGGCAGAGTACCGGCATGTGCTCAGTGCACTTGCCAGTTCGAAGCTGCTGAAACCAGCCACTACGATTATCGCGGAACACCAAAGAAGGTTCGATCCCGGAGAGGTTTTTCGATCGGTGGCCCGTTATCGCAAGCTCGAGCAGGGAGATTCGGCGTTGAGCTTTTATCGAAAGATCTAAGAGTTGGGTTTCCGTTGGTTCCTCTGATTCGCCCGTTCCCGAGGTAGCAGAGAGCAAGCGAGCAGGAAAGTGGTTGGGCAGGAGAGTTTGGGATACGAAAACACCAGGCCCTCGGCTCTGGCCGCTACATTAGGAGTTCGTTCGGACGCCGGGCGATGGGGTGCTGCATCTCCGCGAGATCGTTCTTGACCCGGTTGAGTCCATGTACGCACTGCTCGAAGTGGCTGGAAAGATGCGCGAACAGTGGTGCCACCTTGGTGTATTCGAAACAATCAAACTTGGAAACGATGTAATAGCTTTCCTTGCCGGCTTTGATCCAGTCAAGAAAATCCTCCAGCCGCTGGCGGCGAAGGCGGAAGTGATTGATGCTTTCCGGGAACATGCCAGTAAAGAACAGAGCACAGTCGCCAATGTGCTTGTGGACCTGACGCTCGCGGTCAAACGAAGGCGCAGGCCCAAAGACGGGATCCGATTCGGCCAGCATCTCACCTAGATCAGTGAGTGGCCGCCCTTCGGCATTGCGGATCTTCGACAGCTGGTCACCTTCCGAGAACTCAGTCAAAAGCTGGGCTACGTAGTTCACGACTTGGGGATCGCGGATCCCGATCTCCTCGGCATAACGCCGGCCGACCAGCTCTTGGAAGAGCTGCTGCAAGGCGTGTGAGTCTGGAATCATCCTGGCCTCTACCTCCTTCCCCCGCTCTAGCACGAGAACATTACGAGCTGTGACTGATTTCTTAACCCAGCTTTTCTGCAAAGGCAAGTAGCTTTCGTGCCGCCAGTGCTAATCCATTAGAACCCAATACCCATTACAAAGGTTTCAGCGCGAGTCTTCTGTTGGCAGTCAATGTAGTCGGCTGCCAAATCCCAGCATTTGCCACCGCAAAGATACAATGCTAGCCATGGAGGCAGGAGACTTGGAACGAAAGAACATCTCGAGTGGGACGCCTTGGGAACCGGTGGTAGGTTACTCACGAGCGGTGCGGGTTGGCAATCAAGTTCACGTAGCCGGGACGACAGCCACCGACGCGGATGGGAAAATTGTAGGGATCGGTGATGCGTACGCTCAGACCGTGCAAACACTCAAGAATATCGAATCCGCGCTCAATCAAGCCGGTGCCAACCTCAAAGACGTGGTCCGCACACGAATGTTCGTCGTCCACATTGCAGATTGGCAGAAGATTGGCAAGGCCCATGGCGAGTTCTTCCGGGATATCCGTCCGGCAACCTCCATGGTCGAAGTTTCGCACCTGATTTCTCCGGAGATGCTGGTCGAAATAGAAGCCGACGCTGTCATCGCCTCATAAAGCCTCGGGTTTTCGCACCTCATCAAGCGCGCGGGGAGACCGCGATGGCGATGTCATCGCCGTCACCCGCGCTCCGGCTGTTCAATGACAACGATGGCCACAGAAATTCTTCCTTCCGGCCTGCACGAAACCGGAAGGTTTTCGCTTGGCTTACGGTTGGCCAGTCCTGTCACCCGCCGAAGAATGGAAATTCAGAATGCGACCCATCGATCGAATCAATGATTTATTGCCTAAAATGCCTCTTGACAGTTGCCCCCTAAGGGTCATAATGCCCGAATCCTAGTCGACCCAAATTGGGCCGGCGGGAGCATGGGTTGCTCCTCACCAAGGGCGGAGGCGGCAATGAGCATTCTTGAATTATGCGATGCCCACCCAGCGGCAGTTTCCTTGGGGGCAAGTGTGGCCGAGGCAATTCGTACTATGCTCGATCGGCATGTCGGCGCTGTCGCCGTGATCGACGATCAGCTGCGTGTAGCCGGTATCTTTACCGAGCGTGACGTTCTTCGCAGGCTGGCTCTGAGCGGACGTGACCCGGAGAGAACACCAGTCCGCGAGATGATGACCACGCCGGTCGAGTTGGCGACCGCGGAAACAGGGTCGAGTGAGGCTTTCGTCACCATGGTCGAACGCCATTTCCGGCATCTCCCGGTCGTCGATCACAATGGCAAACTTCTGGGAATGCTTTCCATTCGCAACCTGCTCGAGTGGCGCATTGAAGACCTAACGCGGGAACTCGGCTCCTTGGAGCAGTACCTCAGCAACGATGCCCCGGGCGGAGACTGAGAACCATTCGTGAGAGAGATCAATCGACCGCATTGCTTGGGCCTGCGGGACGACCCCCTGAACCACGACCCAACCGAAGGGATCGGCTGGGAGAATTCAAAATCGCTGAGGCGTTTCGCGCACCACCGATTTCCGCGGGGACGACCTACACCAGTACCGCTCGAAAGTCGATGCAACCGCACTCGGCGGATTGAGCTCTACTGCAAGCTGTTCCGTAGCGATGGGTAGAAAAGAATATGAAGAAGAGGGGAGTTGTCTGATCGGCGGCGGGAGAAGGCAAAAGGCCGGCTCGCGAGCCGGCCTTCGTCTCTGCTAGGCTCTACCCTTTCCGGGGCGCGATGGCGTCCTTGGTTGCCTTGGCCACGCGGAATTTCACCACGGTCTTGGCCTTAATCTGAATCGGTTCGCCGGTCTGGGGATTGCGTCCCATACGGGCTTTGCGATGGGCTTTTACCAGGCGACCCAAGCCTGGAACCACGAACACGCCATTTTTCTTGGTCTCCCTGATGGCGGTCTCGGTCAGGTTCTCGAGAAACGTGGCAGCGGTCTTGTTATTGGTGCCAACTTTTTCAGCAAGGGTGCGGACGAGTTGCGTTTTGGTCATGCCAGATGCCATTAACCCTCCTCGAAACTGAACTGGATTTGTGCTGCGATGACGGCCATCTTATACCACATTTCCTGTGGAAAAGTAGATTGTTGGCGCATTTTATGCGGTTTTTCTCAACTGGGAACCAGGAAAGGCCACAAAAATCGCCCCGTTTGGAGGTGACTTCCTGAAAATCGCGCCATGTGCGGCCATTTCCCCAGGGCCTCCTGAACTTCTCAGGGGTACCTGGTCCGCTCTTTTCGGCATGGGATAATGAATCTAAGGAGAGACTCTCAGTGAGCTGCGCCATTTGCGAAATTCGCAAAGAGAAGCGCTTTTGCCCGGCCCTCCACCAGCGAATCTGCGCGCAGTGTTGCGGCGAGCAGCGTGAAGTAAGCCTCGACTGCCCGAGTGAATGCGTGTATCTGCAACAGGCTCGGCAGTACGAAAGACCGCGAGCGCTCGAGGCTTTGGACCAGAGCGCCCTTTTTCCAGCGATTGATGTGGGCGACCGGTTCCTCTACGAAGGGAGTGCTCTGATCGGCAGTTTCATGCTTGCCTTGGCCAACAGTGTGCGGGCCGATCGTAGCGTTGTCGATATAGACCTGATCAATGCCTTAACCGTGCTGGCAAGATCGTATGACACCCGGGTAAACTCGGGCCTCTATTATGAGCCGCCGCTCACAAGCGTTATGCAGCAATCGATCGCCGCCGAGATACAAGCCAATCTCAAGAAGTATCGCGAGGCGGAGCAGGCGCACTTGGGCGCTTCGCAGTTGCGAGATTCCGACGTACTCAAAGCCCTGGTTGTTTTGGTTCGGATCGCGCACAGCCGCACCTCGGGTCGCCCGAAATCCCGTTCCTTCGTGGATTTTCTGCAGCAACAATGGTCCGAGAAAACCGCCGCGGCTCCGGGTGAGGTCCGCAGTGGGCTGATTGTTCCCTGAGGTGGTTTTTCAAATTGGTGTTCAGGTGTGCCTGAGCCTGCGCACGGCTTGTCCGGGCGGGAGAGCGTCCCGCAGTTCCCGGATCGTTCGTTCGAGCCTTGGATGTCGCACGTCAGCCGCGATTTCCGTCAGCGGTTCCAGCACAAACCGCCTCTCCTGCATGGCCGGGTGCGGGACGACCAAATCTGCGGTCGCAAGGACCGAGTTTCCAAACAGGACGATATCGATGTCGATCGTGCGCGGACCTTTGGACTGAGTGCGGCGTCGACCCATCTGCCGTTCTAAGGTAAGAATTCCGGCCAGCAGTTGCCTGGGCATTTTGTCCGTGTCGAGTTTGACAGCGCAGTTCAAAAACCAAGGTTGCTCGGTTACGGTTACCGGTTCCGTCTCATAGAAAGAGGAAAGCGCCACGACCTTGCCCAAAGAGCCCAGCTTTTCAATGGCTGAACGGAGATTTCCAGCTCGGTCCCCAAGGTTTGAACCGAGCGAGAGATAAACTGTCTTCTGCACTGGAACAGTTTCCAGTTTCTGACCGCCAGTTTCCAGAGAAAACTGTCCAGGGATTGGAGGTACCCGGCTTGCGACTTGCAATCGGGTGGCCGAGGGCAGAAACTCGGTAAAAGCACGAAAGGCCGTTCTGTTAGTATCCCCTCCTCGAAGCATGGCAGCCTTCGTGGCTGAAAAGGTTGAACTAAAAAGAGGAAATCGAGTGCTATCCATGCAAGCAAAGATCGACCGGGCACGGCGCTGGGTGCGAATGCTCGAGGAAGATACTCGGTTGCTCGCCAACCGAGTTCGGGAGTTAACGCCAGAGCGTCAGAAATCAGCCCAGGACTATGCCGCCGTTTTGACCGAGCATGCCCGTGCGCAGCTTGAAGAACTTATGCGGCAGCACGCTTTTTGGGATTCGATCGAGTCCGCACCCCATCCCGCCGATTGATGCCAATCCGGATTTACTTCGCCAAGCTAGCGAATTAGACCAGCGGTTCGGCCGTAGTAGGGATTCGGCTCTCGGCGGCGCTGACTTCTTCCTCTTCAGCCGTCGTTTCTTCCCACAGAGTGTGATCCCGCAGCAGACGGGAGACCAAGGCGGTATGCAAGGCGTGCCCGGCGCGATCTGCGACTACATTTCCTAAAATCTGCTTCCCCAGCAATGCCAGGTCGCCGACGAGGTCCAGAACTTTGTGACGAACGAACTCGTCATTGAACCGCAAGGGCGGATTTTCAATCCCGTTCTTGGTGAGGACAATACAGTTTTCTTGTGAGGCTCCGCGAATCAGTCCCATGTTGCGCATCGCCTGCTCGTCCTCGCGGAAGCCGAACGTGCGAGCGGGGGCGATCTCGCGGACATAACTACCGTTCTCAAGATGCAAGGTGAAATTTTCTCTCCCGATGAGCGAATGAGGAAAGTCGATCGTGTAGGACACAGAGTAGGTTCGCGAGGGATAGACGGCAATATGCTTGTCCCTCTCTCGCAGATGGAGCTCCCGACGGATCTTGAGATAAGTTCGCGGCCGCTTTTGTCGATGGATTCCCGCCTTCGAGATGAGATCGACAAAAGGCTGTGAACTTCCATCGAGGATGGGAAGCTCCAGGTTATCGAGCTCTACGGCGGCATTGTCAATTCCGGTTCCCATCAATGCCGAAAGCAGGTGCTCGGTAGTCGAAATCAGCACGCCCTTCTTCATCAAGCTGGTTGCGTAGCTGACTCGTGCCAGATTCCGTCCAATGGCTTCTACTTCAAATCCGTCGAGATCCACCCGGCGAAAGACGATGCCGGTACCCGGTGGTGCGGGCAAAATCCGCATACGCACCGGAGCGCCGCTATGGAGTCCTATTCCAGAACACTCCACGGCTTTGCGAACTGTCTGTTCCTGTCTCAGGAGGGAG
>DASPVG010000128.1:0-17347 GCA_035622455.1 Terriglobales bacterium
CCGCGAGTCTCCCCTGAACCAAAACGAAATCCGCGCGCGCTATGTTTTTGACATGATCTACGATCCAGTGGAGACACGTTTGCTGAAGCTAGCGAAGGCGGCCGGGGCCCAGGTCATCCCCGGCATGGAAATGTTCGCTCATCAGGCGGCGCGCCAATTTGAAATCTGGACGGGAAAACCTGCCCCGCTGACGGAAATGCTCAGCGTGGTCACGAAGGCCCTGGCGGAACGCGAGGCTCTGCACCAAACGACAGATAACAAAAGACATTGACCCGATAGCCGCCTTCCCGGCTGGTGTTCCCCGCCCTCATTGCTCCGGAGTCGATGGCTGCCGAACTGCCGAATCTCAGGTGCCGACGCCTTTCTGTTCGCGCCGTCGGCAACCGCAGGTTCCGCACAGGGTTCGAATCGCATCCCGGCTTACCGGGCGGGTGCGATGTCGATTGCCACAAAAAGGTTGCATTCCTACCGGGTACCAAAGTAATATATAACCCGGAACGCGAGGTTAGGCGTTCTCTAGTCGTGGTACCGCCCTTTCTTCCAAGGTTCAGAAGCCGTAACCAGCTCTACCCAGCTCGGGGTGTTGCGCTTTCGCTGGAGTCGGGTACGGAGAAACCCCTATGGCGTGGTACGCATATTGTCTTACTGAACAACAGGCCCTCAATGGAATCCGCGCGCGGCGTCCTTTCCTGCTAGAAGGCACGCAGGGAGTGAACGCAGCCCCAGTCCTAAGCTACCCCAGTGGTGAATTTTCGGTGGTGGTCAGCGAGTACGATCGGGCGACCGGCAGTCTGGATGACAAGGCTGTCTTGGAACACGCGCGCGTGGTCAGTGTTTGTTTCCGCAACGGGACGGTGCTGCCATTCCGCTTCGGAACCATCTTTGACTGCGATGAGGCGTTGCGACAGGCGGTTCGCGCCAATCGCCGAGCCTTCGGGCAGAGTGTGGCCCGATTGCGAGGCAAGGCGGAAATGCACCTGAAGCTCGTGGTTCGCGACGGCTCTTGTCGCGATGCCATGATCGATGTCGAACTGCCGGACACGGTCGGAGGCGAGTATCTGATGAAGTTGCGGGAAAAGGCTTCCCGGGACCGTGAGCGTCAAACCAAGGCAAGGGCTTTGTCGGTGCAGGTCCACAAGATGTTCAATCCTCTCGAAGAAGAGATTAGTTGCAAGAGAGTAAACACCGACGGCATGCTCATCGACATCGCTCACCTGATCGATTCCAAGTCGGTAGAGAAATATCAGAACCGCTACAACACCGCCGCCAAACAGCTGAAGAACTGTGAGCTGACGGTAACCGGTCCGTGGCCGCCATATCACTTTTTGCCAGGTAAGTTACGAACGGTTGCAGGTCACTCCTAGAACGTTCGCGGACTAGTCTTCCGCAACCCAGGAGGCTAGGTGCCTGCTCGGAATGTGCAGGAACCTGCAGTCTTTTGCCCCTTCATGTGAACTTCCGGCCGGGACTCGCTCCCGCCGGAGGTGCTAGAAGTGGAAGCGGGCCAAGGAGTTGGCACGTTCCCAAAAAAGACCCGCCCGGGTTCCGCTTTTTGGCGCAGCAAGTGCTCCCTTCTTAGCACAATGAAAGAGGCCGTCGAAGCAATTACCTTCACTCGCCGCGCTAGACATTACTTCTCTCTGCGCCACTCCGGCTGGCCGATCGGGATTTACGATCGCCTTTCCTGAAACCTTCCTGCGTTGCCTCTTTTGGGATAGTGGCTCCAGAAATGGGGCCGCTTTTTCTTTTGGGGGCAGGGTTCGAGACGAAGTCCGCTCGGATGACTTCCGCCCATCCAAATCCGCTCGCCCTTCCCCTCCGTAGTTTTTCCCCTTACACTGTCGATCGACATGCGCGTACTCATCTTTTGTCTGGTGTTTGTGGTCTTGCCGAGGGTTTCCTTCTGTCAGACTCCCAACTCTTCGACCAGTCTGTCGCGATCGATCCCTGCGCAACTGAAAAGCGAGCTCATCACGTTACGCGATGCCGCTTTGGCCGACGATTATGCCTACGAACAAGCCGCTCACTTGACCGACAACATTGGGGCGCGCCCCGTGGGTTCACTGGCCGCCGAGGCCGCAGTCGAGTACGTTGCTCATGAACTGCGCCGCCTCGGACTTCAAGTTCAGCTAGAAGAAGTCAAAGTTCCGCATTGGATTCGCGGTATCGATCGAGCGGAACTGGTCGGATATGCGGGGCAGGCGCAGGGAACCACCCAGAACATCGTGCTGACCGCGCTGGGCGGAACCGTGCCCACCTCTTCGAGCGGCATCACGGCCGCCATCGTGGTGGCCAAGACCTTCGATGATCTCAAAGAACTGGGACGTCAGACGGTAGCGGGAAGGATCGTGCTCTTCAATGTGCCGTTCGACAAGCAAAAAGCTGCAAGCGGCCTGGCGGGTGAGGCGTACGGCGAAGCGGTCGCCTATCGAGCCTCGGGGCCCAAGGCTGCCGCCGATTTGGGAGCCATTGCTTGTCTGGTGCGTTCGGTGGGCGGGGCAGATTACCGTCTTCCACACACCGGCTGGAGTGCGCCGGCGGGAATTCCCGCGGCTGCCGTAACCAGCGAAGACGCCGATCTCATCGCCAGATTAGCCGCGCAAGGCGAGGTCCGCATGCACCTGACGTTAACCTCGCAAACCGGACCGGACAGCACCAGTTACAACGTGATCGGGGATCTGAAGGGGAGCGAGCACCCGGAGCAGGTGGTTCTCGTTTCCGGGCATCTGGACTCTTGGGACCTGGGCACGGGGGCGATGGACGATGCCGTGGGAGTCGCCGTGGCGATGGACACGGCACATCTCATCCAACAATTACACTTGCACCCGCGACGCACCATTCGCATCGTAGCCTGGATGGACGAAGAGAACGGAGGGCGTGGACATGACGTCTATGCCAAGAACCATGCCCGGGAGATCCGCAATCACGTCGCTGCCATCGAGAGCGACTTAGGAGCGTCGCGTCCTTTGGGCTTCCAGGCGGAAATGAATCCTGACGCGCTGCCCATGTTGAAACCTGTGCAAGACGTTCTCGATAGCTTCGGAGCCAATCTCATCCGTCTGATCCCGCGGAGCCCCGGAGCGGATATTGCTCCGCTGGCCGAGGCCGGCGTTCCCGCACTCGGCCTGATGGAGGATAGTCGCATCTACTTCAACTACCATCACACCGCCGCCGACACGCTGGACAAAATCGTGCCTCAGGAGCTGCGGGAGAATGCCTCCGCCATGGCGGTCATGGGTTATGCCTTGGCCACGATGCCCGACGTGCTGCCACGATGACGATCTGGCGCGCCCTGGGAACAGTATCTGGCGCGAAGCAGTTACGGTTCACGAGTCCACTGTCTGCTACCGGGGTTTGAATCTTCGCGCGCTAAGCACCCGACCGCGCGGACCCGTCTTTCGTTGCCATGGAGCCGACAATACTTTCGAATTCGTTGAATCCGTCACCGCCAGTTGACGCATCTCATTTTAGGCGCATATCATCTTCGTTTGGCCGACAGGCGGCGAAGACGCAAGGAAGGGGTCGTTTTGGGTGAAGTTAGCATCCATGGACAAGAAGAAGCTAGACTATTTTCGAAAGCGGTTAGAGACGCGGCAACAGGAGTTGCGCCGCATGGTCTCCCGTACACAACAGGACGGACGCTCGGCGGACGAAGATACGGCGCAGGATATTGCTGATCGCGCCGCTAGTTCCTACAACAAAGAGTTCCTCTTTCACCAGAGCAACAACGATCGCCAACTCCTGCAGATGGTGGATGGGGCTCTCTCCCGGATTCGCGAGGGCAACTTCGGGGAATGTATCTCCTGCGGAAAAGAGATCAACCCCAAGCGGTTGGAAGCCGTACCCTGGACGCGCCATTGCATCGACTGCCAAGAGAAGCTGGAACAGGGACGCCTCGAAGAAGCTTCGCGATAACCAACACGATCGATTCGCGAAGCCGCCGCCTTCTGGCGGCTTTGCCGTCTCTTCCGGTCAGGCAGTCGTAATCCTAAGCGGAAGGCCCGGTTCTTCCCGGGCGCTTGCGTTCGTGGCGCATGGTTCGTCCTTCGACCAGGTGGAACAACTCCTCCCCAAGGTTCTTGGCATGATCACCGGCACGTTCAAATGCCTGGGCCATGAGAAGCAGGCTGGTGCTGTAGTCGAAGCTGCAGTCCTTGCTTTCCAGGTGGCGGCGAAACACAGCGTGACAGACGTGATCGATTTCGGAATCGGTCTTCATGACCCAGTTGGCGGGTCCGAGGTCGCGCTTCACAAAACCTTGGTAAATGTTCTCGAGCATCTTCTCCAGAATTTCCGCCATCGCAATCAAGTCGCGCCGGTCCTCTTTGCGCAGCCGTCCGGTTAGGTGCCGCAAACGCTGGGTGACCGACCAAGTCAGATCACCGATGCGCTCGAGATCAATAATGAACTTGAGACAGGCGAGCAGCTCTCTGGCTTCGACCTCACTGACCTGCGTGATGGCGCTGGTGATCTCCTGATCGATTTCGCGTTCCATGCGGTCGAGCTCCTTCTCGCAGTCCTTCACCGCAATGAACGCCATGTTGGAGGAATTCTCCAGAAAGTCACGCAGATTGAATGCCGCGTCCTTGGCCACCAGGCAGGATTGCTCGACCAGGCTGGTCATCTCCCGGGTGGACTCGAGTTCCTGAACCGCTTTGCCCTTCGTGGCCGCCATCGAGACACGATGATAAACCCAAAAAGGGCGCAGCGAAAAGCTAGCCCATTGGTGGAAGAGCTGACCTGCCTAGGCTCTCACCCCACGGTCTCCTGCCTCTCACCGCAGCCGCGGTGAAAGTCCACAAGCGCTTCGAGGTTGGCTTTCCTGGTACAACCGGGGCCGCTCCAGGCCATATTTCCACTTATTTCCACCATTTCCACTTGCGTGCACAAAGGCTTCTGGATAATGTTTACAAGACGGTTACCAACGCTGTGCAGCGATATCGTCGAGCAGATCTGATCCGGATCTTGCGGCTTACGCCGCGCCAGCTGGGTGCGTGGGAAAAGGCTGAATTGGTCCCGGCCGCCGAGAGCTACTCCTTCTTTGACCTTCTGCAAATCCAAAAAGTGCGGGACCTGTGCGCGTCGCGGGTCCGTCCGGCGGTGATCCGCCAGTCCCTGGCCGCCATGCAAAAGCAGGCCGCGGGCATGGAAAACCCTTTGCTCGAAGCGGGAACCTTCACCACCGGACACCGTGTCGCCTTTCGCCATGAAGGCAAGGTGCTCGAACCCATTGCCGGTCAATTCATGTTCGATTTTGTTCCTTCCGACAACGTGGTCACCACCCGACCGTTTGCCATCGGCGGAGCGAAGCTTGAACCGAAGAATGTGGCCGAACTCTTTACCCGCGGCATCGCTCTCGAGGAAAATCCCGCCACCCAGACGCAGGCGATTGCGGTATACCAGATGGTGCTCGAGCTCGATCCCGAACACGCTGCGGCCCACATCAACCTGGGCACGCTTTGCTACAACCGCCAGGATTACACGCTGGCGGAGAAGCATTACCGAATCGCCATCGGCATTGACCCCCGCTATGCCCTGGCGTATTTCGATCTGGGCAACGTGCTCGACGAAACCGGCCGTGTGAGCGAAGCGATCCAGGCCTACAACACCGCGCTACAACTGGCGCCCACCTACGGGGACGCTCACTACAATCTGGCACTGGCCTATGAAAAGATCCGCGAGCCGCGGAAGGCGCTGCAACACTGGCGCGCTTATGTGAAACTCGATGCCACGGGGCCTTGGGCCATCCATGCGCGCAATCAGATCAAACGAATTCTTCAGGCGGACGGCTTGAAGTTGGTACCCAGCCACCACTGAGGTCGGAACCACGCCGCCGGTGAAGCGAGCTCCTGTGCCGAAACTAGCCCGCAGATTCGTAGCCTGGCTGGTGCTCGCTGCGAGCGCCTCTCTTCTGGCCGAAGAGCCGCCCCAACCCGCCGAGGGCGATTACGTCGTCCCCAACTTTCATTTCCGTTCGGGAGCAACCTTGCCGGAACTCAGGTTGCACTACCTGACGTATGGCCGTCCGGCGACCGATGGCAAGGGACAGATCACGAATGCCGTGATGATTCTCCATGGCACCACCGGCGACAGCCGGCAATTCACCGGCCCGCAATTTGCCGGGGTGTTGTTCGGCCCCGGGCAACTGCTCGATGCGAGCCGTTACTTCATCATCCTTCCGGATGCGATCGGCCATGGCCGCTCCACGAAACCGAGCGACGGCCTCCACGCCCGCTTTCCCCATTACGAGTACGCCGACCTGATCGAAGCCCAACACTTACTGCTCACCCAAGGCTTGAAGGTGGATCATCTGCGGCTGCTCCTGGGCACGTCGATGGGCTGCATGCATTCCTGGATGTGGCTGGAAACCTATCCTGATTTTATGGATGCCGCCATGCCGCTTGCCTGTTTGCCGGTCCAGATCGCGGGCCGCAATCGCATCATGCGCAAGATGATCATGGACGCAATTCGCAGCGATCCGGGCTGGATGAATGGTGATTACCAGGAACAGCCAGCGGGGTTGAAGACGGCAGCGGAAATCATCCTGCTCATGGGCAGCAGCCCCTTAAAGCTTCAGAAAGACTATCCAACTCGCGAGCAGGCCGATTCCTATCTCGACCAGTTTCTCAAGACCCGTCTGCCCGCGATCGATGCCAACGATTTGCTCTATGCGTTCGATGCCTCGCGGAACTACGATCCTTCGAGCCAGCTCGATCGTATCCAGGCACCGGTGATGTTCGTCAACTCGGCGGACGATCTGCTCAATCCGCCTGAGCTGGGCATTGCCGAACGGGAGATCAAAAAGGTCAAGAAGGGACGGTTTGTGCTCCTCCCCATCACCGATCAGACCCAAGGCCACGGGACCCACAGCTTGCCCGCAGTCTGGAAACCATACCTGGCGGACCTGCTCGAGGAAAGCACGCACTAATCTGCCGAGTGCCCTAGTTCGGGTCGGGGATCAATGCTTGGGCTGCGCATCAATCTTGCCTCTGACCACCATTACCGAGGCGGCGGGCAATGGATAGGAAGTTCCACGCCCGGCCGTCTGCTTGGTGTGCGCAACCGGGCCATCAGGATCGGCGTTGCCCGGGAAATACGCAACGACGGGCCATTCGGTTGGATTCTCGGCATGGGCCTCAAAACGGGTTTTCGCGGGATGCCACTGATATTGGGCGCTGCCAAAAGTCGCGATCTCAACCGGGCCGACAAAAGACAGGGTCTTGCCGCTTGCCTGGTCCTCGAATGCCAGCTCGAGTGGGTGCGAGTTCTGCTGATCGCGATTGACCACCATCACCGACCACTCGCCATCCGGGCGCTTTACCGCATACGCGGTTACAAGCGCGTGACCGGCTCCATCTTCAATATCGCTTTTGGCGGGAAAGACCTGATGCTCACCCGCTCCCGGTTCGACCCACTCGAGGTTGATGAGCTGAGCCGTGAAGAATTGCGCTAGCGGCTGCTGAATCTGATATCCCGGACCGACCGTGAACATACCGAAGGTCCCGGGAGAATCGTTGCAGCCATGCTCCATGAACAGGGGCAGATAATGAAAGAAATAAACACCTTTTCCGCCCGCATTCAGGAACGAGCCGATGTAGTCGGCCAGCCAAACTCCGGCGAACAAGTCCATGTAGGTTTCGCTGGCAGACGAGGACAGATTGGACTCGGTGATGAACATCGGCACATTGGCAGGTACGCCGTCCTCGCGCCAGGTTTCGATGATGCGGTTCACCAAGTCGGGCTCGTCATAGAGGCTGCCCCAGGGGATCCGGCAGGGCTCGTACGGGTAGTGTTCAAAGGAAAAAAACGCCAGATCGCTCAGACGACCGTGCTGTTTCAGGTAATCCAGGAAGCGGCCGAGCCAGGACACCTTTCCGTTCGCGTCCGGCCAGACTTCGATGTCCTTGTTGACGCCTTGGAACGCCGGTCCGCCCAATTTCAGCGAAGGATCCACACCATGCAATGCGGTCGCCCACTCCAGATAAAGCGCCCCATAATCTTCCGGCAGCATGTACTGACCATCGGCTTCCTCGCCCATCTCGACGTAGGAAATGGGATATTTGCGCGCCCTCAGGTAGGCAATCTCCGCGGCAGCGTTCTCCGGGGTGTCGTAGAGCATCGCAACCGGCATCATGGCAGGCAGTCCGCGAGTAACGCCGCTCGAGAAGAACAGATCAAATCCCACCTGGGCCTGGCGTGTCGAAAGCAGGTCGCCGGGCTCGTGCCAGGAATCGACGGAAGAGCAATAGGTCGTGGTCTGTTCCTGGTCGGGCGTATGCCGAACCACATCGTGAAATGCGCCATCGGGCGTGGTTGTCCCCACATAAAGCTCGTCAATCGCGTAGCCTACGCAATTTCTCGGATCGGCCGAGCCATGCGAGTCGCAGGTATTGGACGATTCCGTCATCAGGATCCGCAGATACCGAACCCCTGCCGGTGCCGTGCTCAATCGCACCGTCTCGATCCCGCCCTTGCCGCTGGTCACATCGCCGTGGGGAAAGGTCTGCCACACGCCTCGGGTTCGAACTTGAATGGGGTCTTCTCCGGTCCAATACTGGATCGCGTAACGAGTGGCGTAGGGCCCCTGCCACTGAACCCGGACGCTGTCGACCAGCTGCACTTGAGCAAGATCGATAACCACCCACTGCGGGTGCAGCCTGTCGCTCTCCCCCGTGAATCGTTCCGTCAGATAAGGGTTGCTTTTCCAGTAAGTATTCACGTCACCGTCGGTCAGGCGGGAGAAGCCCGAGTTTCCCGTGCCATCGTTGCGGGTGAATCCGCGATGAGGAAGAGCATATCCGTAGGAATAGCGAATCGCATCTGCCGGCAGCGCAGAACCTGTGAAATACCCCTTTCCACTGGGATCGCTCCAGCTTCCCTGGGGATTCCAGTGCCATGCCTCGACCGCCAACTCGGTGTTCTGGCGGTAGGTGACGGGCTGCCAGCCGGCACGGAAAACTGCGTCTAAGATGGTTGGAGACAGACCTTTGTCAATCGCCTCGGTCGAAATGCGGTCGACTCCCGCCCCCAAGGTCTGATTGGGCACAAAGTGGTTGGTGGCGTGCGAAGGCGTGATGTCGACCCGAACCGTTTGTCCACCCGCCGGCAGGCATCGGGGAAATAGCGAGAGCGAGAATGCAACCAGTATTCGAACCCATGGCCATCTTTTCAAGCGACACCCCGAACTGGGAAACTTGAGCCCATCAGTGTAGTTGGGAGGGCGAACCTTGAATAGGCAAATTTTCTTCGCTTCGCCGGACGATGGCTGGCCGTCCTCCGGCTCCGGCCGCATCAAACGCTTTGCCAAACGGAGCGCGGTTCGAAGCGGGGTGGTCTTTGCTATTTTGGCGAATTTCCTGGAGACTCTCGATGCCGGCGCGGTTCGAGCCAAGCTGAAGGCCGAGATGCGCTCCTCGGTCAGGGTCGAACCGGCAGCCAGATGCTAAAATTCTTTGACGGTTCCACGTCGCGAGGCCACGTAGATGCATTCGACCACGCTGCAAGTTGCCGCTCCCCTACCCCTCACCAGCCTGACTGAGGATGAGATTCTGTTCCGTGACAACGTTCGCCAATTTGCGGAAGAGCAGGTCCGTCCCCTCGTCAAAGAGATGGACGAAAAGGGCGTCTTCGAGAAAGAGCTGATCCGCCAGTTTTTCCGGCTGGGATTGATGGGAATCGAAATTCCCGAGGAATACGGAGGCGGCGGCGGGAAATTTTTCGAAGCTATCCTTGCCGTGGAGGAGCTTTCTCGCGTGGACGCATCGGCAGGCGTGGTGGTCGACGTGCAGAACACGCTGGTCAATAATGCTCTGCTGAGGTGGGGCAGCGAGGAGCAACGGAAACGCTATCTGCCCCGCATGGCGACCGAGATCTGTGGCGCTTATGCGCTCAGCGAGGCCGGTTCGGGCTCAGATGCGTTTGCGCTCCAGAGCAAGGCTACATTAAAGGGTGACGACTACGTGCTCAACGGCCGCAAGCTGTGGATCACGAACGGCAAAGAGGCCGGCCTTTTTGTCCTGTTCGCCACCGTCGATCCTGCAGCGGGGTATAAAGGCATCACCGCCTTCCTGATTGAAAAGCAATACCCTGGGTTTACGGTCGGCAAGAAAGAGGACAAGCTCGGAATCCGCGCCTCCTCCACCTGCGAACTCATCCTTGAGGACTGCCGCGTGCCCAAGGCCAACGTCTTAGGCGAGGTGGGCAAAGGCTACAAGATCGCCATCGAAACTCTGAATGAGGGCCGCATCGGAATCGGCGCGCAGATGCTTGGAGTCGCGCGCGGCGCCTGGGAGTATGCTGCACGGTATGCCCAGGAGCGCAAACAGTTCGGGCGGCCCATCGCGGACTTCCAGGCGATTCAGTTCCAGATCGCGCAGATGGCGACCGAGATCGAAGCTGCCCGTCTCATGGTGTATAACGCAGCCCGGATGAAGGACGTCGGTATGCCGTTTGTGAAGGAAGCCGCCATGGCCAAGCTTTTTTGCTCCCAAGTGGCGGAGCGGGTGACTTCGTTGGCAATCGAGATCTATGGTGGCGTAGGCTTCACCAAGGATTATCCTGTCGAGAAATACTGGCGCGATTCGAAGATCGGCAAGATCTACGAGGGGACCTCGAACATGCAGCTCCAGACTATTGCCAAGCTGGTGTTCGGGGGGAAGTAAATAATATCGGGTTCTTGGCTGCCAATTCATCGCGACCAACAACTAGCCTCGGTTGTCAACTAGATAACTCCTGGTTACCTTTTATATGCAGTCGATTGCACTGCCCAATCCCTGAAAGCTGCCCTGGACCTAGCCTAAGTTCTTTGTTGACCGCAACTTCCCCGGGCGTCCTCCGTTGGTTTCCCAGCTGCACTACCACCCCTGCCCTTGTCTGAGGGCATGATCGAGGTGCAAATTGTTGAGCTGGATGGCCGGCAGTGCTCCCGCAATACCAAGCCTAGATGGCAAGCCGTTTCTGGTGCCAAGCCCGAGTCCGAAGCCGCGTCGTTCCGCGCTCCCCATCTTGCTGGTCCTATTCGTCATCTCCTACAGCTTGATGACCCTGCTCGTGTTTGAGCAGGCACGCACCATCGAAAGTCAACGCGGCTTGATCCATTCGCTTTTTCAGGACAGTTCCCAGTTAAGCCGCTTGAAAAACGAAGCCGTTCAGGCGCAGCAGCGCGCCGCAGCTCAGGCCCAGGCTGAGGCAGCAGAGCATGCCCAAGGTAAAACTCCGTCGACCCAGGAAAGGAGGCAGGACCTGGGCAAAGCCGGACCCAACGCCGGCAAGCGCAAGCAGGTCCTGCCCAGCACTCCCGACATCGAGGATTCCAGCTTCGAGCGTGCGCACCGATTCGTAAACACGATCTAGATCTCCGGGCCAGGCAACTTGTGAATGTCGTGGCAATCGTCGTTGTTGCTTTGTGCCTCTCGGCTGCCCCTCTGCCCGCGCCGGTACGCGCGCCCGAGCGTCTCGATCCAGTAGCGGCTCGACCGAGGGGAAAGTGGTATCTGGCCGAGAACGGGCATGCCGTGTACTGCTACGGTCCCGTCATGCTGGTCCGGCAGGCCAATGGTGGACTGGCGCGAGTAGCCACTTTCTGCAAGGGCGATCAGACCATCGTTCCGCTCAAGGATTAGTGCCGATCGCCAAGATCATCCCTCCCCGGGTTCCCGGTCCTACCGCAATGTTTCTCGAGCTTTGCCGCCAATCTACCTTCCCGGTACCAGCAGAGTCACTTTAGCTCCGATCAAACGGCAGCGATCACCAACGTCGACGATGAGGGCGAATGGCAATCGTGCGTCCGCTTTCAACAGAACCACTTTCTCGGCTCGGTTCTCGAGCAGCCCGCTTAGCGTGGTTTCGAAGGCAGTCCAGTGAATGTTCTGGTGATTGATCTCGAGCGCGGGCCATCCCCGCCCCGAGTCGAGCAATTCGAAAACGATGGGTTCCGAGCTCGCGGAGAACGGCGGCACAACCAGAACCGCGAAGCCTCTCGGGGCCACCGGGGTGTCCGATTTCGACGAATCTCGTTGGCTGGCCAGCAAAATGGGTGCCAGAACTCCCGCTCTACGCGCGATATCTAGAACCTTCTCCACGTTAGCGTACCGAGTACGAGCATCCGCCTTAATGTAGAGCTTCTTGTCTGTCCGCTCCGACAGGCTGGCCTTCACCTCCTCTATCAGGGCAGCGGAACGGACGGGATTCACGCCCCGGTACAGACTGCCATCGGCGGTGACAGTGATGATCAACGCGTCTTCCCGGTCCGCCTCGGGCATGGCGCGGGCATTCCTCGTAGCGGGCAACTCCACGCTGATCCCCTCTTCGACCTCCCGGGTAATCTTTTCGTCAGCTCTGTTCTCCCCGCTCGCTTCGAGCGAAGAGTTCTGAGGAGGCGATCCCGACGTTGCGGTGACCCAGGGTGTAACCGCCAGGTTTGCTGCCAGGCACACTTCGAGTAAGTAGTTCATGGGTTCTGCTCCTTTCGACCGGTTCAGGTGGAATGGGTTAGGGCTTGGCTCCGCCGAGTGACGCGGTGGCCAGAGTTCCGCCGAGTCCCATCGTTTCTACCGCGGACGACGGCACGATTACCATCGAACCCCGCTCCTTAATGGCCTCGTAGAGCATGTTCATGGCGCGAAGATGCAGCGCGGTCGGATTCTCCGTGTAGGCGGCCGCGGCCCGCACAAATTTGTCGGAAATCTCGGTTTCCGCCTGTCCCAAAATGATCCGCGCCTGTCGTTCCCGTTCCGCCTGTGCTTGGCGAGACATGGCGTCTTCGAGACCCGGTGGAATTCTGACGTCGCGGACCTCGACGGACTGTACCGTGATTCCCCACGGATTGGTCTTTTCGTCCAGAATCCGCTGCAGCTCGCGACCCAGTGTCTCGCGTTCGGTAATCATCTGTGCCAGCTCATGACGACCGATGGACTCCCGGAGCGCAGTCTGCGCGCTCAAATTGATGGCCTCGAGGAAATTCTCCACTTCGAGGATCGCTTTTTCTGCATTCCACACCAGCCAGAACACGATGGCATCGACGTTGACGGGAACCGTGTCGCGGGTCAGCGTGGACTCCGCGGTTACGCTGGCTACACGAACCCGTTGGTCCACGTACGGGCTGAGCGTCTCGACCACGGGCACGATGTGGAACAATCCCGGCCCGCGGAGGCCGACATACCTGCCCAAGCGTAAGAGGGCGACCTTCTCCCATTGGCGGACGACCTTGATGGCGAACAGCAGGTAGAGACCGAGCAGTGCGCCCACGATGATCGGTGCCGGCTGATGCATGCTTACGGTGAGTAAGGCGCCGAAGACGACGGAAAGCGCAAATGCGGCGACGGCTACGCTATTGATCTGGACAGAACCGATGGTCTTCATGACGTTCACCTCCTGCGACTTGGCTCGGAAACCAATTCGCTTAACTGCTCGATTAAATCCTCGATGGAAAAACCAGCTGCTCCAGCGCGAGCGACACAATCTCCCACGATCTGCGCCAATTGCCGTGATCGTTCTTCTTCGCCCCCTTGTAGTTTTTGGGCGCGAATGAAGGTACCGGTTCCCTGGTGAGTCTCGAGCAGCCCACCCAGTTCCAGTTCGCGATAGGCGCGCACGACCGTGTTGGGATTCACCGATAGATCGACCGCCAGTTGGCGCACCGTGGGCAATTGATCGCCGACGCCGAGCGATCCAGAAGCAATCCCCCCTCGTACCTGGTCCATGATCTGGCGATAAACCGGGACACCACTGTGCAAGTCCAGGCGAAAACGGAAGTGCGGGGGGGACGGCATAGTTGCAATGTACTAGTGTACTAGTACATTGTCAAGAGCAAAAATTTGCGCCTCTCGGCTGCCCCTTCCGAGGCAACCGTCCCGGACCGGATGGGTGGAGAAGGTGGAACGGACGAAGGGGAAGGGTCAAGTACCGGGAAGTTTCATCCCGGCCAGCTTTCGGACGAAGCTTGCCTTGCCCATCTGCTTGAACATCTTCCGCATCTGGGCGTATTGACGAAGCAGGTTGTTGACTTCCTGCACGGTAGTGCCGGAACCGCGTGCGATGCGTTTGCGCCGGCTGCCATTGATGACCTCGTGGTGCACGCGTTCGTGGGCGGTCATGGAATTGATGATGGCTTCGACCCGGGTGATTTGTCGCTCGTCAACTCGGTCCGCCTGCTTCTGCAATCCGGCAAACGGCCCGATGCTCGGCAACATCCCCATGAGGCTTTGGATGGAGCCCATCTTTTTCACCTGGCTCAGCTGGTCGCGGAAATCTTCGAGCGAGTAGCCATCCCCGGTCAGGGCCCGGCTGGCGATATCCTGGGCCTTCTTCTTATCCACATGTTGCTCGGCCTTTTCGATCAGGGAGAGAATGTCGCCCATCCCCAGAATGCGGGACACGATGCGGTCGGGATGAAACGGTTCGAGGGCATCGTATTTTTCCCCGACGCCAATGAATTTGATGGGCTGGCCCGTGACCTGACGGATGGAGAGGGCTGCCCCGCCCCGTGCATCCCCGTCCATTTTGGTCAGTACGACGCCGGTCAGCGAGAGTTTCTTGTGGAACTCGGCGGCGGACCTGACGGCATCCTGGCCGGTCATGGCATCGGCTACGAACAGAATCTCCTGAGGGTTGAGCAGCCGCTTGAGCGACTGCATCTCTTCCATCAGGCGATCGTCGATGTGCAGACGTCCGGCGGTATCGACAATCAGCACATCACAGCCGGTATTGACGGCTTCGCGACGTGCTTCTTTTGCCAGCCGTTCGACCGTAGCCGTATTCGCCTCTCGAACCTCTCCTTCGTAGAGGTTCGACTTGATCGCCTGGGCTACGACCTTGAGCTGCTCGCGAGCGGCGGGACGGTACACGTCGACGGAGACCAGCAACGGCCGGTGTCCGCCGTTTTTCAGCCAATTGGCCAGCTTGCCGGAGGTTGTGGTCTTGCCCGAACCCTGCAATCCGGCCATCAGCACAACCGTCGGTGGCTGGGAGCCGAACTTTAGTCGCGCAGTATCGTGGCCCAGGGTTTCAATCAGTTCGTCGCGAACAATTTTGATGACCTGCTCCCCGGGCGAGAGCGCCGTCAGCACTTCCTGGCCAACCGCTTTCGCCTCAAGCTGCGCGATCAGCTGCTTTACCACGTTCAAGTTGACGTCGGCCTCGAGCAGAGCCAGGCGAATCTCCTCGAGCGCTTGTTGAATATTCTCCCGGGTGAGGACGGCCTGGCCACGCAGGCTCTTGAAGGCGCGCTGCAGTTTTTGCTGTAGATTTTCAAACATACGGACAAGCTATTCTAGCAGTGAACCAGGCGTCGGCAGGGCTCGGAACCCAGCCCGTCTGCCTAGTTCTGACTTCCCCGGCTGGCGGGCGGCACGATCCCGTTCATCCGCAAGTATTCGACCATTTGGCCGTAGTGATCGTAGGCGTGGGCTACACCAAATGTAGCCAGACCCAAGCGGGTCGACTTGCTACCCGTCGGAGCCTGTAACATGTTCTCCGTAGTCAAGGTTCCCGCGGCCTTGTGCCCCAGGGCAAAGGAATCCTTCAGGAACTTGATGATCTCGGCTTTCGTCTTCAACTCCTGAGGACCGTTCCCGTCCTTTAAGCCTTCCGGCAGCTTGTCGCCGGTAATCGGCGACCATATGAAATAGTTGGAGGTGGCGACATGCTTGAGCTGAACCGCAAACGTACGCACGCCTTTGTACTCGGCTGCCGGAATCGTCAGGCTCTCCGGAGAAAAGTTGAACTTATCCTCCGGCATGGCTTCGGCTGCTTCGACGACAAGCTTCTCCACCGCGCCGATCTGGCGGTCCACGACCGAAGCGAGAGTCGGCGCCGGCGGCTGCGGCTGCGCCTGAGGCGCGCTCGCGGCTGCGGCGGTTTTGGCCCCTTTCTCTTCGGCCGTCATGCTAAGAATGAGCAACACCGAGAGTAGGGCGGACACTTCGATTCGTCTCATCACTGAATCTCCTTCATTGGTTCCGCTCGGACTAGCTTCTTGAATATCCCATACGGGTCGCGCAAGGTATTCGCTAGGGCCTCGATCTGTCCCTGATGAGGCCGGCACAGCCGGTGGCGCGGGTTGCGGTCAGACCGCTTGATGGGAGGATTTTGACCCCTCGGAGCCTGTTAGACGTAGGGCAAATCACAAGGTTTCCACGAAATTTCGCGCTAATTCTTCGGGGTTGTGGAGAACACTTCCTTAGCTGCGATCACGGTGTTCGAGTGAATGGTCACGGTGTCCTCCACCCGCCGGGCGTATCCTCCGGCAAAGGTCACCATGACCGGAATGTCACGGGCGCGGGCCACGCGAAACACGAGCGCATCCCGACGTTTGAGGCCTTCGATGGTAAGCGAGAGCCCGCCCAGCTGATCCTCTTGGTAAGGGTCGGCTCCCGCGATATAACACATCAGGTCCGGCTTAAACTGGCGAAGCCCAGAACTCAAGGCATGATCCAACCAGCCCAGATACTCTTCATCCCCGATTTCGTCGGGCAGGTCCACATCGATCGAGGACGGAGGCTTCGAGGCGGGATAATTGTGTTCCTGGTGAAGGGAGATGGTAAAGACCTCTCCGGCGTGTGCGTTTCTTAATTTGACCGGTGCTGCCGGACCAAGGAGCGGGGCGCCGGTAGAGGGTAGCGGGGCGGAGGGTACGCGCACACCGGCGAAAATAGCCGCCGTCCCGTTGCCATGGTGAACATCACAATCGACCGTCATCGCACTGCGAATCCGGTCATCGTGCTGCATGCGGCGGATGGCGACGGCGACATCATGGATCATGCAAAAGCCCTCACCGTGGTCCGGAAATGCGTGATGAAATCCTCCCCCGATATTGAACGCGACCCGCTCGCGCAGGGCGAGGTCAGCCGCCAGAATCGATCCTCCCGCTGCCAGCCAGAAAGCCCGCACTAACTCGGGCGAATAGGGAATCTCCAACTGAAGTTCCTCGTGGGCCGAGAGCGTGCCGGTCTTGAGTTTCTGAACGTACATCGGGGTATGGACCAGCAGAATGTCCCGATCGGATGCCGGCTGCGGAGGGACAAAATCACCCGGCTCGGCGACTCCCGTCTGAATCAGACGTTTGTGCACCCGCTGATACTTTTCGGCGGGGAAGACATGGGCACCGATCGGCAGATAGTAGTCATCGCTGTAGACCAGTTTGAACGGGAGCATGGCGGACGGCAATCAGTCTAAGGTCGATTCCATGATACTCGATCGCCCGCTGGGCCGATCGACGAAGGACTTCGTTCTTCGACGCGACGGGATTGAAGAAAGTCCGGCCAAGAAACCACCGCCAGGCGGTGCAACACTCACAAAGCAGGAAGCGCGATCTTCTGCTGAATCCCCCGACCTTCGACGATGGTATAGA
>DASPVG010000129.1:0-18383 GCA_035622455.1 Terriglobales bacterium
CATCACAATGGAGTCAACTGCGCCTTGCCGTCTTGCCTGGTTTTGCGAAAAGTGTGGAAAACGGACTAAGCTGAGCGTCGATGATCACCGACGCTCTCCATCGCATCGTGGTTCACCGCGAGTCGCTCTCGCGGGAGCAGGCGCGCCAGCTCATGTCCGAAGTGCTGTCCGGGGGATGCACGGATGCGCAGATTGCTGCCCTGCTCGTGGCGCTGCACATGAAGGGTGAAACGGTCGAGGAGATCGTGGGATTTGCCGAGGCGATCCGCCGGGCTGCCGCTCCTTTGGCAAGTCCTGATGGTTCCACCTTGGACGTGAGTGGTACCGAACGCGATGCCCTGGTCGATACCTCTGGCACGGGTGGAGATGCCAGCGGAACCTTTAATATCTCAACCGCCACCGCCTTGGTGGTCGCAGGAGCGGGAGTGAGGGTGGCCAAGCACGGCAACCGCAGCGTGACTTCCAAATGTGGCTCGGCGGATGTCATGGAAGCTCTGGGCGTGTCGATCGACCTTCCTCCCGCCCGGCTGGCAGCTTGTCTTGCGGAAGTAGGAATGGCATTCTTGTTTGCCCCTGCCATCCACTTGGCCGTGAAGTATGTACAGCCCGCGCGCCGTGAGCTGCGCTTGCGAACCGTATTCAACTTGCTGGGCCCCCTCACAAACCCGGCTCGAGCCTCCGCGCAAGTGGTGGGAGTGTACTCGGGCGAACTCGTCGAAAAGCTCGCCGAGGCGTTGAGCATGTTGGGGGTGCGCCGTGCGCTGGTCGTGCATGGGTCGGACGGGTTGGACGAGATTACCATCACCGGCCCCACGCGAATTGCCGAAGTAAGGGATGGAACCGTGCGTTCCTACGAAGTAACACCGGAAGAGTTCGGAATGAAGCGCGCTAGGCTCGAGGACATTGCCGGAGGAGATGCCGCGGAAAATGCAGAAATCATCCGAGCCATCCTGCGAGGAGAGAAATCCCCTCGGCGCGATGTCGTTCTGCTGAACGCCGCCGCGGCGTTGTGCGCCGCTGCTGAGGCTGACCATCTGAGCGAAGCAGTACCGCTTGCAACCCGCGCCATCGACTCGGGCGCTGCAGCTACCAAGCTCAATGCCTTAATACGCTTTACTAATAACCGTCTTCGACCCTAAACGGCCGGCTTGCGAGGTGTCCGATGACCGGTGGCTTCATTGCGGAGAGGCCGGGACGTACACCTGGGAAGCACTCACCAGTTCTGCATTCGGTACCTCGGTTTGCACTCTGACGCGACGCAGTCCGGCCTTCTTTTCGGGCTTCGCTAGAAAGCCCAAAAAGTACTGATGGTTCAGTCTCTGGGAGACGGTCTCGAGATAGGGGGTGAAAGCGACTGGCGCGCCAGTAAAGCCGATGTAATAAGCCTCTCCTCCGGTTTCGTCGGCAACTTTCGAGAGATAAATCTGGCCCCAGTAATACTGCCAATAACTATGAGCGGCATGCCCTTGCCCGGGCATGTAGATGTCGAACACGATCACACCCGCACGCTGGGCGTCGCCGATCGCAGCATCCACGTACGGATCGTCCTCCTGGGTTCCGCCAAACCAATCCACCCCATCGCTAACCATGAACACTTCGCGGCGAGCCGTGCTCGCCGGCCAACGCTTGATCAGATCCTGCAGAGAGAAATAGGGGCTAGAGTCAGCGCCCAGCAGGCCCCGCGGGAGCCGTAGGGCTTTGGCCGCTTGAGCATGATCGCTGGTCGGATCTTGCAAGATTTGCGCGATGCCGTTTTGCATGTAGGCTACTCCGATCTTGGTTGTCGGAGGTTGCGCGTTGATGAACTGCCGAAGATCATCGAGCTGTGAGCCTAAGTTGAGGCTTGCCCCGTCGTCGATAAGAATGAAGAATTCGAGCGCGGCGTGCTCTCCTTGTGCGGGTACCCAATCGGTCACCGCGTCGCGGTCGTGGCCCTCGTGGACCATGACATCTTCGCGTGTGATCTCCGGAGGTGTCGTCCCGTGGCGCGCTTCAACCGTTACCACCATGTGAACCGGCACGCCAGCGGGCGAAGTTCCCTGGCCTTGAGCGTACAGAATTGCCAGCAGTACCATCGCCAGGGCATACAGAAGGACAGATTGTCTTTTCACGGCGGCTTCCCTTCTTTGTCGGAGGGCATTTCGCCGGTATTCTGGCCCCAGGCCAGGCTGGCAAAACACGGGGAAATCCGAATGCCTTCAAACGCTACACTCCGAACCGGAATCTCCCTTTTTGACCTCCAAAGCGGTCACGATTTTACACCCGCCCGCCGATCCGCACGTTCCAAGGCTGTCAAGAACAATCTGAAAGTCAGTGTTGTTGCCGTGAAAAGTAAGGTCGGATGCCTCTGGATGGCAAGCATCCGGCGAACTCTCCATGTGGATCAGGCCGTATAATGCCTCATGAGTTGCCGGCTGGCACAGGCCGGATTCGTTATCGCCTGGGCTCTCAGTTGCCAGTCCTCTCTCCATGCGCAGACCGCTGTTGCTGCCACAAATCCAGAAACTCAGAACGTAAACTGCTCTCCTTCGTCATTGCATGAACACCAGTCCGGCCCGGAAATCACGATTGCAGAGTTGATGTTCGAAGGTGATCTCCGCATGCCGGTGTCGAATCAAAATCAGATCGCTACTTCCTTTGAACAGCGGACGTATCGAGGCAAACGGGACGGACTGATATCCGAGGTAACGGATCGAGTGAGGAAGGCATGGCAGAATCAGGGCTATGGCAAGGTACAGGTTCGTGCCGATGCGCAGGTGCTTACCAGCAGTCCGGTCAGTGAACAAATTCGGGTCACGGTTCACGTCGAGGAGGGAGAGCAGTACCGATTGAAGGAAATTGGCTTCAAGAACTATAGGGCGATCACCAATCAGGAGGCGTTCCGAAGCCTGTTCCCAATCAACGATGGTGACGTATTTGATTCCTCTGCGATTGTTAAAGGGCAAGACAACCTGATCTTCGCGTACGGCCAGTATGGCTATATCAACTCCACCACAGTTGCCAGGACCGAGTACGATGAGGAAGGCCGGACGGTTTCGGTTCTCATACATATCGATGAAGGCAAGCAGTTTTTCGTGAGCGCCGTAAGTGTTCGTGGTGTCGGCGACGACCTTCGAAAGGATTCTCTGCTCCAGCCAGGTGATGTCTATAACCAAAGGCTGGCGAGTCTGTTCATCCAAGAGCACGCCCCCTCGTCCCTGGCTGATGGGTCACCCCAGTCCCGTATTCACCTGCAACGCAATGAACGATTGTCCACCGTGGCAATCACCTACGATTTGCGCGACTGCCCTGACTAGAAGGCAGCCCCTGAATTGCCTCTCCTGATCAGCGGGAGCCTACGATTTCCCCGCTGCTTTCTTCAAACGCATGATTTGCGCCAGGTGGTTCGCACCATGCGTCGCGATTTTCTCGACATACTCAGCGACGGTTACGTCGCGCTGGTATTCGGGATGATAGGCCGACTTCTCGAGGTCCGCGGGCTTCAGGCGACGTAACAGCTGCAAGGTGCGGTGTCGGTTTAATCCATATGCCGCGATTAGCTCAGGTGGTGATTCTTCGGTATAACCGAGGCTGGTTGCCCAGTCATCCACATCCATCGGGGCGATCACCGGCTTCTTGTCGGCCAGCATCTGGCGGAAGCGATGTGCGTAAATGATCTCGACATCCGCCAAATGACCGAGGATTTCAAGAATCGACCACTTGTCCGGTGCCGGCTTGTAGCGCAAGACCACGTCGGGCAGGCCGGAAACTGCCGCAGCAATCTGCTTGGGGCTCTTATCGGCAGCTGCAATATGCTCCCTCAACTCAGCTTCACTCATCACTCACCTCGAATAGAATTGCTCGAAAGACCCGGACCCGAGCAAGCCGGAGAAAGATATCCCAATCATCGTCGTCTACGCCTTGCTCCCGAAAGTCGAAACCTCATACATTTACCTTCTCCATCCAGCGTGCCACTTGAACGTTCCATCCGAGCTTTTGGCTCATAACATCGCGCAGCTCGGAGGAAGCGTCGGGATCGCCATGCACCAGATAGGTCCGGCCGGGTATCCCTTGAAACGTGCGCAGCCATTCTAAGAGCTCCGGGGTGTCCGCGTGGTCACTGAATTGTTCGAATGAGACCACCTGCGCCCGGATGGGCACAATTTCTCCGAAGATCTTCACCTCCGAAGCACCACTCTTAATCGTAAATCCACGGGTTCCCTGCGCTTGAAAACCAATGAAGACAACCGTCGTTTTCGGGTCCGGAAGTCTTTGCGCCAAATGATGCAGAATGCGCCCGCCGGTCGCCATACCGCTCGAGGAGACAATGATCGAGGGATCCTTCAACTGGCTAATCCGCTTCGATTGCTCCACCGTCGAGGCAAACTGGAAACCCGGCCAGGTGAGCGGGGATCCGAACTGCGTGACCAGCCGCCGGGTCACCTCAGTGTACTCTTCGGAGTGCTTCATGAAGATTTCGACCGCCTGAATGGCCATGGGACTATCGCAATAGACCGGGACCCGCCCGATCTGGCCAGACTCCATCAGCTCCTTCAGCATGAAAAGAAACTTCTGCGTGCGCTCGACCGCAAAGGCAGGCACGACCACGCTGCCGCCGCGCGCCAGGGTCTCCCGGATCGTCGCCGCCAGTTGCGGGCGCGGGTCATCGGTCGGGTGCTGCCGATTCCCGTAGGTGGATTCCATGACCAGAATGTCCGCCCTCTCGCCTTCGACCGGTCCAGAATGCACGACCTTACCGGGAGCGACTTCCTGATTGTGTACCCGCCCGATGTCTCCGGTAAACAACAAGCGGCGGCGCTGGCCATCGGTCTCGAGCGTGAGTTCCACCATGGCCGATCCCAGGATGTGCGCCGCCCGAACGAAGCGAAACGACAATGCAGGAGATAGCTGCTTGCCTGTGTCCGTCGGAAGCGGCTGGAAATATTCAAGACAGGCTTGCGCTTCTTCGAAGGTATAAAGGGGTAAGGCCGGAGTGTGTTTAGAGGTCTGGTGCTTGTTGTAGAAGGCGGCATCCTCTTCCTGCAAATGCCCCGAGTCAGGTAACAGAATGCTGCACAGATCCGTCGTCGCGGGCGTGGCGTAAATGGGCCCGCGAAACCCTTGCTTTACCAGGCGCGGGATCCAGCCGCAATGGTCCAGATGTGCGTGGGTCAGTACGACCGCGTCAATCTCGCCGACAGGAATGGGAAGATCTTGCCAGTTGCGCTCGCGCCATTCCTTCGGACCCTGGAACATTCCGCAATCAATCAGGATTTGAACCCCGCTGTTTCCAGTGGAGTTTCCCCCTGCATCGACCAGGTGCTTCGATCCAGTCACGGTGCCGGCAGCGCCGAGAAATTGGATGTAGGACACAAACACCCTCCAACCATCCATCCTACAGGCAACAACCGCGGCCTGGGAATCGCGAGCCCCACCCTCGATCGCACCATGCGGAACGCGATTCATCCCTTGGTCTTATAGGTGTGTTCGTTCGAACTGCTCTCCGGAACGCTACCATCATTTAATGTCACCTGCTGAGGAGGGGATGGGACTTGGACCCGAATGGAGGCCTTCGATTTCGCTCGGACCTCGAGTCGTTTCCTGACCTCGGAACCCTCCAGATGAAGCGTAACCGGAACTTCCGCCCCCGCATTGCCCAGGTTCTCAACCGCTACGGTCACCAGAAAACCCCCGGAGGGGAGGGGACTCGAATAGACCGAATCGATGCGGAAATCCGGCAGGCCGCGGTCGTGGTATACCCAGTCATCGAAAAACCATTGCAGATCCCGCTGACTGGTTTTCTCGATCAGGCGCTCAAGGTAAGTCATCTCCTGGTCATCGGCTGCATGATAGTTGAGTAAAGCGTCCGCGGGCAGACGCTCCAACATGTCTCTCAGCATCCACCAGACGTACATCGCCTTGCTCTGGAGGTACAAATCATCAGGTGCAGTGATCAGAGAACGAGTCGAGTCCTGAACGCCAGGTTTTTCCGATGTTTGCTTCTCGGCTTCGATCAGGACCGTGGCATGCGACTTTAGATAATCGAGGGCGGCTGGACGGCCTTTTTGCTTTTCGATAAATTGCGCTTGCGCGAAGTGTGCCAGGCCGTCCTCGATCCAGGGTCGTGGGGAGCGCAGCCATTGCCTGGCTTGCGCGTACACAATGCTCAGCTCCGTCCCATTCGTCATGGGCAACTGCAGCGAGGTGAGCAGCATGCCTGCGCTCACGAAGGGCTGCGCCTCGGCGTCCGGTAAGCCCAGAATCTGAAGGCTTTCCGATGCGCCGACCCCTGGAGCCAAGGGATCAAGCTGTGCGGCAAACTCCCCATAAGCCTCCGCCGCGGTTTGCTGGCCCGGCAAATAGTAAACCGTGACGATGTCCTTGGGTGTGAGCTTCTGATAATCGGCCATGACAAAGGTCGGCACACTGATTCCAAGCCCGACGATGCTGAAGCGGACACCTTTGCCCGCACGAGAACCGGCATGCTGCTCGGCACCCGGGCTGCTGAACAGGATCGCCGCAGTCGAAGTCGACTCGAACTTTACCTGCATCTCCGCGCTGGCTTCCTTGGCCTGCCAGCGGCCGATGGTTTCGGCTACGCTGTTGCCCTCGGAAAGACTGGCGTCTTCGGTCGCGATCGGATACCAGGTAACGTATCCGATCCCTCGCACGGCGGTAAACGATTTGCTGATCTGGTCCCAATCGCTGAGTTTGGCTTTATCCTCCGGCACCCCGATGCGCGTCAGGCGCGACGCCACAAGCGGAATGATCCCTTCATAGCCGACCTCGAGCTCAATCACTCCTTTCGAGGGAACCTCCGGCACCGTGACAATGGCTTCGGAGAATGAACCGGTATGATCGAGGTCAGAATTGTATTCTTCGGTGACAAACTCTACGGTCTTCCCGTTCACTTTGATCGACCGCCAATCGAGGCTCGAAGAAATCTGCAGAGCAAGGTCTTTTTCAGCAGTGGACGAGTCGTTGCGCAAAGTGATCTTGCCCCGCACTCCAAGGCGGTGTTGCTCCGGCTCGAGTCGCACGTCGAGCTCGTACCGGGTAAACGTGAATGCCTCGCGATCCAAGGCCGGGGCTAGATCCGACAGACCACAGAGCATAGCGAAAATGCACAGAACCTTCATCGAAGCTGCTTCCTTCTTTGCCGCACAATCTCGTATAGGATGACTCCGGCGGCAACCGACACATTCAGCGATGGCACCTTGCCTAGCATCGGAATGGCGGCGAGATAGTCACATTTTCTCGCCACCAAGTCATGCAGACCTTTGCCTTCGCCGCCGAGCACCACCACACAATCCATGTTGTAATCGAGCGAGTCGTAGGATTGGGAGGCACGCTCATCGAGACCCACGATCCATAGATTCTTCGCCTTCAGCTCCTCTAGCGTGCGCGCAATGTTGGTCACTCTCGCCACCGGCAAGTGTTCGCCCGCACCCGCAGAAGCCTTGGTTACCGCCGCAGTGACTCCCACCGCCCGTCTCTCGGGAATGATCACACCATTCGACCCGGCGGCATCCGCCGTTCGCAGGATCGCTCCGAGGTTGTGCGGATCTTCTACTCCATCGAGAACCACGATCAGGGAATAAGATCCGCGCTTGGCCGCAATCACATCGTCCAAGTCGTTGTACTGCTTGGCGGAGGTAATTGCCACCACCCCTTGATGAGCGTTGTTCCCGGCCATCCGGTCCAGTTCCGCTCGCTCGAGGAATCGTACGGCAACCCCCTGGCGACGGCATTCCTCAACCAGGCGCTGCAGGCGGAGATCATGGCGTTCCCGGGCAACCCCCACCCACGCAAACGTTCTTCCCCGCGCTTTCAGCGCCTCGGCCACGGAATGGATCCCGTAGATGGAATGCATGAAGACCTTCAGTGTACTGCCTGGGCTCGCGACAAAACCACGCAGCCACTTGCCTGCTTTTCGAAGCGGCTTTGACTCTTGCGAAGACTACACAAGTGATCCCATTGATTCCACCAAGCTTCTCTCGAACAACCCCATCCCTAGGATTCCCAATGCTAAACTTGAATTTTGGGAGGGCCTTTTGCATAACGTCTACATCGTGGCGGCTGTGCGCACGCCGATCGGAAAATTTGGCGGCTCACTCGCCTCTCTAACCGCAGTCGACCTGGGGGTAGCCGCGGCCCGGGCAGCGCTCGAGCGGGCCAAGGTGAACCCGGAACAAGTGGAGGAGACAATCTTCGGCAACGCCCGGCAGGCTGGCGCCGGGCCGAATCCTGCCCGCCAGATTTCTGTCCGCAGCGGGATCCGGTTCGAAATTCCCGCCTATACCGTAAACCAGGCTTGCGCTTCGGGCATGAAATCGATCGCCCTGGGATTCGAAGAGATTGCCACGGGAAACCTGGACTGCGTACTGGCGGGTGGCACCGAATCCATGTCTCGCCTGCCCTATTATCTGGACGGCGCCCGCTGGGGCTACCGCTTAGGAGACCAGGAACTCGTCGATGGCATGTACCGCGACGGCTTTTTCTGTCCCTTAGCCAAAATGCTGATGGGCGAGACGGCCGAGGTTCTGGCGGACGAATACAAGATCACGCGCGAGGAACAGGACGCATTTGCCCTCTGCTCGCAGACTCGCGCCGCGCAGGCAGTCGAAAGGGACCGGTTCCATGAGGAATTGGTCCCTATCGCTCTCGAGACCAAGAAAGGCCCGCAGACACTCTGTCAGGATGAGCATCCCTTCGTTGGGGCTACGCTCGAGAAGATGGCGAAGTTGCCTCCGGTATTTTCCCAATCCGGCACCATCACTGCGGGCAACTCGTCGGGGATTACCGACGGCGCGGCCGCCGTCGTCCTGGCCAGCGAAAATTTCCTAAAAGAACATCGGTTGCAGCCGCTCGCCCGGATTCTGGCCGTATCGTCCGCAGGAGTGGATCCACGAGTTATGGGAATCGGTCCGGTCCCCGCGCTGCGAAAGCTGGAGCAAAAACATCAGCTGCGTCTTTCCGATTTTGATCTGGTCGAGTTAAACGAAGCCTTTGCCGCCCAGGTTCTCGCCTGCGACCGGGAGTTGCATTTTGCTCGCGAAAAGCTGAATGTGAATGGCGGAGCCATTGCTCTCGGTCATCCCATCGGATGCACCGGAACCCGAATCACGGTAACGCTGCTTCACGAGATGCTGAAACGAAAGGTTAAACGCGGGGTTGCCACTCTCTGCGTGAGTGGTGGAATGGGTATGGCTTTGGCCCTTGAAAACGCCGCCTGAGGATCGAAAGCGCGATTTTCAGCCAGCTCTGCTACCTTCTCACCCATTGATCGACCCAGTCGTTCACGGTTTTATACCAGAGCTCGGAGTTTTGCGGCTTAAGCACCCAGTGACCCTCGTCGGGGAAATAGAGCATTTTCGAGGGTACGCCCAGCCGCTGGAGCGTGGTAAAGAGCTGAAATCCTTCCGAGACATCCAGCCGGTAGTCAAGCTGCCCGTGGACCACCAGCGTCGGCGTCTTGAAGTTCGTGGCGCTCAGATGCGGCGACCACTGATCGTAGAGTGAGCGATGGTTGTACGGCGTACCCCTGAATTCCCACTCATTGAACCAGAGCTCTTCGGTCGTCCCCCACGCGGAGGTCGAATTGAACATGCCGTCGTGTGAAACGATGCACTTGAAACGATCGGTGTGACCGAGAATCCAATTCGCCATATATCCACCATAGCTGGCCCCCAGGGCGCATTCCCGATCCTTGTCGAGGAACGGGTAATGCTGCTCGGCATAGTCAAGACCCTTCATCAGGTCTTCAAACGGAGCGCCGCCCCAATCGCCGCGAATTGCGTCGACGAACTTCTGCCCGTAACCGGTGGATCCGTGGAAGTTGATCATCACGACCACATAACCATTGGCGGCGAAGAGCTCTGGATTCCAGCGATAGCTCCAGTCATCTCCCCAAGCGCCCTGAGGCCCGCCATGAATGAGGAACTTGACGGGATACTTCTGGCTGCGATCAAAGTTCGGGGGCTTGAACACGAAGCCTTCGACCTCGTCGCCCTTCGCTCCTCGAAACCAGAAGGACTCTATTTTCGACATGTCAACCTTCGACAGCAGCGGCTCATTCAGCCGCGTGACGGCCCGGCCCGTGTTCAAAGCACACTTCTCCTCTCCAGAATCCACATCGCCGGTCATCGCAGAACAACCCTGGCCGGAGGCCTCGCTCGCATAGATTTCACCGGGTTCAGCGGCCGACATCCGGCTGAACACCAATGTTTTCCCGTCAGGTGTGATTCTGAGGTCCGAGTTGTAGCCAGCGACCAGGACACGCGTTTTCGCCAACTGACCGCGGTTCCCTGTGGCCTCGACTCGATCGACGACATAGATTGGAGCCTGACCCTTGTCTTCCGCGGTGAAGTAGATCGCCTTCGAATCGGGCGCCCAAGCAAAGTCTCCGACCCAGCGGTCAAAGCTCTCGGTTAGATTTGTGATCTTTCGCGTCTTGCGGTCATAGAGCAACAAGCGGAAACGGTCGCTCTCATATCCCGGCTGAGCCTGGGCGCGATAGGCAAGGTAGTTCCCGTCCGGCGAGTAGAGGGGGGTTGAATCGCTGGCTTTGTTCTCGGCCGTGATGTTGGTTGCTTCTCCGCCGTTCACCGAAACAACCCACAAGTCGTTGTTGGTAGAGGTGGCCTCCACTGGATCGTGATTCGAGGTGTAGCAGATCTCCTGCCCATCAGGGGAAAACGCGTAGTTATCTTGCCCGCCGAGACTGAACACGGGGGCGTCATAATCGCCGGGAGTGAGGTCGCGGCTAGGCCCACCCTCGACGGAAATGATGAGCAAATGACTGCGCTTCCCTCCCTTGTAACTGTTCCAGTGGCGATAGAGCAGACGATTGAAGATCATCGCCTTGACCATGGAGTGGGACGATTCCTCGAGTTTTCTCTGATTGCAGCCTTCGTCGGGGCACTCCGGGTACACACTCGAGATGAACAAAATGTTTTTCCCGTCCGGCGACCACAACTCCCCTTCGGCTTCGGTCGCGATGGCCGTCAGCCTGTGTACACGAGTGACCTTGCCGCGAGTGTCATCGAAATCTGCAATCCAGATCTGGGATCCGCTTTCCTTCGTCGAAACAAATGCAAACCGCTTCCCGTCGGGTGCCCAGCGTGGACGATCGGCGTCCTGGTCGGGAATGATTTCGTGCGCCGGGCCTCCCGCTGTCGGCACCACCCAGCTGTGCGCCGTCTTCTTGTTCGCCGCAAGATCCACATCCACGGCGCTGAAGAGCACCCACTTCCCGTCGGGGGAAACGCTCGGTTCGCTGACACGCTTGAGCGACATCATGTCTTCGAAGCTAAACGGATGCTTCCCTTGAGCCCAGAATGAAACCGGAAACAGCAGCAGAATCACCACCACCAAATGGCGCATGACTTTTCTCCGAGAAGAACCTCTAAGCCCTGCAGAAAGTAATGCTGTCGTTCATCTTACCTGGCAAATGACGACGCGGTTTGCCGCTTTCAAGGCGGCTTTCTGTGCTACAGTCGATGGCTGATGGCCTCCAACCCGCAACCCCCACCCGACCCGGTTTCGGAACTATTCTATTGCCCCAAATGCGCGGTCGAGGTCGCCGACCCTCTCATGTGTGGCGATTGTTCTGCCGTGATCTGCCGCCGTTGTGGCACCCCCCTGGAATCTCCCGATGAGCTGGGAATCGGATAAGGCACGGAACCAGCATGCCACCACTCGTTCAAAACCGACAAACTGAGTCTCAGCCTACGCTGCTGCGTGGACTGTCCCTTCTTGACTCCGTGCTGCTGCTGGTGAGCGGCATCATCGGCTCTTCCATTTTTCTCACCGCCAAGGATATCGCCGGGCCGCTGCCCCAGCCCATACTGTTTCTGCTGGTCTGGGTGCTGGGCGGACTGGTTTCGCTCCTCGGCTGCGTTGCCTTCGCCGAACTGGGATCGATGTTCCCCGATTCCGGAGGCCAATACGTCTACCTGCGGGAAGCCTATGGCGATCTGGTGGCGTTTCTCTACGGCTGGATGCTGTTTAGCGTCGCCAACGGGGGAAGCATTGCCGCTCTGGCGGTAGCCTCGGCCGCCTATATGGGCGAGATCGTGCCTTTGATTTCCCAGCAGCACGTGGTGTTTTCTGCTCTGGGGCTCACCCTGACCCGCGCTCATCTTGTGGGTCTGGTTCTCATCGCTGTGCTGACCTATGTCAACGTCGTAGGTTTGCGTTGGGGAGCTCTGCTGCAAAATGTTTCAACCTGGACGAAATTCACCGCCATGGCAAGCTTTGTGGTTCTGGGGCTTGCCCTCGGCAAGGGACATTGGGGGAATTTCAGCCCGCAGAGCAGCGCCACCCTGGGACTCGGTCCGGCTCCCTTCGTATCCGCCATGGGCGTCGCCCTCATTGCCGTCTTCTGGGCCTACGATGGGTGGGTCTATATCACCTGGGTGGCAGGAGAAGTCAAAGAACCGCGGCGCAATGTACCTCTTGCCATGGTGCTCGGCATCGTCGTGGTGGGCGTGATCTATATCGCAATGAATGTGACCTATCTTTATTCCATGCCGGTCGGCGACATTGCCCAGCATGAAACCATCGCCCATGCGGCTGCCGCCGCTTTGTTCTCTCCTCGTGCCGCGCGCTGGCTCTCCGCCATGATTGCAATTTCCTGTTTCAGCGCGGCAGCCACCTGTACCTTGTCCGGCGCGCGAGTCTATCTGGCCATGGCGCAAGACGGCGTCTTCTTCAAGCGCATGGCGGCGATCCACCCCGAGTGGCGTACCCCCGCATTCAGCCTGATTGGCCAAGGTATTTGGGCGGGCATTTTGACTCTCAGTGGACGGTATGACCAGCTCTACACCTATGTGATCTACGGGATGGTGCTGTCCTACACGCTGACCGTCATCGGATTGTTTATCCTGCGATGGAAGCGGCCGGAGATTCCCCGCCCCTACCGCTGTGCCGGATATCCCTGGGCACCCGCGATCTATGTGCTGATCGGCACCACCTGGACGCTCAATACCATCATCACTCGCCCTGCCGAAGCGTTCTGGGGAACGGCTCTCGTGCTGGTCGGCGTGCCTGGGTATTTGTATTGGAAACGCAAGGGAAAGCCTTCGCCGGCCGCGTGAGGATCGACCGGCAAACTCCCGGCTGGCCCAAACTCGTTCTGCTCGATACTCTACACCGGCACTGCCGTCTTCCTTTTGGGATTGAAGAACGGCAAGGCCACAATATTGGCTCCAACTCTCTGCCGCACCGCCTCTATAGTGATCTCCATGTGCAAGCGAGTCCCGAGCTTGGCGTGGTCGGTGTCGATGCTAGCCAGGGCGATCATTTTCTTGAGCACCGGCGACCAAGTGGTGGTGGTGGCTTTGCCGACCTGCTTCTCGCCGCAGTAGACGGGAACGGCTACCCGCGATGCCTGCGTGGGAGCCACTGGCGCCAGCCCGAATTTCTGGTAGTGCGCCTCGACCTCGGTCCAGTCGATCTCTAAACCCACATACTGCCGCGAAACGCCCTGCCGGTTGTCCCGCTCCAGAGCAGCTTTGCCAACAAAATTGTCCTTGTTGAGGTGGACCATCTTCCCGAAGCCCAGCTCGTAGGGAGAATATTTCTGAGATGGAATCAGGGCCTTCTTGCTGCTGGTGTAATCGACTTCAATCAGCAGCAGCCCTGCCTCGACTCGTGCCACATCGAGCGCCAGCATCCCTGCAGCGTGCAAATCGAACGGCTTGCCCTTGTCCATCAATCGATCCCAGACCTTCACCGCACTCTTCCACGGCACCCAAATCTCGTAGCCCAGATCCCCCGTGTAACCGGTGCGCGAGATGTCTACCGGCACGCCGGCTATCGTGCCCCGGGTCACGCGGAAATATTTCAGGTTCGTAATATCGGCTTGCGCCGCGCTCTTCAACAGCGCGGCGGAGGTTGGCCCTTGCAGTGCAAGTGCGGCCACCTCCTCGGAGATGTCCTCGATTTGAACATCCATGTTGTTGCCGTTCTGGCGCAGCCAGCGCAGGCTTGGATCGGCCGCGGTCCAGCGATACTTGTTCTCCTCGAGACGCGTGATCGTGCCGTCGTCGATCACCTTGCCCTCTTCGTCGCACCAGCAGCAATAGATCACCTGCCCCACGCCGACCTTATGGATGTCGCGGGTGATGACGCGGTTCACCAACTTGGTCGCATCTTTACCCGTAACCAGATACTTGTAGAGGGGGGTGATGTCAATCAGCGCGGCAGCGTTGCGGATCGCATTGTACTCGTGCTCGTGATGCACTTCGTACACACTGACTGTGTAGTACCCTGACCATTCGCGGTAATTGAGACTCTGACACAGCGCGAATGTCCGTTCATGAAATGCAGTTCCGACAGGCAAGGCAATTCCCCTTTCTGGAGCAATCCTTCCTTCGTGGAACCACGAAACCTTTGTAGGGTTGAAGTTCTTCTACCACGAAAGCGAAGACACACAGGAAGCAAACTTGCTCGAAGGCCGGATTATATTCACCGCAGGCTTTCCTGGCAATGACCGGCGTGCCGCCGCAATGCGACTGTTTCATTCTCGACCGTTTCTCAGACGCAGAGGCCCCTCGCTCGTCTAAGGAGCTTGCGCTGGTCTGCTTGCTCCGTCCCGTCTGAGGGTCGGGGTCGGCGCAGGCGGATAGAGTGCACCCGGCTCCGAGCTCTATTTTGAGAACCGCGGTACGAGCACAAGACAGCAGAGCAGATTCCAGGTAGAATGAATCGTTCGTTTCCGATTGATTATGCCGATGATGCCATCGCCCGGGAGCACGATTCGCAGTTGGGCCGTTCTCCTCAGTGGACTCTGATCCGTCCGTTCCTCGCTATTCGTCCGGCGAAGATTACCCGTGGCGGCATTCTTTCATCGGCTGGACTCCTTTAGTTAGAATTCATCTGGCCTTCATTGAGCCACCACTCTCCGAACCGAGGGCTCAGGGCCGATACGGAAGGCGAACCCCAATGGCAGCTCGAAAGCAAACCTATGACGTCGTCGTGATCGGTGGTGGTCACAATGGCTTGGTCAATGCCGCTTACCTGGCGCGCGCGGGGAAGAAGGTTCTGGTGCTCGAGCGCCGGCATGTTCTCGGGGGCGCGGCCTGCACGGAAGAGGTCTTCCCCGGCTTTCACTTCTCGGTGTGCTCCTACGTAGTATCGCTGTTGCGCCCCGAAATCATCCGCGACCTCGATCTTCCCCGTCATGGTTTGGAGATTCTCCCCCTCGATGGGACCTTCACTCCCATGCCCAACGGGAATTATCTCTGGCGGGTGAACGATCATGGCAAGACCCATCGCGAAATCGCGCGGCATTCCAAAATCGACGCCGAAGCCTATGACGAGTTCGGCAAGGCCATGCAGGCGATGTGTCGCTTCGTCAAGCCGATTCTGAGCATGGTGCCGCCCGATCCCAATACGCTCAGCCCTAGAGAGCTGATGAAGCTGCTGTTTATCGGTCGGCGTTTCCAGGGCCTTTCGAGTGAGGATAAGTATAACCAGGTACAGTTGATGACCATGAGCGCCATCGACTTTCTTGACCAGTGGTTTGAGACCGATGTACTCAAAGCCACCATGTCGGCCTCGGGAATCATCGGAACCTTTCTCGGCGTGCGCTCTCCAGGAAGCGCTTATGTCCTGTTGCATCACTACATGGGGGAAATCGACGGCGCTTTTCGCTCCTGGGGCTTCGCCCGTGGCGGCACCGGGGCAATCTCCAATGCCATTGCGGACGCGGCTCGGGAGGCAGGAGCCGAAATCCGCACCCAGGCTCCCATCGCGAAAATTCTGGTGAAGAACGGGAAAGTGCGCGGTGTCGTGCTCGCCGACGGCGACGAGATCCAGGCCGACGTCATTTCTTCGAGCGTCGATCCACGCCAGACATTTGTCAACCTGATGGAACCTGGACAGTTGCCCGGCGAATTTCTTGAGGAAGTCCGGCGCTACAAGTTCCGTGGCTCCTCCGGCAAGGTGAATCTAGCCCTCGACGCCCTGCCCAATTTCAAGTGCCTGAGCGGAGCCGGCCCTCATCTTCGTGGTGCAATTTCCATCTCGCCCAGTGTGGAATACATGGAACGAGCCTACGACGATGCCAAGTATGGCAACTTCTCTCGCCGTCCCTATGTCGACATGGTGATTCCGACGCTGACCGATCCTTCGGTAGCGCCACCGGGAAAACATATCCTGTCGTGTTTCGTCCAGTACGCCCCGTATAAGCTGCGCCCCGGACTGAACTGGGATGATCTGAAAGAGAGCTTCGGCAACAACGTGATCGACACGATTGCCGAGTATGCGCCCAACATCAAAGACATCATCTTGCATAAGCAGGTCCTTACCCCCTTGGATCTGGAACGCGAATGGGGCTTGAGCGAAGGAAACATCTTTCAGGGCGAGCTTTCGCTCGAACAACTTTTCTTCTTGCGGCCGGTTCCTGGCTACGCGCGGTTCCGCACTCCCATCAGGAATCTCTACTTGTGCGGATCGGCGACCCACCCCGGCGGTGGCATCATGGGCGCGCCCGGCCGCCTGGCCGCCCTCGAGATTCTAAAAGACATCAAAGGAGCGGCCTGATTATGCCTGCCGCTCGCGACGTGGTCATCATTGGTGGCGGTCATAACGGTCTGGTCACTGCCTTTTACCTGGCCAAGGCCGGCTACAAGCCTTTGGTCCTTGAACGCCGGCCGCAACCAGGCGGCGCAGCCATCACCGAGGAGTTTCATCCCGGGTTTCGCACTTCCATTCTCGCCCACACGGCCGGGCCGCTTCGCGCAGACGTGGTCCGCGACATGCGGCTTGAGACCCATGGCCTGAAGCTGATCAGCCCGCATGTGGCGGTCGCCTCCTTCTCGCCGGACGGACGTGTTCTCATCCTCTACAATGACCTCAAGAAATCCGCCGAAGAGATTGCTAAATTCTCGAAGAAGGATGCAGCCCGCTATCCAGAGTTCCGGCAATCGCTAGCCAAGGTAGGGGAGGTGATCGGCAAAGCCCTTGCGCTCACACCACCCGACATCGACCAGCCCAGCAAGCACGATCTGTGGGGCATGCTCCAGACCGGACGCTCAATTCGCCGCCTGGGTAAGAAGGACATGTATCGCCTGTTGCGCTGGGGGCCCATGGCGGTGGCCGATCTGGTCTCGGAGTATTTCGATACCGAGTTGCTTCGTGCCACCCTGGCAGCTCGCGGCATTTTCGGCACGTTTCTCGGACCCTGGTCGGCGGGAAGCAGTTTGGTTCTTCTGATCCGCGCCGCGGCCGACCCCCATCCTGCGGGCTTGGCTTCGTTCGCCGAAGGCGGTATCGGCGCAATTACGCGGGCCATGGCGGCGGCGGCGGAGCAGGCGGGAGCCGAAATCCGCGCTGGGGTGGACGTGATTGAGATCAGTGTAGGAAACGGCGTGGCCAATGGAGTTGTTCTCTCGAACGGAGAAGAGATCCATGCCCAGGCGATTGTGTCCAACGCCGATCCCAAACGCACCCTGTTGAAGCTCGTCGACCCGGTCCATCTTACCCCCACTTTCGTGGCCAAGCTCGAGCACTATCGCATGCCGGGTTCGGTGGCCAAGGTGAACCTCGCCCTTTCTGGCCTGCCTAACTTCCTGGGCATCGATGGAAATATCGACGCTTTGAAAGGACGCATTCACATTGGTCCGGAGATCGACTACTTGGAGAGGGCATTCGACGAATCCAAGTACGGGAACTTCTCCCGCGAGCCTTATCTGGAGATCGCCATTCCATCCCTTACCGATCCGTCACTCGCTCCGCCCAACAAGCACGTGATGTCGATTTGCATGCAGTATGCCCCTTTTCGCTTGCGAGACGGCGACTGGGAGTCTCAGCGTGTAGCTCTGGGAGACACGGTGGTGCGAATTCTGGCGCGATATGCGCCCAATTTGCCGGAGTTAATTCTGCACCACCAGATCATTACTCCGCAGGATCTCGAAGACGTCTACGGGTTGACCGGGGGACATATTTTCCACGGCGAACTGTCGCTTGATCAATTTTTCACCATGCGACCGCTGCTCGATTGGGCCCGATACTCGACTCCAATCGCCAATTTGTTTCTTTGTGGCTCGGGCACCCATCCGGGAGCGGGATTGACCGGCGGTTCGGGTGCCAACGCCGCCAGGGAGATTTTGAAACATCTGAAGAGCAAGTGAGCGCGGCCGCGGAGATTCCGCAGCATTTCGAAGGGGATCGATCACTCGCCGGGTAAATCTCCTCAAGCAAATGAAAATACAAACGTTAAGTCCACAGCAGCCCACCTTGGTTTCGTGGTCAAGCAGTCAAGCCGGAGTTAACCCCATACCATGATGCGCATTTGCGTAGAATGGACTGATGCACTTCTAGATTCCTGAAGGAGGAATCTTCGACACACGGTTGTGATATAAATGGCGATTCATTTCACCAGTAAACTATTGAGC
>DASPVG010000130.1:0-17646 GCA_035622455.1 Terriglobales bacterium
GACCGGTTGTTCGGAATGCCACATGGTGGCGGGGAGCGGGGGCTTCCTGGCGGCGGACCTTTCGAACTACGGGCGTACGCATTCCGAAGACGAGATACGAAGCGCCATTACCCGTCCCAACCAGGGTATGGAGGCCCGCAGCGTCCTGGTTAAAACCCGCGACGGGCAAACCTATTCCGGCAGAATCCGCAATGAGGACAATTTTTCCCTGCAGCTGCAGAGCCGGGACGGCACATTTTATTTCCTCACGAAATCCGATCTCGACGCGATCGAATACAGTTCACAGTCACTCATGCCGTCCGATTACGGCACCCGGCTCAGTTCCAAAGAAGTTAATGACATCATCAGTTATTTGATCAAATCCGCGAACGACAGCAGGCCTGACGAATCGTCAGAACATGCCGCCGAACGTGAGGATTAGCGATCGCCATAGAAAAACGAAGACACGGCAGAAATCGAAGATGAGACTCCAACGGAGCGGCATCGTGGCGGTATGCGTTCTTGGGCTGGCGGCGGGATGGGCCGATCGGCCGCCGCGCAGGTTTCAGCTGGTCGCGGAGGCGCCCCAGTTCTGGGACGTAATTGATCCCGCCGCCCAGCTCACGACGGTAGCTTCGGGCTTTGGGTTTACCGAGGGTCCCGTCTGGGACGACGCCGGCTTTCTCTACCTAAGCGACGAAACTCTCAACAAGATCTTTCGTGTCTACCCAGACGGCAAAAAACAAGAACTCATCTCACTGGGGGATCCCGATGGAAACACCTTCGATCGAAGGCGCCGGCTGATCGACTGCGCCAGTGTCTTGCGGGCCATTATCGAGGTGACTCCGGACGGGAAGTACAAGACCCTGGCGGAGCGTTACGACGGTAAAAAGTTCAACAGCCCGAACGACGTAATCGTCGGTCCCGATGGCGCACTCTACTTCACGGACCCGACGCTCGATCTGGTGGCCGGCGAAAAACAGGAAATTCCCTTCCAAGGGGTCTATCGCCTGGACGACAAGGGCAATGTTCGCCTCCTCACCAAGGATCTGACGCAACCGAATGGGCTTGCCTTCTCGCCCGACGGCAAGCGCTTGTACGTCGACGACAGTGAGAAGAGAAATATTCGCGTATACGACATTGCCGCGGATGGAAACCTCGAGAACGGCCGAATCTTTGGCGAAGAACCCGGAGCCCAGGGGGAGGGCGTGCCTGATGGCATGAAGGTAGACACACTGGGCAACTTGTATGTCACCGGCCCCAAGGGAATCTGGGTGTGGGATCCGCAGGGGCATCATCTCGGCACGGTCATCTTGCCGGAGCAGCCGGCGAATCTCGCCTGGGGCGACAAGGATTACGGTACGCTTTACATCACCGCGACGACTTCCGTTTACCGACTGCGCACCAAAGCCAAAGGTTACGTGCCCTACCTCGAAGGGACGGCAGCCGCCGCCGCTTCTAAGTCTAAGTAGGGATGCTCACGAAACCGCTTCGAACCTTCCGTCCTCGGTTGCCGCTTACCGACTGCCGGGTTTCCCTCGCAACACGGTGACCGAGGCTCGTGGAAGAGTGAAACGCCCCTCCGGGCCACCCGAAAGCATATGGCTCACCGGAGGATTCTCCGGATCGGCATGACTCGTGGCGCCAACCGAGTGCCACACATACTGCTCGCTACCAAAGCTAATCATGGTCACGGGTCCAGAAAAGACTTGCGTCTTCCCACCCTCCCTTTCGAATTGAACCTCGACCGTATGCGCGTTCGACTGGTCTTTGTTAATGAGCAGTAAGGACCAGTCTCCATCGGGACGCAATACAGGATAGACGGTGATCAGCGCGTGGTCGGCCCCATCGGTCAGATCACCGGCGGCTCGGTACAAGTTATGCTCGCCTCGACCGTGTACTACCCATTCCAGATTGATGAGACGGCTGGCGTAATACTGTGCGGTATGGCCGCGAATATTAAGATTTTGATCCGCGACAAAGTTGCCGTAAGTGCTCCAGCCCCGGCAACCCGGGCGCAGCGCTTCCGGCTGAATCGGCGAATGGTAATAGGCGTCGCCCCCGAAGGTCAGAAATGCACCCACACTGTCAGCCAGCCACAGCGCGGAAAAAACGTCGGTCATCGGCTGGGTCAGTCCCCACGAGAGATTACTTTCCGTATTCATCAGGGGGAGACTCGCGGGCACTCCATCGGATTTCCAGACCTGAAGAATGGCATGCGTCAGCTCCGGCTCACGATAGAGATCAGACCAGGTAATCTCGCAGGGAGGGAAAGGGTAGTGTTCAAAAGAGACGAAGGACAGGTCGGCAATCCTTCCATGTTCCCTCAGGTAATCCAGGAAGCGCCCGAGCCAGGAGACTCTCCCCTTGGCATCGGGCCAGACCTGGATGTCTTGGTTTACCCCCTCAAAGACCGGTCCACCAAGTTTCAGCTTCGGATCGACCCGGTGAAGGGCTTTCGCAAACTGCAAGTAAAGAGCACCGTAGTCTTCGGGCAGCATCTTCTGGCCGTCCGGCTCTTCTCCCATTTCGACGTAGGAAATGGGATAGCCCCGCTGCTTAACGTAGGCAATCTCCGCGGCTGCATCCTCCGGCGTTCCATATAACATCGCGATCGGAATCATCGCCGGCAGCTTATTCGTGATACCACTCGTATAAAACAGATCCAGTCCAGTCTGATCTCCCGCCTCCAGCGTAAAATCCGAGGCAGAGTGCCAGGGATCGACCGAAGAGGTGAAGACGACGGTCTGGTCTTGATCGGGAACATGCTTTACGAGATCGACGAACTGACCATCACTGCTCAAGGTTCCGACCTCCAGTTCGCGCATCGCATAGCCCACTGAGCTCCGGGGGTCTTGGTCGTGAGTCTCGGAAGTGTTGGATGATTTCGTCATCCAAATGCGGAGATAGCGCACCGACGTCAGTCCATGCGAGAGCTTCAGTGTCTCGCTTCCGCCCTTGCCTTGGGTCACGATACCCTGCGAGAAAGTGATCCAGAGCCCATCGGTCGGGCTGCTGAGTGGTTCCTTTTCGCTGTTCCAATACTGAACTTGATAGGCCGTCGCGTACGGGTTGGCCCAGTGAATCCGCAAGGTATCAATTCTTTCCGCCGTCCCTAGATCGACGATCACCCATTGGGGATGTAAGGCATCGTCCTCCCCCGTGTACTCGCTCGCGAGGTACGGATTGCTTTTCCAATAGGTGTTCGGGTCGCCATCCGTGATCCGCGAGTACTTGCCCGGCGAGCGCCCGTCACCATGAGTGTTGCCGCGGCGCGGGAGCGGGTAACCATAAGAATGGCGAATGAACTCTCCGAGCTGAGAGCTACCGGTGAAGTATCCATTCTGGTGCCCCGCGTCGCTCCAAGTACCGTTGGGATTCCAGTGCCACGCCGCACCTTGCAGTTCCGTATTCTGGCGATACGTGATCGGTCCCCATCCCGCCGAAAGTGATTCCTTGAGAATCGGTTCGCTGTACACCTTATCGACTTCGCCGGGTCGAAGAATGTCGATCGAAGTGCCCAATGCACGGTCGGGATCGAACGATTTGATCGCCTGGGTGGCATCCACGCGAATTGTGGACGTACCGCCCAAGCTGCCCGCAGGAGTGTTTTGAGCGAAGGCGAGACTCAACCGACTGGCAACCATGGCGACCAGTAACCATCGGTAAGAGGTCCGGGATTTCGATCCGCAATTACAGTTCGCCTTCTTTGTCATTCGTACCGGTTGTTGCCAGGTACGTTAGCATCGCCAATCGGCTAAGTAAAATTTCGGTCTTACCGTGTGAAACTGGGACCCGCAACAGCGCTCGCAATGACCGATAGGGCTCCGAAGTCAGACCCAGGCACTTTGCGCCTTGATCTCCCTGCCGCTGATGCCACCGCCGCCCACCGATCTCCGGAAACCATCGATGCTCCTTCGACAGGAGCGGCGTCGCACAACTCAGCCGTCAGTCTGCCAGGAGAAATCGAGGCGATGAGCATCGAGTTAAGGTAAGCTTGCCGCGCCGAGATTCTGCTTCGACAGGATTTTCTGGCGTAAGGCGCAAACCAATCCGGAGGTGGCTCGATGACTTCGAATTCTCTCGGTAGTGGTGCCCGGTTGACGGCAATGCTGGCCGTGTGCGCGCTGCTCCCGCCTGCGCTCGCTCAGGCGCAACTGATGAGATTTTCTAAACAAGAACTGATCGACTACACTGCGCAGAACCCGTTCGACCGCCTGCCGGACGGGCGGCCCAGAGTACCCGATGAACTCTTAGAGCGTGCGCGCGGTCTCTCCGCGGAAGAGATTTGGGAAGTCCTCGAAGATAAGGGCTATCACAACCAATACGCCGACGGATTTCAAGTCCTGCATCCTGGAAAAACCATGGTCGGACGGGCGCTCACCGTACAGTTCATGCCGCTGCGCTCGGATGTGGACAAGGTGGCCGAAGCCAAGGCGAAGGCTTCTGGGATCTCGCGGCTCACCAACCAAACCGCGATCGACAGGCTCGGGGCTGGAGACGTGCTGGTCGTGGATCTGTTCGGCAAGAAGGTGAACGGCACCATGGTGGGGGATAACCTTTTCTACTATGTGAATGTGGCCACTCACGGCGGCGGACTTGTCGTCGACGGCAGCGTCCGCGATCTGGATGGAATCTCTGCGATCGAGATGCCCGCTTACTTTCGCTCGGTGGATCCGACGCCGATCGACAATGTGATGCTGACTGGAATCAATGTTCCGATTCGCATTGGTGCGGTCACGGTCATGCCGGGTGATCTGGTCGTCGGAGACCGCGAAGGGGTGTATTTTATTCCGCCACAGTTCGTCAAGGAGCTGCTCGACCGCGCCGACGAGATCCAGATTCATGATGAGTGGACGAAAAAGAAATTTGCGCAGGGCAAATACAAGTCCAGCGAGATTTATTACTCCCCAAGCGATCCGAAACTCGAGCAGGAGTATCAGGAATACCTCAAGAAGCGCCTGGAGGAGATTCGCCGGCAGCGCACTTCCCAATAGGCATGTGCCGGGGAACGAGTTTTCGATCGAAGAAAAACAGCGTCAGGCTCTGGAGCTCAAGAAGGAGAAGAGGCAGCTGGACCCGGTTTTGGGCCTATCTCGCCCGGTTGAAGGTTCCAGCTACACTTAAGCTAGCCCCGGGAGATCACAAAACATCGCGTAACAGCCGGTGCCGTTGGCATGCCGTTCCACCAAGTGGCTGTGGGGAGCCACGTAATGCAAGCTTCCGTCTTCATTGAACAGGGGCTGATGACACAAGGAACCATCGCAGTGGCTGGCCGATTCGATTCGCAGGGAGACACTGACAGGGCACGCCGTGGGAAGTGGGAATGAGCTGCTCATGCCGGGATCCTACCTCGAATTGGGGAAACATTCCAGAGTTTTTCCTCCTCTCGACTTGGGGGGGGGCCCGGAACAAACCTGCTCCGGCGAGGCGTTTCGTTAAGATGGAGAGCGCTCTCGAGTGGCGACAGCAGGCTCGCGACTTCCATTCGTAAGTGAGGAGCAAGGCTTAGAGATAGGCGCGCTCTTCCCGCCGGATCTCTTTGTAGCGCGCAAAATCCTTGCGGTCATCTTCGAACCCCAGCAGGCCGCGAAAGGTACAGCCGCGAAAGGTGTGAGCAAACATCTCAGGAGCGTAACGCAGAACGAACCACGGGTCATGACGAAAGGCCGCCGGCATATGACGCAGCTTGATCCAGCGTTCCCGTTTCCAGCGCAGATATTCGATCTGTTCAGCGCTTAGGTGCTCGCTCCGTACCACCGCGGTTGTACCGTCGTACTCTTCCACGCGTGGGTTGGTGATGAAACCACGCTGGCGGAACTCATCCGTCATCGGGGTGCCCGGATAAGGCGTCGGGTGCTGGATGTATGGCCAATCCACATAGCGCTCGGCGAATGCCAGGTTGGCTTCAATCGACTGAGAAGTATCGTCCGGGTTGCCGACGATCAGCCCTCCCACCACATACATCCTGTTTCGGCGCAGATAGTCAATGGCTCGGATCGTGGCATTGCCCTGACTGCGGCCGTTTTCCCGCGCCGTGTTCTTGGCGCTGGCACGCAGGAACTCGAGATCTCGCTGGAGAATGTTTTCGATCCCCAGAAAGACATAGCGGAATCCCGCACGACGCATGAGAGGAGCCAGGGTTTCTCCGTGGCTGGCGATGGCCGAGGTCATGGCTTGCACAAAGTAGTCGAGCTTATGGAGCCCGGCGGCGATGATGCCGTGGCATAACTGTTCGAACCGGCGCACATTCAGGGTGATATTGTCGTCGACCAGGAAGATGGTACGAGCCCCGTGATCGTAGGCATCACGAATGTCTTCGAGAACACGTTCGAGCGAGTAGGTATGAAAGTTGCGGCCTCTCGCTTGGATGATCGAACAAAAGCTACAGTCATACGTGCAACCACGGGAGGTCTCCACCACGTCCACCTGACGGCCGAGCAGCGTGTAACCCCGGAGCACACGAGCCGCGCGGTTTGGCCTCCGGATTTCCCCCTCTTCCAGGCGATGCACGGCGCGGGCGGGGTTCTCGATCCAGCGGCCACCGTCCTGGTAGCGAAGGCCGTTGATGTCCTCCACGCCTCGTCCGCTTTCGAGCGCACGCAAAAGCTCGCGAAACGTAACCTCGCCTTCGCCGCGCACGAGGTAATCGACGGCCACCGCCTGATAGGCCTCAGGTTCGAGACCGGGATCGTAGCCTCCTAGAACGATCTTCACCGCTGGTTTGAGGGAACGCACCAGTTCAATAATGCGAACTGCCGTGCGGCGTTGAAAGGTCATTACCGATAGCCCTACCACCTCCGGGTTCAACTCGCCGATCAACCGGGTCACAGTTTCCCGAATCCGCCCATGACTGAGAATCAGGTCAGCGACCGCAACACGGTGGTGGGAGTCGACATTGCCCGCAAGTGAACTCAGGGCTCCGTTGGGCATGCGAACCGCGACCGGAGGCATGTGCTCGAAGTAATCTGGCATGGAGAGCAAAAGGACGTTCATAGATCTTGTCCTGTGCCTTTTGCGCACGCAAGGAAAACCGTTTCGCTCCAACTAGGCAGGATCCTGCAATGCTACTCCGATGAAAAGTGCCGTGCAACTATGAGCCGGCACGGGCACGCACGCTCGGCGCGGCTCCATTTTCTTATAACACACGCGGAAACTGGAACTCCCACCGCATGGATTGGAAGCGAGGCTTTCATCGATTTGCTCCACCCCCAGGGTCCGTGTTGACTGAGGCGCAGGAAAATGTGACAATCCGCGCATTACCCACTGTCTCATCCGCGCACTCGGGTCTTCTCTGCCTGTTTCGGTTCCTGTGGTTGTGTATGGCTTCCTCGTGGCTCACGCATGGTTTCCGGAAACCATCTGGATGCTTCTGATCCTGCTCGCCGCGGCAGCGGGTTTCACCGACCTGCGCTGGCGGCGGATTCCCAATTGGCTGACCGTACCGGGCTGCCTGCTCGGAATCGCGGTGAATTCGATCGCCTCCGGATGGCGAGGCACCCAAGAGTCGTTACTCGGCTCAGGTCTGGGGCTGCTGGTACTGCTGCCGTTCGTACTGGTCCGCAGTCTGGGAGCGGGCGACTGGAAGTTGGTGGGTGCGATCGGCGCTTTTCTCGGGCCGGGGCGGTTGATGGCCGTGCTCTTCATCACCATTTTGGTGGCCGGCTTCATGGCTGGCATCCTGGTCCTCTGGAAGAGGCGAGGACGGCAGACTCTGACGAACATAGGTCGCATGTTGGCCTCGCTCGCCAGCCTGCATCTTCCCGGTCGGGAACTGTCTTTGGATAATCCGGAGTCTCTGAAAATACCGTTTGGCTGTGCCGCCTCGATTGCCGTAATCGTATATGTGGCAGGTGAGATCTGGAAAACCGGGTGAATACTTGCCGCAACCCGCGCGACCAGCCTCCGCTATTTCTTCTCTTCCGCCGAAGCCGAGTCTTGTGCGGCCGAGAGACGCTCGATCTCGGCAAGCTGTTTCTTTGCCTGTTCGATCTCCTCGGGTTGTTTTGCTCGGTTGAGATACTGCTCCAGCTCTTCTGTAGCTTGCGGGTATTGGTGCTTCTTTATGAGGATGATCCCCAACAGATATTGCAGCTGAGGCACATCGTGGGCCTCATCGACCCGCATTCCCTGCCGAGCAATCTTCTCGGCGGCATCCATGTCTCCCAGATAGTAGCGGGCAACCCCGTTGTAGAAGTAGGCTCGCGGGAAATTCACCGGGTTGAGCGACAGCAGCTTGTTCGTGATGTCCGCCACCTGTCGCCACTCGCCCGCCTGAAAGGCCAATGCCGCCAAATTGTTATAGGGATTCACATACTTGGAATCAGCTTCTAGCGCCTGCTCGAAGGAGTGTTTCGCGGATGCGACGTCGTGCTGTTCTAACTGGATGCGTCCCAGTTCGTACCAGGCGACGGCGAATTTGGGATAAATCTCGACCGCTTTTTCCAGGGATTGCACGGCCTGGCTCGACTTGCCTTTTTTTTCTTCTTCCCGGGCCTTCTCCAAAGCCTTTTTGGCCGACGGAGGAGCCATCGCGCTGGTTACGCTGATGCTGGTCCCCTCCACGTGCTCCAAGCGATGCAACGTGATTCGCCCTAGGTCTACACTCTCGAGGGTGCTCATCCGGCTGGAAAGATCGATCACTTCCGATCTGTACCCTGGAAGCACAGCTTGAATCTCGCAGTCGCGCCAATTGCGCATTTCTTGGCTGCTCGAGGTGCGGGTCATCATGGTGGCGCTGGCGTCTCCGACATCGCTGGCCTCGTTCGAAATTGAGGCGAACTGAAAGCTGAAATTACCGCGGCGATCGGTGTACGCCTCGGTATGACGCTGGCCGCGGCATGTTACCTGGATGGCCGCGGAATCGCTCAGCTCGCTCCCGTCATCGAGAGCTACCTTGCCGGAGAGAAACGCTGCGGTGGACGTGGGCGAAGCGGCACTGGGCGAGGGAGCGGTTGGCGTGCTCGTTCCCGGCAGGCTTCCGGCACCCCGACCGCTGCTGACTCCGCCGGGACGGATTTGCGCAAGGACTGCCATCGAGGACGACAGAAGCAGGAACGCAAGCCACAACGACGGGAACTTCATCCTGGGCTCCCCCAAGGGTCTGCCATCAATTATATGCTCGGGGAAGCTTCCGTCGTCTAGCGAAAATACCCGGCCAGGCTGGATGGCAAGCGGTTCACAAAACCAGCCAGTTTTTACAACTCAGACCAGATCTGCTCGAAATCGAAGAAGCCCTTTTTCCCAGACAACCACTCCGCCCCGCGGACGGCTCCTTCGGCGAAACCCAGGCGCGACTTGGCATTATGACAGACGTAAATGGTGTCTACCGAAGAATCAAACACCAGCTCGTGCATGCCGACGACCTCACCTTCACGAAACGAGGTGACCTCGAGCTCCGTGCCGGATGCCTCCCGCAGAATTCGCGCCAGGGCCAGAGCCGTTCCCGATGGGGCATCTTTCTTGTTGGCGTGGTGGCGTTCGAAGATCTGTCCGCGGTAGCCGTGGCGAAGGGTACCAGCGGCCGCGCGCGCGATTTCACAGAATAAGTTGACCCCGATCGAGAAGTTGGCGGCATATAAGAACCCGGTGCCGCACTGCTCGACCATCTGCCGTACTCGAGCAAGCTCGTCGTACCAGCCCGTGGTGCCAACCACCATGTCCTTGCCGGCATGAACACAGGCCTTCATATTTTCGAGTACGGCGCGGGGAGTGGTGAAGTCGATGACGATATCGACATTCTGAAGGTGGTCGGGGGTCAGAGCCGAGGCCCCCGGATTTTCGCCTGCGGCCAGTACCTGAACCTCATGGTGGCGCGACCGGGCTACTTCCGCCACCAGCTTTCCTGTCTTGCCGCGACCGAGGATCACGAGATGCATGGCTAGCTCAAATTCTAAAGCCGCACGATACCCCAGGACTGGCGCGGCGCAGAGCGGGACACGGCTCGGCTGCGAATGGCTCTCGACGGACAAGAAAAAAGGGGGCGAGAGAGATTCATGGCTACCTCAAATCGGAGACCGGAATCACCCCAAATAGGCTTTAACTTTGAGGAGCTCCGCATTGAGCAACGCAGCCCCGGCAGCGCCCCGGATGGTGTTGTGCGATAGCACGGTAAACTTCCAGTCGAACACGCCGCAGGGACGCAGCCGGCCGACGGTGACGCTCATGCCGCCGCCCTCATCGACGTCGAAGCGGGGTTGGGGACGATCGGAAGATCCCAGATAACGCACCGGCTGTTCGGGAGCACTGGGGAGCTGGAGTTCCTGGGGGACACCCCGGAATTTGTTCCAGGCCGCGATGATCTCTTCGGTTCCCGTTTTCCTGCGTAGTTTCACGGAGACGGATTCGGTGTGTCCGTCCTCAACCGCCACGCGGTTGCAATGGGTGCTCATCGCGATGTTGGCGGGGACAATCTTTGAGCCGTCCAGGCGGCCCAGAAGTTTGCAGGTTTCCTCCACCATTTTTTCTTCTTCCTTGGCAATGTAGGGAATCACATTGCCCAGGATATCGAGCGAGGCGACTCCGGGATAGCCCGCGCCGCTCACCGCCTGCATGGTGACCGCGAACACGCTTTCGATGCCGAATGATTGTTCTAAAGGGGCTAGCGCCAGGACCAGTCCGATGGCGGAACAATTCGGGTTCGTGACCGCAAACCCACCGGACTTCCTCCGCCAAGACTGACACTCGAGCAACTTGATGTGGTCGGCGTTGACCTCGGGAATGACCAGCGGTACGTCTGGTTGCATGCGCAGTGCGCTGGAATTGGTAACCAGGGCGCAGCCGGCTTCGGCGAACCGGGGTTCGAGTTCGGCAGCCACACTGGCATCCAGGGCGGCAAAGACCACTTGAGGCGCACCGTCCGGCTTGGCGGGCGAGAGGCGCATTGCGGCGACGCGCTCGGGCAGCGGAGTTTTCATCCGCCACCGAGCGGCCTCGCCATACACACGCCCTTCCGAACGATCGGAAGCCGCCAACCAAGCGATTTCAAACCACGGATGATGCTCGAGCAACTGGACAAAGCGCTGTCCCACGATGCCGGTTGCGCCCAGAATACCCACAGGGATCTTCGTAGCCATAATCGTTCCTGAATTTTACAACAGCTCCTAACCCGCACTAGGAATCTCAAACCGAAGCAACACGAACCATTGAAAACCACCGGTAGCAACCGGCAATTCGTTCACCCTTCGGCCTGGGGGGCTAGCAGCTGAAAATCTTCCTCCATAAGCCGCTATTCCTCATGTCAACCGCTGCGTATCGCTCAAGGCGTCCACCCCGAGAGCATATTCGTTGAGCGGCCCAAAGCGCCGCTTTTCAGCGTACAGACGCCAGCGTCGGAAAAAGATGCGCAGGCTGGCCATCACCGGGATCGAAAGGTATACGCCCAAGACGCCGGCCATCTCTCCCCCTGCCAAGACCCCGAACAAGGCCGCGAGCGGATGCAATTCCATGCTCTTCCCCATGATGCGGGGCGCAATCACGTAGTCCTGCACCACCCGCCAAACGCCCAGAAAAATCAGCAGGACGAGCAAATGCGAGTAGCCAGTCAACAGCGCTACCAGGAAAATGACCAGGGCAGCAACCAGCGGGCCGACCATGGGAATGAACTCCATCAGGCCACCCGAAGTGCCTAGCATCAAAGCGTAAGGGACCTTCGTGATTCCCATGAAACTGGAGTAAGCCAGGAAAGAGAAGAAGGCCAGGGTGAGTTGAGCCCGGATAAACTGGGCCAGCATTTCGTTGAGATCGCCCCGTACACCTTCGAGAAACTCGCGCTGTGGTTGAGAGTGGATGAACGACAACGCCGCCTCACCAAACGTGCGGCCGTCTTTCAGGAAGAAGATGGCGAGAATCGGGATCAGAAGAAGCAGCCATGCTTCCTTGGCGACTTCGGCCAGCCGAATGCCCACCCTCTGGGCGAGTGCAACCAGTCCATCACGATGATTCGCCAAGAATGCTTCCACCTGCCGGATGGTGAAATCGCTCCACCCGCGTTCGTGGCCAATGGTGACGGCAATGTTGCCGGAGCTGACTTGGTCGAGCAAACCCGGCAAAGCCTCGGTGAGCCGTTGTGCCTGGTGCACGATTCTTGGCCCCACGAAAAAGAAAAATAGACCCAACAACAGCACGAGAAGCAGATAGATCGCGCCGATGGCCATGCTGCGACTTCGAGTCCAACGTTCGATTCGCGAAACCGCGGGATCGACCAGATAGGCAAAGAGGATGGCGAACAAAAAGGCAATCAGGGTGTGGCGGGCTACGTAGAGAAAGCCCAGCCCCAAGGCGAACAGCAGGACGGTGAATAAGATTCGAGCCGCGCGAGTATCCATCAGCGCCCAACCTCTAGTCTCGAATCACCTCGGTGTTGGAGGAGAGGTCGAGAAGTCGTTCGAGTTTCAACTGATCGTTCAGCCATAGTGTCCAGTCTCCTCCTTCCGTCTTCAAATCAAGGCGGATCAGCTCGCGCTGGTCTCCCCGAATGCTCACCTTCTCCCGGCCGGAATACTCGACCTCGACCAGCATGGAGACGCGGGAATGCGCATTTAGGGTTCCCATGGGCACGGCCTTTTTCAGGGGACAAGAAACCTGCCCCTTTTCTTCCCGGCAGCTGGTCGCCAGATATCGCCATGCCAGCACCTCTCTCTGCACCAGAAAGTAATCATCTAAGATGCTGATCGAAGTCGGCAGGAGAAACGGCTGCTCCTGAAATTTGTCCTGCGGACTCTTGCTGTACCGCTCGGTCAGGAACTCATGGTTGGGAAGTACCCAGGCCTGGGCTTGGCCGGGGCTGGTCTCAGTCCACTGGTAGCTTCTCAGATCGCCATTCGGGCCGAGCTGTAACTCGCTATTTTGGGCGGCCTTTTCTACACCGGATTCGGTGAGGAAGTGGGAGGTGACGGAGCTGCCAAATGATCCCTGCTCAACCGAGAAGGTCTCGGTGGCCACGCGTTTCCCCCCGATGAACACGCCAAACGAACCCTTGTCCACCGTCTGCGCAGGCGTCTGCTCATCCGCCGAGAATCCGAGCAGAGGAGCCACGAGACAACAGAGCAGTGCAAGCACTCCGATCCATCCGCCGCCCCGCGCTCTGCGCCCTAAGATCCGCTGTATTAACCAAGTCCGAGACTGCATGCCACCTCCGCGGCTATCATACCTGGATCTTTCCCGTCGGTGTCGATGCGACAGGTCGCTTTCAAGTAGGACGGCCGTCGCTCGTCGTAGAGTGCGGAAAATTGTTCGGCGTCTCGTCGCAAGGGACGCTCTCGACCTTCCCGTTCACAACGGCGAAACAACTCTTCCGCCGAACCGTCCAGAAAGACGACCGGAGCTGCTAGTCCTTCGATCAGGGTCGCATTGTCTGGCTGCGCAAAGGAACCTCCGCCCAAGGCTACGACTCGCGGCAATGGTCCGAGGTTCGAGATCAATTCGCGAATCGCTTCGCGCTCCACGATTCGGAATCCCGCCTCTCCCTCTACCCGAAAGATTTGCTCAATCGTCCGAGCCTCCCGAGACTGAATCCGGTCATCGAGATCCTCAAACGGCCAGCCAAGGCGGGCGGCCAAAACACGGCCGACCGTGGTCTTGCCGGCACCCATAAACCCTATTAAGAAAATTACACGGATTCGGCCCGGCCGTCGCGTAACCGGAGTAACCGAGGTACAGGGGCCGGTTGGGGCATTCATGGATCTAGGGGAGCAAGCGTAGGTTGGGCGCGCTGATTCGCACCATCAACGTTTCTTGAGGTGGATTTTACCACTGAAGGAAAGCAGCCGGACGGAGGAGGCCGCCTTGCCCATGGTGCCTGCGAAGGCACTGCCGGCCTTGGCCGCGAATGAGGTGTGCGTGGGTTGCAAGAGGAAATCGTTCTCGACTTTTCCCTGGGTCGAGCTGGCCATGACATCGAAGGAAGCATAGGAGGGAGCCGTGGCCTCAATGTCTCCCGTGTGGGTCATCAACGAGTACTCACCGCCACCGCCGAAGTCTCCATCATAGACAATCCTTCCGCTCGTCGAATTCACGTGGATCAATGGACCGTTCACCGAATTCAGCGCCACATCGCCGCCGACGGATGTGATTTCCACGTGACCATCAGTAACGTTGGTCAAGGTGACGGGACCGTCGAGGGTCTTGATATGTACATGCCCGCCACTGAGGTCTCGGACATCGACATTGGCAGTGTTGCCCTCGAGCATCACGTCGCCGTGAAGGCGCTCTACCCGCAGAGGACCAGTGGCAGAAAGCAAAGTAACGTTGGAGTCCGCCGGGACAGAAACCTGATATTCAACCCGACCGCTGTCGGCGTTGGCTCCCGGTAACAGATGAGAAGTAATGGAGATGCGGTTGAAGATGTGGGTGTGATCGACCTCGACCTTGTCCGAGTGGAGCACCGCCGTGACCAGCACTTCTTTTCCCGAGGACGGCTTCACCCAGATCGGCCCATATTGATTGGCAATGGAAACACTGGCGCGACGATGAACCCGAAAACGATATTCCTGGCGATTCTGAGCCGTGGCAATTACAGTTCCGACCAGCACCACTCCCACGACCAGCTTCGCCATCCTCTGCCTGCGCTTCATACTCCCTGTCCCCCCAACTCCCTACCCAAGTTACGGCAGAGCCCGATTCATGGCCATCTCGTAAACCATCGCCCTCTGTTCATAGGCATTCATCAAATACTGCTGAGCGATCGCGTCATTGGGGTTATCGCGCACCGAGCTTTCGGCGTCACGAATGTACGCATTGACCGCTCGCAAATCGGACTCATAACCAGCCCGCATGGCCGGCGCCCGGCTGGCAACATAATTGAGCAACTGAACTTGGTCGGCATCGATGGCGGAGTCTTGGCCAATCCCGGCCGCGGTGCTTATGATCGGGGCCGAGGTGGCGACTTGCCGTGCCACGGAAGTCCCCCGCGGAATGCGCTGCCACACGAGAAGAAGGGCGGCTCCGGCCACCAGGGCAATTGTAACCGGCCTGAGCCAGCCAAATCCCCGGCCTTCGAGGCGCGATCCCGAGAGGAGGGCTGGCGCGTAGGGATCGCGGATCAGCCCCTCTTGCCGCAGGGCGATCGCGATGGAATTCCAAACCCGAGGACTTGGTTCTTGGTCCTCCGCCAGAAGGCGTGCTCCGGCGGAGATGGCGTTCAGGTCGGAAATGAGACCTGAACATAACGAGCAGGTTTTCAGATGCTCTTCCTGCTCGACCGTCTGCTGGTCGCCCTCAAGCTCAGGCAGGACCCGTCGAAATTCCTCACAGGTCATTCTACCTCTCCCAATCTATGTCCCGGGCTCCTCACGGCTGGGTGGCTTTTTCAGCTCTGCTCGTCTTCAGGAGCTCCCGTAACTTCATTCTAGCCTTGTGCAACTGCGACTTACTGTTACCGATCGAACATCCTACCATTTCAGCGATCTCGTTGTGCTCATAACCTTCGACGTCATGCAGGAGGAAAACCATACGGTAGCCGGGGGGCAGATCGCCGATGGCTTGCTCCAATTGTATTCGGTTGATGGAACCAGCTAACCTTGCATCCTCAGCCCCAGGCTCTTTCTTAGGAGATTCCTCCTCCGTCTCCATCGTCTCTTCGAGCGAAACCAGCGGCAGCCCCTTCTTGCGAAGCTGCATCAGTACCACGTTGACCGCCATCCGATGCAGCCAAGTGGAGAACGCCGACTCGCCGCGGAAGGTGCCAATCTTGCGGAACAGCTGCAGGAATGCCTCTTGCGTGAGGTCCTCGGCCGCAGCCGTGTTCGCCGTCATGCGAAGGCATAGCGAGTACACACGCCGCTTGTGCAGGTGGTAAAGAGCCTCAAAGGCTTCCTCGTCCCCCTGTTTCGCCCGTTCGATCGCCTCAGCTTCAGAAAGCCTGTCGCCCTGCGATTTTCTCGCGTCCGTCAAGTTGCCTTATTCCGGCCGCATTCAATCAGATGCGGCGCAAATATCTTTTCGTTGTACTGCTTGCAGTGACTCGAGGGGAGAAATTTGAGGTGCCTTCCCGGCCCCTGGATCACTTTCGTCACCCGGCAATGGTCAAGCCGGCCCCAGCCCCAGGCCTGCCCATCGCCAGGTCATCCTTACTTCTTGTAGATTCAATAGTTAGACAAACAAACCCGAGGCCAAGACTCGAAATCTAGGCTGCCGCCGTGGCTGTGGTAATAGTCTCTAACCCATGACCTAAGGGTCCGGTTTCGCGCATCCGCAGAAGAATGGCAAAGGCGAGTCCGACAAAGCCAAGGACCGAAAACAACCACATGCCCAAGTCGTACCCGGCCACATTGGACAGTCCCGCCCCGCAATAGTCATTGGCCTTACCGATTAGGAGATTCAGAATGAAAAAACCGATCTGCTGAATGAGAGTCATCAAAGCGTAGGCTGTCCCTAATCGCGACTGTTCTACGATGTACGCCACCGAGGGCCACATCACAGCCGGGATCAGGGAAAAGGCAATGCCCATGAGCGAGACGGGCAGCAATAGAGGGACCTGGCTGTATGCCATCAGCAGGTAAACCGGCATCAGCAGAATCGAGCCACCGATCATCAACAAGGCGCGTTTACCAACTCGGTCGACCAGCAATCCGAACAAGGGGGTGGCGAACATGGCCGACAGGGGCAATAGGCTGTTCAACATGCCAGCCTTTTGATGGGCCAGGATCTTGACCGCTTCAGTCGCTTGGACTCCTCCGTGAGCCACCAGGATCTTGTTGGTAAAAAAGTCAATGGCGAAGGTGCGAAAAGGAAAGATTGCTGAATAAAAGGTGAAACATAGCCCAACGACATACCAGTACGAGCGATTGAAGCGAAACATCTGGCGAAAATCCAGTTTGTCGATCTCGCCTGCTTTGCCGAGCTCATAACGGCGCTCGGCACGATTTTCGAGAGCCCAGTAAACCAGCGAGGTCGTTACCCCGAGCACCCCGGCACCTACCGCGACAAGCAACGGTCCGCGCCAACTGGGCGGCCCAGCCGGTCCTTGGGGATAGAAGACCTGCCTGGCCCAAGTCGGGGAATTGTCGGCCGCGACCGATGCCAGGCGGGCGATGGTGAGATTAATGCCAAAGGCGAAGCTGAGTTCCTTGCCGCGGAACCACTTGGCCAGTACCGTGGTCACTGCGACAATCATGGACTCGGCGCCCAAGCCGAGCACGGTCCGACCGGTGATCATGGTTCCCGGCCGCCCTTGATAGGCGGTCACCAGAGCGCCAAACAAACACAGGGAGGCGAACATGGTCAGAGCCTTCTTGGTGCCGATGCGGTCGATCACGATTCCACCGATCAGCAAAGTGGCTACGGCGGCGACACTATAACTGGCGTTCAGCCAGCCAAATTCCGTTGCGGAAAAGCCCAGCCGGTCGATGAAGATACGCTCCAGGGGATTGATGCTGTCATAGATGTAGTAGTTCGCGCCCATGGCAATGCTGACGAATATGAGCACGGTCCAGCGATAAAACGCGGAGGGTTGGGGCAGTGAAGATTCCGTCATCGAGCCTCTCAGAGTACGAGCCAAGAAGATAGCAGAGCCGAGCTTGAATCGCACAGCGATTCGCCCCAGAGCTGGCCCTTAACCACCATATTCGCGAGCAAGTGCTTGACCCCTGAAGAGCGGGAAACCTTAGCTCAAAAGATTTACAAGCAGGTATTCCCAGGACAGCCGCCGGCTGGTAACTCTACCGTCCT
>DASPVG010000131.1:0-17411 GCA_035622455.1 Terriglobales bacterium
AGCGGCCATGAGTGTCAACGCGCAGGGGTCGGTCAATCTGCGCTTACTCAGCATGTTTTCCTCGAACGTGAAAGCCACGGGCACCCTCGGAGTCGATGTGCGCACGAGCGGCAGCATTCAGAACCCTAATGTCGAGGGGCAGATACAGATTGAAGGGGTTGCGCTGTCGAGCGGCATGGCACCCCTGGACCTCGAGAACCTGAATGGAACCATGGACGTCACCCGGGACAAACTACAGATCCGCAATCTTACCGGCCAACTGGGCGGCGGCCAGGTTTCCGTCGGCGGGTCGATCGCGTACCGGCCCACTTGGCAGTTCAATTTGGCTCTCCAGGATAAGGCCGTGCGCTTGCTCTACCCGGCAGGGATGCGCACCGTATCCGACGGCAATCTGACATTCACCGGGACCGCGGGATCCTCGACGCTGGGCGGGCGGTTGATGATTAGCAGCCTGAGCTTTACGCCCGACTTCGATCTCTCCAGCTTCGCCAGCCAATTCGGCGGGACCTCGCTTCCTTCAGTGGGAGAAAGCTTTGCCGATAGGGTCAAGCTCCGCATCGGGGTGCAATCGAAACAGAATCTTTCCGCTATCAGCAGCGGGCTCAGTGTGGAAGGCACAGTCAATCTGCAAGTGATCGGCACGCTCTCGAATCCGGTCATTATCGGCAGGACCGACCTGACGTCGGGCGAATTCTTCTATCTGAATAACCGATACAATTTAGAGCGCGGCATCATAAGTTTTGATAACCCGAACCAAACCTCGCCTGTGCTCAATGTGCAGGTCACCACCACGGTCGAACAGTACAACCTGACCGTCACTCTGACCGGGCCCGTCGATAAGCTTACGACCAGTTACATGTCCGATCCTCCCTTGTCGACAGCCGATATCATCAATCTGCTGCGGACCGGACAAACCACCATCGAGGCCGCCGCGACCGGGACCAGCACGGATGCTTTCCTGGCGAACAAGGCTACCAGCCCGGTCACCGGCGGGATTCAGCGGCTGGTCGGGATTTCGAGCTTGCAGATCACTCCGTTGTTCGGTACCAATCCGAGTGCACGCATCGCCTTACAGCAACGCGTCACAAAGAATTTCCTGTTCACCTTTTCGACCGACGTCAGTCAACCGGGGAGCGAGCAGGTGCAAGGGGAGTACACGTTCAACCCGCGCTGGTCGATCAGGGTAACGGGTGATGAACTGGGTGGAGTCGCCGTCGATGGCCGTTATCACACCAAGTTTTAGGCCCAGGAACCCCTATCCTTAGGCTTATAGGTACATTAGCAGGGGTCATCCACAGAGCCGTCGGCCTGCCAACGCCTAGTGCAATCGAGGCATCGAATCCTTGCAGGCGGGTGTAGCATTTTCCCAGGGGGCCCGGGGAACCCCTCGACGGTTGACCCGGTTCGGGCCCGGGCCTAACATATCGCCGAGCGCGCTTCCATGATCGGCCAAACGGTCCTGCATTATCGCATCCTTGGCAAAATCGGTGGCGGCGGCATGGGAGTCATCTATGAAGCCGAGGATCTGCGCTTGGGTCGTCGGGTGGCGCTTAAGTTTGTTCCCGAAAATGTAGTCGGCGACCGCAAGGCTCTGGAGCGCTTTGAGCGAGAAGCTCGGGCGGCCTCCAGAATGAACCATCCTAATATCTGCACTATTCACGACATCAGCGACAATGACGGCCATCCCTTCATTGTCATGGAGAAGCTCGAGGGCGAGAGCCTCAAGCAGCTTTTGCAGGGAAAGCCGCTTGAACTTGAGAACTTACTGGGCATCGCCATCCAGGTTGCGGGCGCACTCGAAGCGTCGCACGCCAAAGGTATTATCCATCGCGACATCAAGCCTGGGAACATCTTCATCACCCAAAGCGGCCAGGTGAAGGTTCTCGACTTCGGCCTGGCCAAGCTGTCGCGCGGCGGAATCCCGGCGGCCGAAGACACGCCTTACGAAGACTCGCTGACTCTGGTGGGAGTAATCCCGGGCACCGCCCTCTATATGTCTCCGGAGCAGGCGCGAGGGGAAGAGCTCGACACCCGCAGTGACATTTTTTCTTTTGGCGTCGTGCTCTACGAAATGGCAACCGGCCAGAAACCCTTTCGCGGCTCGAATGTTGTCACCACCCTCGATGCCATCCTGCATCAAAAGCCCGCTTCTCCCCGGTCTTTAAATCCCGCTCTTCCCCTGGCTCTTGAAGGCGTAATCGGGAAAGCCATGGAAAAGGACCGCAGCCGGCGCTATGAGAATGCGATCCAGATGAAAGCAGACCTGGCGCGGCTGAAGAAAGAAGCGGACCTCGGGACCCTCAAAGCGAGCACACGCGAGATCCCTTTCCAGGTCATCACCCAGACCTTCGGTCAGGCCCGGCCCTGGCACAAATATCTATTCCTGGGCCTTGCCTTGCTTCTGGTCACGGTGCTAGCGGCATTCGGTACCTGGTGGTTCAAACATCGAGCGGGAACGGTCGTGGCCGGCAAGAACGGGATTGCCGTGCTTCCTCTGCAGAATATGAATGGTGACTTCAGCGTAGATTATCTGCGTTTCGCGCTGGCCGATGAGATTGCCAATGCTTTGATGTACACGCGAACCCTGGACGTGCGGCCGTCCGCGATCACCAGAAAGTATGTGAATGCGGATCTAGACCCACAGCAGGTCGGACGCGAACTGCGGGTGGCCAATCTTGTAACCGGGCACTTCATCCGCCAAGGAGAGTACTTGCTGGTGACACTCGAGGCGGTAGATACAGCCCACAATCGCTTGCTCTGGCAAAGCAACTTCACCACCTCCAGTCAGGATGCGCTAGCCTTACAAAACCAGCTTGCGGGACAGATTCGGCAGGGATTGTTGCCCGCACTGGGAGTGGTCAATGGCTTCGTGGACACTGCCGCCAAGCCAAAGAACGGGCAGGCCTACGATCTGTATCTGCACAGCCTGGCCCTACCTCATGACCCCGAACCTAACAAGGATGCCATCGCCGTACTCGAAGAAGTGGTAAGACTCGATCCTACGTACGCTCCGGCATGGGAAGCCCTCGGTCTGCGGTATTACTACGATGCGGACTATTCCAATGGCGGAGAGACGGCATTTCAGAAATCCAATGCGGCGAGCGAGCGCGCGTTAGCCCTCGATCCAAACCGCATTACGGCCGCAGGGCAGTTGATCACGAACCGGGTTGAACGAGGTGAGTTGAGCAAGGCGTACGAGCAGGCCCAGGCGCTGGTCAGGAACCGGCCAGAAAGTGCGCAGGCTCACTTCGTACTTGCCTTTGTACTGCGTTACGCAGGCATGCAGGAGCAGTCGGCGCGAGAATGCGCGGCGGCTCTAGCGCTCGACCCGGGAAATTTCCAGTGGCGTTCCTGCGCCTGGGCACTGATGCAACTCGGCGACACAGAGCGGGCGATGGACTTTGTCCGGCTCGATACCGGCTCCGAGTGGGCAGCTTATGCCACCATTCACGTGCTGCTTCGCGAAGGTAAGCTGGCAAAGGCCAAAGAAAACATGCGCAATGTTTCGAACAACCCGCGTTATCATCGCGATCTGCTGGAGACGTGTCTGGGGATGCGCCCTGCCTCGGAGCTAGACCGGATTGCTCAAGGTGCCGAGGCCGCAGTGCTGGCCGAGCCCGATCCCGAGCCGTGGTATTACACGGGCACCATCATGGCGTTCTGCGGCAAAAAAGAAGCGGCGTTGCACATGCTCAACGCCGCCGTGGAGCAGAACTACTGCGCTTATTCCGCCCTGCTTGCCGACCCATTGCTGAAAAGCATCCGCAGCAGCGCGGAATTCGACAAGGTGCTGACGGCCGCGCACCAATGCCAGCAGGCCGTGCACAATCCGTCCCAGCCGTAGCAGCACACTCCCCGGTCTAACCTCTTGCTCCAGCCCTCCGCTCCAGGCTTCGATTTTGCTTCTCCCGCCGAACCCCGAAGGCTTCCTCCCTCGCGGTTTTGATAGATTAGGGGTAGTCTCGATGGATTCGGCCGTCGGGGAGCAGCAGTTTTTGCGTGCCGAGCGTCAAATTGTCCAGGACAGCAGGGAAATGCTAGAAACCTCACAACAAGGAAAAACATTGCCTCCAAGCCGATGGAGAACCCATCCTTTACCTATGCATCTCTCCGGTCGCCGTGGGCTTTCTTTGGCCGGTTTCGCGGCCCTCGCTGTCTTACTGGCGTGCTTCGCCTGGTCGAGTCCGGACCGGGCAACCGACGTCGTCCGGAATCCGGTCGCACCCTTGCCGCAGGACAGTGGCGTGGCGGGACTCAAGGAAATGCTTCTGCGCCTGCACACGACGGCGCGGCTGATCGAGATCGTGGCGCATCCCGACGACGAGGATGGCGGGGTCCTCACCCTCGAATCACGGGGTAAGGGAGATACGGTCTTGCTGCTCACACTCAACCGTGGCGAGGGTGGTCAGAACAAGATCGGCAGCAATCTATTCGATGTTCTGGGTGTCCTGCGCACACTCGAACTGACCGCCTCCGACCAATACTACGGCGTCGAGCAGCGGTTCACCCGAGTTGCCGATTTCGGCTATTCCAAGACCCCTGAGGAGACCTTTGAAAAGTGGCAAGGCCATGACATTGCCTTGGGTGACATGGTGCGCGTCATTCGAGGATTCCGTCCGGATGTGCTGGTGGCGCGCTTTTCTGGAACCGACCGCGACGGCCACGGACATCATCAGGCGTCGAGTATTCTGACTCGCGAGGCGTTTCGCGCGGCCGCCGATCCGGACCGCTTTCCCGAGCAGATCAAGGACGGGCTCGAGCCTTGGCAAGCCAAGAAGCTCTACATCGGAAACGTTTGCCCGTGGGGCTCGAAGACCTGCCCTGACGGCGATTATACGGTCCAGTTCAACACCGGCCAGTTTAGCCCTGCCCTGGGAATGTCCTACGCACAGTTCGCGATGGAAGGGCTGCGACACCAGCTTTCGCAGGGAGCCGGGGCTTGGACGGTCGAGCCGGGCGACCGTTTCTCCTTCTATAAACTCCTCGACTCGTCCGCGGCGGCCACCGATCAAAAGGGGCACGAGCACGACTTTTTCGATGGCATCGACACCAGTTTGCCGGCACTTGCTTCGCGCCTCGGAGCGGACATTGCTAAGGCTCCGTTCCTCCGCCCTTCGCTGATTGAAATTCAAGCCCGGATTCAAGAGGCCGGCCTGGCCGCAGAGCACGATCCGGCAAGCGCCGCAGAGCCCCTGCTTGCCGGGCTCGAAAAGACTCGCATGACGCTGGAGTTAATTAAGAACTCCTCGCTGCCCAATCCGGGCAAAGCCGAACTCCTGACCGTGCTCTCGACCAAGGAATCCCAGTTTGAAAAAGCAGTCAACCTCGCTCTCGGCATCGAGTTTCATGTGACCGCAGACGTGCCCGTAGGAGCAAACCCCGAAGACGCCTTTATGGCCGTGCCCGGACAAGCTTTTGAAGTTTCTGCACAGCTCACGAGTCCCCAGAAGTTGACCGGCATCAGGATAGAGATGGATCTGCCGCCCTCCTGGAAGTACAACCAGACCAAGGAAAGCTCGAGTGCGCCGCCTGGCGGTCAACATGCCGCAACTTCGACCCCGCAAGGTTATGGGGTGACGTTTCGGGTCACAGTTCCCGGAAATGCCAGCTACAGCCGACCGTATTGGCACCGCAGCGATCCAGAGCGGGATACACTGAACATCATCGATGACCCGGAGTATGTCACGCTCCCCTTCCCTCCGCCTCCGGTTCGTGCCCATGCGGTTTACGAATTCCACGGAAAGGTGGGCGTGGCGCATACCGTGACCATGGTGAAGTACAAGGATCCTGCTGCGGGAGAACTGGAGCGCGCGCTGGCCGTAGCTCCCCCGTTTTCCATCATGCTCGAGCCAGGCCAACAGGTCGTTCCCACCGTGGGGAACGGGGCGCGCGAGGTGAGCGTAGCGGTCTCTACCAACCTCTCCCAGCCAAGCGACGGATCGCTTCATCTTGAACTGCCCCGGGGATGGCGCGTAGAGCCTGCGAGTGCAAGGCTCGAATTTCACGGTCGGGGCGACAAGCACGAAGTCGATTTTCAGGTATTCCACGATGCCATCCAGGAAGGCACGGCAGAACTCCGAGCCGTGTTTGAATCTGGAGGACAAAACTACAGCGAAGGTTATAGCGTCGTGACCCGCGAAGATCTCGATAGCTTCTATTACTACCAGCCTGCGGTGCAGCACCTGAGCATGGTGGAGGTAAAGGTCCCGAAAAACCTGAAGGTCGGCTACATCATGGGCGCCGGCGATGATATCCCCACGGTACTGAAGCAGCTTGGAATGAATGTGACGCTGGTGCCGGCCGAGCGGCTTGGGAGCGAGGATCTGGCGCAGTACGGCACGCTTGTCCTCGGCATCCGGGCGAACGATACCCAAAAGGAGATTGCCGAAAACCGCCGCAAGCTGCTCGACTTTGTTTCCCAGGGAGGCACGCTGATTGTGCAGTACAACACCGGTGTTTCCGATTTCAATAAAGACGAGCTCACGCCCTATCACGCAGAACTGAGCCGCGCTCGGGTTTCGGTAGAAGAGGCGCCGGTCAAGATTCTGGCTCCGGATGACTCGGTGTTCCATGATCCTAATCTGATCGGGGAGCGAGACTTCAACGGTTGGGTCCAGGAGCGCGGCCTTTACTTCATGGACAAATGGGATGATCAGTTCAAGCCCCTGCTGGCATGTCACGACCCGGGAGAACCGGAACAAGAAGGTGGTCTGCTGCGCGCTCAATACGGGAAAGGAACTTACATCTACACCGGCTACGCATTCTTCCGGCAGTTGCCGGCGGGTGTGCCAGGAGCAATTCGGCTCTACGTGAACCTGCTGACTGCAGGACGAAATGGCTCAGCCGCGGTGGCCAGTACTCACTAGACGTGGATGGCGCTCGATCGTCGCTGGTTTCGAACTGACTCCACGGCGGCCTGACGCGTGGCGTTCTCTTTCAAAACCTTGGCTCCCCAATTTAACGCTTCCTATCGGCTCCGACGCGCAGCTCGGGACCACTGACGACACCATTCCATGGCTCCTCGCGAACAACCCGACTCCTCTCCTCGACCGTTGATTCGTGGCCTCGGCTTAGGCGGCGCCACGGCGCTCAATATGATCGACATGATCGGGGTCGGCCCCTTCATCACCATGCCTCTCATGGTCAGCGCCATGGGCGGGCCGCAAGCTATGCTGGGCTGGGTCTTGGGTGCCATGTTCGCCATGTGCGATGGCCTGGTCTGGGCGGAGCTCGGCGCGGCCATGCCGCATTCCGGCGGATCCTATGGATATTTGCGCGAGATCTATGGTCCCAAGCGCTGGGGACGGCTGATTTCGTTTCTTTTCATCTGGCAGCTCTCCTTCAGTGCGCCCCTCTCCATCGCCTCCGGAGCCCTGGGACTCGCCGGCTATGCTGCCTACTTGTGGCCGCGTCTGGAGATTCCGTATGCCAACGGCAATTGGGCTCTGCCGCTCCCGTTCGTCGGACGGCTCGAAATGGACTGGCTCGCGTCAGGCACGACCTTCCTAGCCATCGGAATCATCCTCCTGGCTACGCTTTTCTTGTACCGAAAAATTACCAGCATCAGCCGGATGTCCAAGCTGCTCTTGGCGGGCGTGGTGGGAACCATGGGGTGGATCATTATCGCCGGTCTCAGCCATTTTGACGCGGCCCGAGCCTTCAGCTTTCCGCCGGGCGCGTTTCACCTCTCTCGCAGCTTCTGGCTCGGTCTGGGGTCTTCCATGCTGATCGGAACCTATGATTATTGGGGTTACTACAACGTCGCGTTCCTCGGCGATGAAATCAAAGAACCGGCCAAAACGATTCCGCGCGCCATCCTGCTATCTATTTTGCTGGTGGGCTGTCTATACGTGGTGATGAACGTCAGCATCCTGGGGGTAGTGCCGTGGCAGGAGATGATCGCCCCGGGGCATGAGAACCGCGGATTGTATGTGGTCTCGATCTTCATGCAGAGAATTTACGGGTCATGGGCCGCCAGGTTGGTTACCGGACTGGTGATGTGGACGGCTTTTGCCTCCGTGTTCTCGCTGCTGCTCGGTTACTCGCGCGTTCCCTACGCGGCGGCTCTCGACCAAAATTATTTTCGGGTGTTCGCTCGCATTCATCCCGAACGGCGTTTCCCCTACGTATCGCTCGTGGCCCTGGCCGGAGTTGCCGCGCTGTTCTGTTTCTTTTCTTTGGCCGATGTGATTCGCGCCCTGGTCGTCATCCGCATCGCACTGCAATTTCTGGTACAAGCCGTCGGTCTAATCGTGCTGCGCATTTGCCGGCCCGAGCTGCCTCGACCATTTCGGATGTGGTACTATCCTCTGCCTGCACTGATCGCATCCTTTGGGTTCCTGTTCATCTTGATGGTCCGGGCCAAGTCGTTCGTACAAATCGGCTATGCGCTAGTGATTTTGCTGAGCGGAGTTGCCGTTTACATCGTGCGCGCATGGCGCAATCAGGAGTGGCCCTTCGGACGAGAGGTCCCGGCCGAGGCCGAGAGGCTCCCAACCCACTGATATGACAGACTTGGCGCACACCTCGGTGTCGAGGAATCTCGAACCTCGAGCACACGCTTCGCCGTGGGCGCCGTTAGGGGAACCGCTGTTTCGCTCGCTGTGGGTAGCCGCCGTAATTTCCTACGTTGGAACCTGGATGCAAAATGTGGGCGCGGGCTGGCTGATGACTCAGCTCACCATGTCTCCCCTGATGGTCAGCCTGGTCCAAGCCGCCTCCACCATGCCGGTTTTTCTGGTCATGCTTCCTGCAGGCGCCTTGGCCGACATGGTGGATCGCCGGCGGTTGTTGCTGGTGACTCAAGCCTGGATGGTCGCCGCCGCGGCGCTGCTGGGCGTATTCACCTTGCTCGAACACGTGACGCCGTGGATCCTTCTGCTCTTCACCTTCCTGTTAGGAATTGGGGCGGTAATGAATGATCCGGCATGGCAAGCGATCACGCCGGAGATTGTTTCTCCCAGACAGCACGCGTCGGCCGTCGCCTTGAATTCTGTCGGGTTCAATGTCGCTCGCGCCCTCGGTCCCGCCCTCGGCGGGCTGGTCATCACGCTCGCCGGCTCGGGAATGGCCTTTCTGCTCAATGCCGCTTCCTTTTTTGGCGTGATCTTGTTTCTCTACCGCTGGCGGCGCCCTCATTTCGAAGACATCGCCAGGGGCAGCCTGCGGGACGCAATTCTGGTCGGGCTGCGATACGTTCGCACCGCAGCTCCGGTGCGTTGTGTACTGATACGCACCGCTGCCTTCAGCCTGGGAGCCAGTTCGTTGCCTGCCTTGCTGCCTCTGCTGGCACGACCTCATGGCGCCACCGGCTACGGCCTGCTGCTCGGTTCCTTCGGACTGGGTGCCCTGGGCGGCGCGACCTGCATACCGCGGTTGCGCAACTGGCTATCGCTCGACGGTGTGGTGTCGTTCGCCATCGTTTTATTTGCACTCATGACGTTCGCCGCAGGAGAGGTGCACCGCTTCGGTCCTTTAAGCGTGGTCTTGTTCGTAAGCGGCACGGCATGGATCGCAATTCTTGCTTGTCTGAACGTTGTCGCCCAGACCATGTCGCCCATCGTATTGCGAGCCCGGGCGTTGTCCGCTTACTTGCTGGTGTTCCAAGGCGGGATGGCAGCGGGCAGCGCGTTCTGGGGTGCGGTGGCCAGCCGCATTGGGGTTCCCAGCGCGTTGCTGTCGTCCGCGGCGGCGCTGGTGATAGGATTGGTCGCCGTGCGGCGATATCGTCTCACCGCCGAGCAACTGGAACTTGCACCATCGGTGGTTCGCGATTAGGCCACTTCGATCCGAGGAGGTGATTTCCATGCATAGGATGAAATCGGTTCCGCTTTCGTTGCTGGTGCTCTTCTGCGCCACGGTTGCTCCGAGCCAGACCAAACCGGCGGAGCATCCCACACTCTCTCAGATCATGGATCACGCCGTGGGCCAGGTCGAAAGCGAATTTGTGCCCGCCGCTGATGCCATGCCGGAAGACAAGTTTTCGTTTGCCCCCACGAATGGTGAGTTCAAGGGCGTGCGAACCTTCGCCGAGCAGGTCAAACATGTGGCGGCAGTCAATTACCTGATCGCGGCCGCCGTGCTTGAAGAAAAGCCGCCGGTCGAACTCGGCGGTGAAAATGGTCCAGGTTCGATCACCACCAAGGCGGACATCCTTAAATTTCTCAAGGACTCGTTCGCTTACAGTCACAAAGCCATGCGCAGTATCAACGAGAAAAATCAGACCGATCAGATCAAGTCTCCTTTCGGCGATGGCACGGTAAGCCGCATCGGAATCGCCAACGTGGCCCTCTGGCATCCGTTCGATCACTACGGGCAAATGGTCGTATACCTTCGAATGAATGGCATCATTCCTCCCGCAAGCCGGCAATGATCGACCCATGCGACGATCGAGGCAGGAGGCGGTCGGGGTTTTCGACGGCTATCGCTGGCTCGGAGACCTCGGTGATCCTCCGCGGGTTGTAATGCGGGTGGTGATCAATTGCGCGCGCAGACCACGTATCTCGAGATGCTCGCGGATGCGTTTCCGGGCGCTCGTTACGTTCAGCTGAGGGTGGAGGAAAATCAGAACCGACGGACCGGCACCGCTCAGTGCTACCCCCGCGATTCCCTTGGTGCCGGTTAAAGATTGCAACGCCGGAAGAAGCGGACAAAGTGTGGATCGATACGGTTGATGGATGCGGTCGGCCAGGGCCGAGGCCAGCCAGTCCCGGCGTCCTTCGGTAAAGGCGGCCAGCAGCAGCATGGAATTCTGAATATTGGTGACCACGTCCGTACGAGAGTATTGTTCCGGCAGGACGCCCCGGGCTTCTTCGGTCGGCAGAGCTTCATCGGAAATCACCAGCAACAACGGCCAGTTCCCTTTTGGCGTAATGCATGCCATCTGCGCCTGTCCGTCTGCAGCCATGCGGGCGATGACCAAACCGCCCATCCAGCAGGCGGCTGCATTGTCAGCATGGTGCTCGCGCCGGGCTACTTCACCCACGATGCGATCGTCGGTCCAGCGCAATCCGCCAAAGTGATTGGCCAGACCGACGCCGGCCAGACGGGCGGCCGCAGAGGATCCGCAACCTTTGCCGATTGGAATCTCATTCTCTATCCTTAGCGCCAGCGGGATGATCGGCTTACGCTCATCCTCCAGCACCTCGCGGTAGGTCGTCAGAATGAGATGGTTTTCGAGCTGGCCACAGACTTCTCGGTCCCGGCCCCGGGCGACAACCGAGAACCTGGGCGCGGCTTTGGCACTCAGCTTGAGAAATATCGATAAGGCCAGGGCGGCGGCATCGAAGGCAGAACCCAGATTGGCAGAGGTTGCCGGCAGGGTGATGTGGAATCGACCGAGATGACTGCTTTTTCTGGATGGCATGGGCTTAGAGCAGCAACGAGATATTCATATCAACCGCTCGACTCATAGAAGTCTTCGGAATTGAGAAGCAGCGTGCTAGGCCTCGGATCTTTCTTCTGCCTGCTTCAGGGCAGATATCACCGCATCGCCAGAAGCTTCAAGTACGATCGGAGCGCGCCGGTAGGGCGCCAGAATCTCAGCTTCCCTCGGGGGCGGTCCACCTCCAAACAGTTTCCCGCGATGAAACTTCAAGGTGAACTCCGGGTCCTTGAGCAAGTGTCCGGTCAGGATCAAGACTACGGACTCCCCCGGCTTCACAAATCCGCCCTGCACCATTTTCTTGAGCCCCGCCAGCGTGACCGCCGAAGCCGGCTCGCACCCGACTCCGTCGGCTCCGATCTGGGCCTTGGCCCAGGCAATCTCGACTTCACTGACCTCGGCGACGGTGCCGCCTGTTTGCTCGAGTACCCGGACAGCTTTTTTCCACGACGCAGGGCTGCCAATCGAGATGGCGCTCGCTGCAGTTTCCGCTTGAACAGAAATCAGCTTCTTGCCGCCGGTTTCTCGCATGGTGCGCACCAGCGGGTTGGCGCCTTCGGCCTGCACAATCGAGAGCTTGGGCAGGCGGTTAATGAACTTGAGCTCTTCGAGCTCGAGGAGTGCCTTCCCCAGCGCGGACGAGTTTCCCAGGTTGCCTCCGGGAACAATGATGTGGTCGGGAGACTGCCAATCGAGTTGCTCCAATAGTTCAACGGCGGCTGTCTTCTGACCCTCAATGCGGTAAGGATTCACCGAGTTCAGAAGGTAAACCGGCATGCGGTCCACGACTTCATTTAAAATTCGCGAGCAGCCGTCAAAATCGGTTTTGAGCTCGATCGTAATCGCACCGTAATCCAAGGCCTGGGAAAGCTTTCCCCACGCAACCTTGCCATGCGGGATGAGCACCAGACTGCGCATTTGAGCGCGGGCGGCGTACGCCGCCATGGAAGCAGAGGTGTTTCCCGTGGAGGCGCATCCCACCCAGCGGAAGCCTTCCCGCCGCGCCACCGACGCGGCCACCGTCATGCCGGTGTCTTTGAAGGAGCCGGTAGGATTCATGCCTTGGTGTTTGGCAAGAAGGTATTCAATCCCGACCGCGCGAGCCGAAGACGGCAGGCTGTAGAGGGGAGTGTTGCCTTCGCGCAGGGTAATGATCTTCTGCTCGTCGGAAAAAGGCGGCAGCAGCTCTCGGAATCGCCAGACTCCGCTTTGATCAATGGGCACCAAAGATTTTCGCCGGGTACGCCAAAGCGCTTTGAGCGTGGCCGCGGTGCACTGGGCGGCGCGCATTCCGTCACTCGTATTCCAGCCCGGGTAGATGATTTCGAGCAGGTCGGCACACGCGGAGCAACGAAACCGACGGCCGGGTTTGCCGTTGCGAAGACCACAGCCAATGCATCGAAGTTCCGATATCGCCGCTGGCTCGGAGGCAGTCAAGTTCGTCATGCAGTTTACAGGACTAAGACCAAGTATCTTCGATGACATGGCATGGCGCAACCATCGCTGCTGTGCGGTCTGCCATGTGAAAAGAGATTCGAGGGTAAGCTGTTCCGAGCTCTTTCCTACCCTAACTCTTCCGATCGGTTGCTGCTCCACTCCCACCGACTTCGTGATAAGTTCTTGGCGTCGAATGGTCAAGGGGTACCCCATGGAGGGGCCCATGAAGCATGCCGGAATCACCCGGTTCGGCGTTTTGCTTCTGCTCTCGACCTGGTTTGCGAATCTCATCCCGCCCGCGCTCGCCCAGGAATCAGAGCCTGGTCCGAGCAACGAGAAGGCCCAGACCCTCAAACAGGACGATGCCGCGAAACAATGCTTTCAGAAGTTCCTCGACTTGAACGCCGGGGACAGTTTGGGACGACAACGGGCACTGCGCTACATCCATGATCCTGAACTGGTGCGGGCCCGCAGTGGCGCCGCCTTTCGCCGTTACCACGCTCGACGGCCAGAACATCTCTCTCGGGCCGACGGTGTGCTCGAGGACGAACACATCGGCGATGCTCGAGCGAGGGCAAGTTGAAGAAACTTGTGAGTCGGGCGAATGATTTCGAGGCGGCAACTCCTGCCAAGCACTAGGCACATCCTGTCAACGTAGCCTGCTGCCGACGGCCCGCCTAAGCCTTGCCTCCGCGCAGATATTGATCGGTCTTGTTGATCCAATCCTCGCGGGGCGGGTGGAACACATCCAGGTCGACCGTGTCCGCCAGGGCCTCGGCTTTGTGCGGCATATGGGGAGGGATCGTCAGCACCTCACCGGCGTTGACCACGATCTCCTTGCCATCGATCCAAAATTTCAGGGCTCCTTCGAGAATGTAGGTGATCTGTTCGTTATGATGGCTGTGCAGGGGAACGACGCAGCCTTTCTTGAGCAGCACCCGGGCCAGCATGATGTCCTGCCCGATGATAAAGTGTCGCTGCAACAGCGGCTTCAGATCTTCGATGGGTACGCTCGTCCAGGGAATGTGGCGAAGTGCGGCCTCCGGAGCACGTCGGATGGGAACTGGCTCGCTGATCTTCGCCTTCGACTTTGGTTTCGTTGTCCGCTTGGGCGCTCGTAGAGTTGCCATCTTAATGTACCTTCCCTGGGTAGATTCCCACCGCGTTGTCGTGCAGATATCCGTGCGCCAACTGGAGCGCCTGAGCCTCGGTGATCTCCTTTTCAGAGATCATCTCGGCCAAGGCAGCCGCTAAGGCGGTACGGCTTGATTGGACTCCGAGCCAGTAACTCTCTTCCGCACCGAGTGCTTCGTTGTAGGGGAAGCAGTCGGTCCCAAAGGTGATCTTGTCGGGGTAGGTTTCGAGCCACTGCTTCAGCAATTTCTTAAATTCCGAAGGGTAGAGCAAAATCTCCGTTTCCGAGGTATCCAGGTATACGTTCTTGACGGCCGCCAGCCAGATGGACTGTCGATCGTAGGGATAGCCGCCGTGAATCATCACGAAGGTCGTGCTTCGATAGCGGGGGTCGCGAAGCACGCTTTCGAGGTTCAGAATGTTGCTTTCCGACAGGTTGAAATAGTCCCCGATCCCGACCGCCGAATGGACATGCACGGGCAAATGCAGTCTGCCCCCTTCCCGCACCAGATAGCGGAAGATGTAATCCTGAAATGTGCGGTATTCCGCTTCGCTCGGAACTCCCCCCCCAACATACCGCTGGTAAATAGCTTCGGCCTGTTCGCGTGTCGGGTCGGAGAAACGAGTCGTACGGAAATAAGCCACTTCAAACTTCTGGGCAATCGCGCCCTTTCTCTGGTTTTCTTCGAGAGTATGGCTCACGAACGTCAGATAATCACTGAAATTCGAGGGCAGCTTCCGAAGACCTTGCTGCGCCATCCAGCGATCGAGCATTTTCTCCTGCAACGGGATATAGACTTGCTCATCCGGGTTCCGCGCAGTCTGCTGCTGATTGTCGAAGGGCCACATGAAGGAATCGGCAAAGAACACCCATACAAAGCGCTTCGGGTCGAGATAGTCGGCCATCATGGCACGATTGGCGACACCCTGCTCGATGTTGAGTTTGTCGAGAATGTCGGAGAAGTACTGATTTCCGCGCTGCTTTCGAACCTCGGCTTTTTTTTGAATCAGCCACTGGGTGTGCTCGGCCGACAAGTCGTTGTAGGGATACCCCCAGAGTGCCTGGGCCGCCGCCACCAGCTCAGGATTCGTATCCCGCGTGCGCACCGGGGCACTGCCCGGCGGCGCAGCCATGGCATCGACGTCGGGATCGTCGGCAAACCCAGGGTGGGCATGATGATCGAACATGGGGATCTTCTCAATCTGCGGAAGCAGACGCTCATAGATCTGTTCCACGTCAGGACCAGCCAAAGGACGAGCCTGAGCAGCAGCCAGGGGGGCCGCACCGGCTGCGATGACGGCGATCAACATGGTTCGCATCATTGGATCCAGAAACCCTCCATTCTCCGATGTCCGCGCTGCCCATCCCTTGGCCTTACTTGAGCGTGGTGCGCGACTCCTCAAGCTACAGCCATCGTATGCTAGAAGCCGGCCGAACCCGGCTTCCGAGTCCTGTTGGCCATCTTAAAGACCCTTATACGTCCCCCCATCCACCAGAATCGTCTGGCCGGTGATATAGGAGGCGCGCTCGGAGGCCAGCCAGAGGATCGTATCTGCCACCTCCCGCGGCTCACCGATGCGCTTGAGGGCAGCCGTCTCAGCCCAGCCCGCAATAATTGCCTTTTCTGATTGGCCGAGGGCTCGCGCCCGCCGCTTGGCCAGTTCGTGTAATCGCTCGGTCGCGGTGAACCCGGGGCCGACATTGTTCACCAGTATGCCATCCTTGCCGAATTCGTTGGCCAGACTCTTGACCAGGCCAACCACGGCGGCACGAACTGCGTTCGAAAGCACGAGGTCGGGAACGGGCTGCTTGGTGGTGATCGAGGTAAGAGTAATAATTCGTCCCCAGTGCTGGCGCTGCATGTGAGGAATCACCTCGCGTGCAAAATAAACCGCGCTGAGGAAATTGGCCTCGATGGCTCGGCGCCAGTCTTCGAGGCTCGTGGCGAGAAATCCTTTGGCTGGAGGGCCGCCGGCATTCGGAACGCAGACGTCGATGCCGCCGAACCGCTTTACAGTTCGCCCGACGAATTCGTGCACCGCCTGGGGATCGGTGACATCGAGCGGCACGGAGAGCACCTCAGCACTGTACTGCTTCCTTATTTCACCCGCCGCCCTATCTAAAGCTCGTGCCCTGCGCGCACACATCGCGATGCGGTATCCCTCGGCGGCGAATGCTTCGGCGATGGCGCGCCCGATTCCCTGACTGGAGGCCGCCACGACAGCGACTCTGTTCTTTAGGCGCGTACCCATAGCGCTGGAATTATAAACGCAACGCCGTGAAGAACACCCTCCCGTCCCTTTTTCCGTAGCCTCTGCCGCAGGCTTACAATCTATATTCAAGAACCTTTCGCAGGGAGACCGAATGAAACCGAGAAAACACCGTTCTGAGACAAAAGCCGTCCGAGGAGGAGCCGACCTCCGCAAGAAAAATGGGCCCGTTTCTACCCCGATCTATCAGACAGCCACGTTTGAAGTTACCGACAACGATCAGCAACTGCGAGCCACTCCCACCGACATGTTCTATACCCGCTACGGGAATCCCACCCACACGGTGGTCGAGCGGGCCGTCCGAGAACTCGAGGGTACCGATCGTGCGTTGCTATTTGCCTCCGGCATGGCAGCCATTACGACCTCGGTTCTGGCCTTGCTCAAAAGCGGCGATCACGTCGTGGCGCAGCGGGATATCTACGGTGGAGCGGCAAAGTTTCTCGGCGAGTGGCTTCCCAAGCTGGGAATCGAAACCACCTTCGTGGATACCACCGAGTATGAGCAGCACGAGCGTGCCATTCGTCCTGCTACCAGACTGTTGTACCTAGAATCGCCGACCAATCCAATCGTGCGGGTGGTGGATTTGAAGCGCGTGGTCGGTATTGCCAAGAAGCACAGCTTAATCACCATGATCGACAGCACTTTTGCCACGCCGATCAATTCGAGGCCGGCGGAATTTGGCATCGATCTCATCATGCATTCGGCGACGAAATATCTCGCCGGGCACTCCGATCTAATTGCCGGAGTCGTGGCCGGCCGCTCCGAGCTGATCGAGTCCATTCACGCAACCCGGACGACCTTGGGGGCGAGCATGGATCCACATGCGGCATGGCTGCTGCTGCGCGGCATGAAGACTCTCGCGGTTCGTGTGCAGCGGCAAAACGAGAACGCTCTGCGCATCGCCCAGTTCCTTTCGCAACATCCGAATGTCCGGAGAGTTCATTACCCGTTCTTGGATGGCCATCCTCAGCGGTCCCTGGCCATCGAGCAGATGCGTGGAGGCGGAGGCATCGTCAGTTTCGAAGTCGAGGGAACGGGCCAGGAAGCGCGCAAGCTAAGCGAAGCCCTGAATCTGTTCACCTTGGCACCGAGTCTTGGAGGAGTGGACTCGCTCGTCTCGATTCCCGTGCTGACTTCGCACGCCATGGTTTCCGCCGAACACCGGGCGAAGATGGGCGTGACCGAG
>DASPVG010000132.1:0-21902 GCA_035622455.1 Terriglobales bacterium
CCTGTCGAATGCCGAAAGCCTCGAGTGCGGCCGACCAGCGGTCACAGCGATCGAAAAATGACTCGTAAGTGAAACGCTGGCCCAAATCGACAACCGCCTCGCACTCGCCATACAGTCGGCGTGCACGTCGTGCGAAATCTAACGGGCTCAGAGGTATCTCCATTGGGTCCGGATGGCCATACTAACAGAAGGCTTCGCCATCCCGGCCATGGTCATCGCCGTGACTGCCTGCGGTCGAAATCCATCCGCGAGAGACAACCTGTCATGTTTAACAGTGCGAGATGTCCTGGCCAAAAGAGGAATGGAGAGAGCTTAACTGGGCGCCTCGATCGAGAGACACATGGCGGCGCGAGAGCTCCAGGAACGGGTGAACCGAAAGCTGCCCCCAAATCACTTAGCGTGCGGGCTCAGGCATGACTTAGGCTCGACTCGCCATGGTTGGGACTTAGGTCTCACTGACTCAGGACGCCACGCCAATGGCGGTCGACCGGTGATGCGGCGAATCCATCTGGTCATGTGGGCTTGATCGGCAAAACCAGTGTCGAGCGCAATTTGGCTCAGGCGGTCCGACCCGTGAGCTACGCGCAGCCAGGCAGAACGGGCCCGCCACTCGGCGCGAAACACGCTCGGGGTGATGCCGTAAGCCAAGGTGAAACCGCGAGAGACGGTCTCCCTTGCCAAACCATTGGTCTCTGCCCACACCCCAATTTCCGTCGACAGGTTCGTCAGCAGAGCCGCCAGCAACAGATCGGGCCAGTCATTTTTTATCCCCGGCGATGGTCGACCGTCCTTCTGCAGTGAGGATTCGAGAAGCAGTGCGGCTCCCGGGAGGTCTTTTTCCGATACTCGTGCCAGTTCGTCCACATTGTTCAAGCGATACAGTCCGCCGATTTGGCTACCCTCGCGCCACGCCAGTCGAATCAGCTTTACTCCGGCAGAGATCATCTGATTCCCATGGCAATCGAGCGTGGGATGGACCAATACATCGCCCGCAGTAGCGCATATGCGTCCAACGTAGCCCGATTCCTCAAAGCTGCCTGCCAGTACGACGGTGGCATAGGCGCACAGATGACGATGGCGAGGCAGACTAAAGCTCGAGGGCAGCGTTTCGATTCCCGGGTCTACGCGACGAAAGCGAAATGTTGTCGCGGGTGCCACTAGGGTGAAATGGTAATGCAAGAACTTGATCCGCAACAGGGATAATCCCTCCATTACCTCAGGCTTGTTATGTCAAATGCATTCAAGACAGGGATGCCGCCCACGGTTGATCATGGTTTCACCCGAGCCAGGTCTTCATGTCGCACCACAAGCAAACGGGGATTTCGACATCAGTTCGCTGCCTTAGACGAAAGTCATGAGTACGATCAGCCGGCGGTCCTTCCTGGAAATGGCAGTGGCGCTTGGCGCAACTGCGGCCTGGGGACGACCGTTCGCGAGCGAATCCCAGGATCATTGGGTCGAGCGCCGCGATTTGTATCCCGAGGGTGTAGCATCGGGGGATCCTGAAAGTGACAGCGTTCTGTTATGGACGCGCCGGCCTCCAGTAGGTCCCAGCACGGCGAAACATTTGCATGTCGAGGTTGCAGAAGACCAATCCTTCAAACGCGTGATTGCCACAGCCCAGGCGCCGATCTCGGAGGCCTCTGACTGGACGTGCCGTGTACTCGCAGGCGGGCTCAGCCCGGGTCGCGTTTATTGGTATCGCTTTACCGATGCCGAAGGCAATGGCAGCCGGATCGGCCGAACAATCACCGCCCCTGGCGAAGACGACTCCAGGCCTGTGCGATTTGTGTTTATCAGTTGCCAGAATGCCAACCAAGGGGCTCAAAACGCTTATCGGCGCATGATCTTCGAAGACGAACGCGCTCCTGAGCAGAACCGCATCGCGTTCGTGCTGCACCTTGGAGACTTCATTTATGAGATTGTCTGGTATCCGGAAGACCGTCCCCAAGGCATGTACGACCGGCGGCTGCGGGATATTGTCCGCTACGCGCACGGCGAAAAAATTCGCGACTTTCACATTCCCACCGATCTCGGCGACTACCGCGCAATTTACAGAGCGTACCTCCACGATCCCGACTTGCAGGACGCGCGCGCACGCTGGCCCTTCGTCTGCATGTGGGATAACCACGAATTCAGTTGGCTTGGGTGGCAGAGTTTCGAGAAGTTTCAGGGCGTGACTCATCCTGCGCAGACGCGTAAAGTTGCCGCCAACCAGGCGTTCTTCGAATATCAGCCGGCGCGATTGTTCAAACCGAGCGGACCATCTCTTGATCGATTCGATCCTCCGCGAGTGGTCGATTCGCCGGTGACACGTTTCGACGAGCACGGACTCGGGCAGGAGGCGAACAACCTAACCGCCATCAGCAGTCTTCGGGGATATCGGGCGATGCGCTGGGGTCGCAACCTGGAGTTGATCATCACCGACCAGCGCAGCTACCGCTCGGAAGAGCCGACCGACCGACCCGAGGCTCAGGTTTTTACCAGTGATGACTTTCCGGAACTTCTGCCGCAAGAGGTGATGGAAATCCTGGATGCGGGAAAAGCGTACGACCATGGCAATCCGCCGGTTTCCATTCGCTACGGCGGTAGGGAATTTCCCAACTTCCGCCGCGACCAGCCGCCGCAAACTGTGCTCGGAGCCGAACAGAAAGCATGGTTTCTTGCTCGGCTCAAGGAGTCGAAGGCGACCTGGAAGGTGTGGGGCAACACGACCGCGACTCTCGAAATGCGCGCTGATCCGCAGAACCTGCCGGCCGGCTTGACAAAGCCGTGGCCGGGGGCGGGATACGCGGGCTTTGCCGCAGCCGACTCGAGTACGGCATATCTCGAGAAAGGTGAAATCTACGATTTCGTCCGCGACCACCGGGTCACAGGTTTCGCAACCATAGCGGGAGACCGCCATAGCTTCTGGGCCGGTCTCGCGGCGAAGGCCCTTCCACCTAAGAAATTTGAGCCCGTGGGCATTGCCTTCGTGGTGGGTTCGATTTCGGCGCCGGGATTTGTGGAAGCATACGAACACGTCTTTCCCAAGCAGCATCCGCTTCGAGAACTATATGTCGGGCAAGGTCCTCGAGACGCCGGCCCACAGCCCACGATCAACCTCTTGCTGCGACATGGGGTTACGTCCTGCCTGGAGTATGCCAAGAGTGGCGATATAAAACGGGCACGCGCCGTATCCAACCCGGCTTTGTCGCCGCACGTCTGCTTCGTGGATATGGGTGGTCACGGTTACGCGGTGGTTTGTGCGGCGAGCGATTCGTTCGAAACCGAATTTGTTTGCATACCGCGCCCCCTGGAGCGCAGCCAGCGTGAGGACGGAGGACCGCTCCTCTACCGTGTCGTATATAGGACCAAACTTTGGCGCGAAGGTGAAACGCCAAAACTCGAGCAGCAGATTGTTGAAGGCGATCCTCGCTTTTCCATTTGAGACGCTTCGCCAGAACTTACCGGACAATCTGATTGAAACGCCCCCAGTGCTCAACAATCTTTCCGTTCTGAAGCCGATCCGGATTGATGCCCCGTAGCCGAATCTCGCATTCCACCGGACTTAATATTCATCCCCTCTCCCTGGTGTCCCCCTCCCTGTGTTAACCGAGTCGATTCCCGCTGCAACCGGAGGTCGCATCCCTCTTCGACAGCCCTACACTCGGCTGAGCCAGGCAGCGACTGGTGATCGATGAGGTGTGGGATGGAGATGAAGAGGAAGACTCTGATCGTTGCTCTCTGTGTTGTGCTTGGGTTCGGCGGTCTGAGCGCGCAGACGCCCGCCTGGCAGCCGTCGTCGGGACATACACAAGTGCCGATTTGGCCGGGAGCCGTACCGGACGCGGGGCCAATCGCGGGGCCTGAGGTCGCTGCGACGGAAAAAGAGTCGCTGGTTGCTGGCAGCCCGTGGGTTGCGGTGGGCAAAGTCTCGCGACCTACGATGACGGTTTACTTTCCCAAGGGAAGGAATACGGGCACTGCCGTCGTCGTGTTTCCCGGCGGAGGATATTGGATTCTGGCTATCGATCTCGAGGGCACAGAAGTCTGCGACTGGCTGACGTCGAGGGGGATAACGTGTGTGCTGTTGAAGTACCGCGTACCCGGTGAAGGATTGTCTCCGAGATCAGGGCCGTATCCGCAATCACCGATGGCACTCGAAGATGCCCAGCGAACAGTGGGGCTGGTGCGCTTCCATGCCAAGGAATGGCATATCGATCCGCACAAGATCGGAGTGCTTGGGTTTTCGGCGGGCGGACATCTGTCGGCGGCGATCAGCACGCATTTCAAGCAGCGCCTGTACCCTGCCGTCGATGCCGCCGACCAGGAGAGCTGCCGCCCGGATTTTGCGGTCGTCATTTATCCGGGGCATCTGTCGCTTGCCGCTCGAAATCTTCGGTCGAGCCGGGAAATCCATGTCACCCGCCAGACACCGCCTACGTTCTTGCTGCAGGCGGAGGATGACCCGGTGGACGCCGTAGAGAACTCGCTCGTCTACTATGCTGCATTGAAAAAGGCTGGGGTCCCCGTGGAGATGCATTTGTATGCACAAGGCGGTCATGCGTTTGGCCTGCGACCTACGAAGTTCCCGATCACCGCATGGCCTCAGTTGGTGGAGAGCTGGCTGGGGACGCTTGGGATGGCATGAGTAGCTTGCTTTACGCGATTGTCCACAGGCAAGCCGGAAAATCAGGCCGATTTCATGTCCGATCAATACTGACAAGTGTCCCAGTGAGCGATCAAATCCCGGGACCGCCCTGTCCGAGTTTCGCGGGGCCATGACGACTCGTCAACCTCAATCCGGCTGGAGGCCGGCTTGGCCCCGTGAATCTGGAATCCGAGGGCGGCGAGTTGTGCCGATGGTTACCCTAATCCGCCCTTTGACGTCGGTAATATCGTTTGGCTTTGGAGCGGTTACCGCAAGTCTTCATTTCACACCAGCGCCGGCGGTGGTTCTTGGTGGTATCCAGAAACAACCACCGACAAGTGTCTGCGGCACATAGCCGCACGTAGGTCAACTCTTCTGACGTGAGCAGGTCCACGGCGGCACGAGCCACTGGCCAGAGAACAGAGTCGAAGCTGCCATCCGGACAAATCCACTCCCAGGTAAACTGCTGGTGGTCGTACACAATCTGACGGTGCTTCGAGGCATCGCAGATCGCTTGGTTGAGGACAGCCAGTTGCGCACCGGGAGCACTCTGTCGCTGCGCCGCGGCCGAGAAAACATCATAGATGGCGTCGCGCAGCACAATGGCATTGCGCAGGCTTGCCTGCGCCCGGCCAGGCGCCACCTGCCCGGCGGCGCTTAGGCGCTCTGCGGTCTTCTTCGTAATGACCCCTGCCTCTTCTCCCCACTGCAACAGGCGGCAATAGTCGGTGAGCAACTCCTCAGGATGTGCCGCGCTACGGCTATTCACGGTGTTGGCGAAGTCCAAGCCGGGATTTCCTGCGAGGAACTCAAAGGGCGACTTCGCTGCCGAGCCTTGTGACATTCGCTACTTTCTGTTTCTAATTATAACCTCTAAAAACTTCTTGACAAGTTAGGTTGATCGCACTACATTTGTCTCACCGTAGAACACGGTTTTGCTGGTGAGGTATTGGCAACAACCAGGGTTGTACCCCCCCACATGGCCTGGTTCGTAACGGCATCCCCAGGGTCATTCGGCCTATGAATCGAACCGTAATCTTCGTGCTGGCCTGCCTGACCGTCACGACCGTCGGCCGGACGCAGAGTGTTCTCGGTGAAGGTTCCTCGATCGTCGAAGTCCCGTTCGAATTGAATCGCCAGTTCGGTTCCATTCTGATCCGTGTCAAGGTGAACGGTGAACCTGCCGTCCTTCTGGTCGATACCGGGTCGAGTCACACCATTCTCAGCGCGGACCTTCTTGGGGTGAATCCCCTGTTCTTAGGGCGCGCAAGTACTCCGGTGAAAGGATCGGGCTTGATTGGGATTGCGGGATGGACCGCTGCAACGATCGATCTCGGAACGATCAAGTGGACGAATCGAAAGGTTCTGGCGATGAGTGAGTTTCGAGAAATCTCGAAGAGCATGAAGCAGCGGGTCGACGGGATTCTTGGAGAGGATGTGCTGAACGATTTTACTTCTGTGGCGATCGACTTCAAGAACCGCCGCCTGGTTCTTCATCGCTGACAACTACCGAGAGATTGACAAAATCCAGTCGGATGGCGCAGCTCACGCTTGAAGCCACTGCCCCTTTCCGCAAATTGATCGATCTGCAAGAGGTCAATGGTGACCGACCCAGTCGGTTTCGAGCCTGGGTGGCCGCTGCAAGGTCTGCATTACCACGCAATATTGCTCTGTTTTCTCCTGCAAGCTGCGCATCTGTTCCGGGCTGGCCTTCGGCGCCGCAATATCAAAGGTAAGGTGAATGTTCTGAAAGCCGACAGCCACATCTTTTGCTATGCCCAGGGTGCCGCGAAGATCCAAGTTTCCTTCCGCCGTGACCTCGATGCGCTCGGTAGGTATCCCCATCGCCGCAGCGACCATCTGGCAAGTGATCTGCGCACAAGCTGCCAGAGCTCCAAGCAGGAGATCGCCGGAACAGGCACCGGTGCCGGCACCGCCGACGCCCTGGTGGGCCTCGGCCTGGTAGACGGCACGTCCGAGATCGACCGAACATGTCACGGGCACATCGGTCTGCCCGCCCTTCGCCCGGAGGGTAATTTGCGAGGTGTCCGGCGCATTGCGGTATTTTTCTTTTAGCGGCTTCTGGAGCGTTCGAAGATCCATGGAATCCTCATTCCCGTTTTTTCACTTCTCGGCTTTTCTTGTGATCACAACCTTGGCCGGGTTCTCCCTGGGTCGGGCTCTCTTGAAGCCGGCTCCTCTGGGTGCTAGCATCTCTGAAAATCGGAGGTGTTCATGCCTAAATACGTCATCGAACGTGAAGTCCCAGGAGCCGGAAATCTTTCCGACGCTCAATTGCGGGAGATTTCGCAAAAATCGGTCAACGTACTGAAAGGAATGCCTGGGATCCAGTGGCTCCATAGCTACGTAACCGGCGACAAAGTGTACTGCGTCTACCTTGCTCCGGACGAGGCGACCATCCAAGAACACGCGAGGCGCGCAGGCCTTCCCGCCAATCGCGTCTCTGCCGTGCGCCGACTTCTCGATCCAGCTAGCGCCGAGTGATCGCTCTCGGAGCTTTCCCCCGCCTGTCCGGAATACCCTCACCTCGAGTGTCATATCGTCTGGCTTGCGTTCTCTACTGTGAAGGAGAACCCGGCTCGGATGCCAACACTTCCTCGATCGCTTTCTCAACCGGCAGAGTCCAGCCTTCCAACCAGGCCGCGGCGCTTGCCGTGTTGGTCAATGCCTGCCGCACAGGGTCGAGAGCGGCCTCCAGTTTCGCCTGTTCTGCGGGTGCGAGCGGGGCGCCAATATTTTGACGAAGAGCGGCCGCGGCCCCGGCCAGCCGCAGCGCGCGCTCGGCGTCCAGTTGAGCGGCGGCGGAGCGCGCAAAACACTCGAGCAAACGCGCAATTCCGCGTTTATAGTCCAGTTCCTGAAAGGCCTTCATGCCGTCGCGGTAGAGAGACTGCGCTGCCCGATAGTCCCGCTGTTCCCTGGCCAAGTTCCCCAAGTCGGTGAGCGTCGCGCCGATGCCCCAGAGGTCGCTGAGTTCTCGGAATATCGCCAGACCCTGTTCGTACAAACTCTGCGCAACGGCAAAATCGCCCTGATCGCGGGCCACGTCCCCCTGAGAATTCATCGACCAGGCGACGCCGGCACGATCTCCCAGCGCTTGCAGGATGGAAAGGCATTCTGCGTATAGCAAGCTCGCCCGGGCATAGTCACCCTGCGATTTGACGACATTGGCCAAGTTGCTGAGGCAACGGGCGATCGCCTTCTGATCCTGTGATTCCCGCCACAACGAGAGGCTTTCTTCAAACAAGGAGCGCGCACTCGACAACTCACCTTGCTCTTGCGCATTGACCGCTAGGGCGTTTAAAGAAACGGCGGCGCCCCGCTGGTCTCCCAACCGCCGTGCCATCTCCAGGCTCTCCCTGTGCAAGGTCTCCGCATAGGGGTAGTCTCCCTGTTCGGCGGCGAGCGTGCCGGCAGCGAAAAGTGCCCGCGTGCGTGCGTTGGTAGGAGCTGCCGATCCGGAAAGCTTCAGGAGCTTGCCCAGCCAGTCCCTGCCTTCGGCAAGATACTCGCGCATGTCCCAAAAGCGAAACAAGGCTACGCCCAGACGAAGGCCCCAATCCGCATTCCCTGTTTTTATCAGCCAATCCAGAGCCGCTCGAAGATTGTCGCGCTCCAAGGCGAAACGTTCCGCCCATTCCAGATCCTCCGCACTGCTCGGTTCGCTAGGCGCCTCTTCTGCCAGTACCAGACAGTAGGCGGCATGGGCACGCTTCGTTAAGCCCTCGTCTTCGCTCGCCGCCAATTTTTCAGCGGCGTACTCGCGAATCGTCTCGAGCATAACGAATCTCGATTCTCCCTGGGAGGGTCCGACTTGTTGCAGCAGGCTATTGTCCACCATGGATGCCATGCCGTCGAGCAGTTCCAAATCGAGATCGCCTTTCGCGTCGCAGACGGCTTCCGCACCTTCTAGATTGCATCCGCCCGCAAACACCGACAGTCGTCGAAAGAGCTTCTGCTCGGCAGGACTCAACAGATCGTAGCTCCAATCGATGGCCGCCCGCAGGGTTTGCTGCCTCTCGGGCAGGTCCCGTGCACCGCCCGTCAAGAGCTGGAGCCGGCTCTTGAGGCGTGTCCGCAGCGACGTGGGCGAAAGAACTTTGACCCGGGCGGCGGCGAGCTCGATGGCCAGAGGTAGACCATCCAGCCGGACACAAATCTCGCTGATGGCGGTTGCGTTTTCGCGGCTCAGTTCAAAATCGGGTTTCACGGCGACCGCCCGCTGCACGAAGAGTGCAACCGCAGGGCATTGCGACAGAACCTCGATTTCAGACAGGGACGGGGAATCGGGAAGCGCAAGGGGAGACAGGGGAAGTTCATGTTCTCCATAGACATGCAGCGCAGCGCGACTCGTGACCATGATTTTGAGATTGGGCCCAGCGGCCAAGAGCTCGGCCACGGTCGGCGCCGCCTGCATCAGGTGCTCGAAACTGTCCAACAGGAGAAGCGTGGACGTGCGCAGGGAATCCCGAAGATACTCCTGGACCATTGCGAGCGGCGACAGACCTGCAGCCTCCCGGATTCCCAAGGTCTGAACAATCACGGAAGCGACCAAGCCCGGATCGCTTATCGAAGCGAGGGAGACAAAATGAATGCCACCCGGAAACTGGTCGACCACGCTACCCGCCACTTCGACCGCGAGACGCGACTTGCCAATCCCGCCGGGTCCGGTGACGGTAACCAGGCGCGCATCCTGGCGCAAGAGCAGTTCTTTGGCAGCAGCCATTTCCTTCTTTCGTCCGACAAAGCCGGTACGTGGCACAGGAAGATTCGTCGGGCGGATTTCCGCCTGCTTGACGGGTTTCTCCGAGAGGCGGTCGCGTATGGTGGCCAGCTCCCGCGCCAGGTCACGCGTCGAGGCATAGCGCTTATCCGGATCTTTCGCCAGGCATCTCTCGATCGCCCAACAAAGCGGAGCTGGGGTGTCGGGATTTTCGATACCAACTGCCCGGGGCTGTTCCCGGAGGATCGCCACCATGGTTTCGACGGCGGTACTTCTGTGAAATGCGCGCTTACCGGTCACCATCTCGTAGAGGACCAGGCCGAGCGAGAATTGATCTGCACGGAAGTCGACCGGCTGGCCGCCTGCCTGTTCGGGCGACATGTATCCAACCGTGCCCACGACGATTCCGGCCGGCGTCAGCGACGTGGAGCACTGATCGGACTGCTCAGTTTTGGGCGACACGGGCTTGGCCAAACCAAAATCGAGGATTTTGACGAAGCCATCGTGCGAAACCATCAGATTCTCAGGTTTTAGGTCCCGGTGCGCGATGCCCGCTTCGTGCGCCTTGGTCAGACCTTCCGCCACCTGGACCGCGATTCCTAGAGCCGTTCGCATGGGAAGCGAGCCAGAGCGCAGCAGGGCACGGAGCGTCTCCCCTTCGACCAACTCCATCGCAATATAGTGCGTGGAACCCTCCTGCCCGAGTTCGTGGATGGTAATGATGTTGGGGTGGTTGAGGGCAGAGGCCGAACGCGCCTCTTCCCTGAATCGGAGCAAGTGCTGGTGGTTGGTGGAAAACTCGGCCGGGAGAATCTTCAGCGCAACCGTGCGCTCGAGACGTGTATCTCGAGCCCTGTACACTTCACCCATTCCGCCAGCCCCCAGCGGGGCAAGGACTTCATAGGAGCCGAGTTTGGTGCCAGCGTTAAGTGCCATCCAGGCGCGCCATTCTAGCCCTAACCGTGGGGCGTTTCTCTTGACAAGAGCCTTCTCTGGATTCGGCAACCGGAAGAGGAATCGCGGAATTCAGAGGATATCCTACTACTTCTGTTCAACGACTGCGACTCGAAGAGCCGGCTTACGCCAGCGGTAGAAGAATGGAATGCCCCCGAGGATCACTGCCAGGCCCGCCGAGGAGCGCATCGGCCGGACGCTCCACAAGTGGACCGTCAGTGCGACTGCGGCAGTCAAGAAGATGAGCGGCGTCCAGGGATAACCCCAGGCGCGGTAAGGCCGAACCAGGCTTGGCTCCATGCGGCGTAAACGCAGGAGGGCAACCGCCGTTAAGGCGAAGAAGATCCACACGGCGAACACAAATAGCGAATAGAGCTCTTCGTAGGACCCGCTGAGTGCCAGCAGAGCGGCGACTGCGCCTAGGAACAGCAGCGCGCCTCCAGGCGTGCGGAAAGAGGGATGAATGCGCCCTGCAAAGTGGAAGAAGACGCCGTCCCGAGCCATTGCGTAGGGAATGCGAGCCCCGGTTAGGACGACGGTGTGGAGGGCCCCAAGGGCCGACACAGCCATGGCTGCGGTTAGCCAAGCGGCCCCGCGAGATCCGGCGAACGATTCGACCACGTCCGACGCCACGTGCTGGGACCGAGCCACGGCAGCGAACGGCAGGACCTGGAAATAAACCACGTTCACCGCCAGGTACAAAACGGCCACGGTAAGGAGTCCCAGGAGAATGGCGCGGGGAATATTCTTTTGCGGGTGCAGAATCTCTTCGCCCAGGTCGCCCAGGTCGTTGAAGCCGTTATACGCCCACATGGCAGGAACGAGAGCCGTCAATAAGGCGCCAATGGTTCCGAGCCCCAAGGGGCCGACCGGCGGCGCAACTTCGCTGGCAGGCTTGGTCGCGAATAGTACGCCTCCGACGACAATAATCAGGATCGTTCCCATCTTCAGGGAGGTCAGCAGAACCTGGATCGCACCACCCGTCCGCACACTGAAATAATTGCTCGCCGTCACCACCACCACGACCAAAGCCGCCAGCGGTTGGGCGGTGGTGAAGGCGAACTCGTAGGGCCCGAAGTGACCCCTGAACAATGGCGTGGCCACCATCGGGAAGAAGAAGGCTAAGAATCTCACGAACCCGGCCGCCAGCGTGGCCATTCCCACCGGACGTTCGAGAAACGCACTCATCCAGCCAAAGAGAAATCCCCACAGAGGCCCGAGTCCTCGGCTAAGGTAGACGTAGGGGCCGCCAGCCCTGGGAAATGCCGCGCCCAGCTCGGCATAGCAAAAGGCACCAAACAGCACGACGATCCCACCGAGGATCCATGCGGTCAAGACCAGCGTAGCCGAGCCTACGGCGCGTGCCATGTCGCTCGCGACCAGAAAAACCCCGGTGCCAATCGTGTTGCCAATCACGATGGCTGTCGTCGGCCATAGACCTAGGCCACGAACCAAGTCGGATCGCTCGCGATGGTCAACCAGGTGGGCGCTCCTCGCAGCGAGAATTCTGAGAGCCTACTATCCGCGCTGGGGTAGGTCAACCAAGTCGATTGCTGGATCCGCCCGGCAGTATTCGGTCGCGTTCGCCCCTTCTGCGGTATCATCGAAGCGGTGATGGCCATGCGGAACTTCATGCTGAGCGAGTTTCCCTGGGACACCCGTTACCGCGTGAGGGGCGTCGAAGAGGTGCTTACCCCTGCACTCGTGGTGTATCCCGAAATCATTGGCGCCAACATAGAACGGACCCTCGATCTTGTCGGCGGAGCGGATCGCTGGCGCGTGCACGTCAAGACCGCGAAGCTCGGCTACGCGATGCGCACGCTGATTGAGCATGGTGTCCGGAATTTCAAGTGCGCAACCACGCTCGAACTGCTGGTAGCGTGTCGGAGCGGAGCGGCGGACGTGCTTCTTGCCTATCCGGTGATGGGCGCCAACGCACGCCGCGCGCGCGCAATCGCGGACCAGTTTCCGGAGGTGCGCATTTCCGTCTTGGCCGAAAATGAAGAACAGGTCGAGCAATGGCGAAGCAGCCAAGTCGGCGTTTTTCTGGATATTAATCCCGGCATGAATCGCACGGGGATCGAACAGGGACACCGGGACCAAGTGTTTCGGGTCCTGCGGGCGATCGCAGAAGCAGAGCTGGAGTTCCGCGGGCTGCACTATTATGACGGCCAGTACGGCGAGTTGGAAGAGCCCGAACGAACCCGAGCGGCACATGCCGGCTATGATTGCTTGCTGCAGCTTGTGCGCGATATCGAGCAACAGGGGGTGCGCGTGCCCGAAGTCATCACCGCCGGGACGCCGACGTTCCCCAGTTCATTAGCGTACAACGGCTTTCACGGAGCAGGATTCATGCACCGCGTCTCGCCGGGAACGATTGTGTATGGCGATGCCACCAGTCTGGCCCAGCTCCCCGGCGACTACGGCTACGCCCCGGCCGTGTTGGTATTGAGCCGCGTGGTGAGCCGGCCCCACGAGGGCATCATCACGTGCGACGCCGGACACAAGGCGGTGTCGGCCGATGCCGGAGTGCCCACGTGCGTGGTCGTCGGACATCCGGAACTGCTACCGCGTTCCCCGAGCGAAGAGCATCTCCCCATGGCAGTGCGCGGAGGAGAGACGAGTGCGCAAACCGGCGAAGCGCTTTATCTCCTGCCCCACCACATTTGCCCCACGGTGAACAATTTCGATTGGGCGCTCCTGGTGCGGGATGGCCAGATCGAGTCGGTGGAGAAGGTTTCGGCCCGCGGGCGAGAAGCGCCGTTGATGCCGGCCGCGCTCGAGAATCTTTCCCTTCCCCCTCAAGCGACGGCCGAGAAAGTCTGACAGGTCCCGCCGGCCGACGCGCCCTGGGGGACTATCCTCGTCGACGGCGCGCCCTGGTGCGGCCTACCCTCCTCTTGGAGTCGCCCATTGCCCGGCGTCGGTTCTTTGCACCGTAAGCGATGCAATCGATTTCGATCAGCATGCCCGGAGTGTGACCCAGATCGCTTCCGACAGTTGTACGCGCGGGATACGGCCGCGAAAAACGTCGGCCATAAACTGTGTTGTAGCGCGCGAACAGACTGGTGTCGCTCAGGTAAACGTTAACCTTGACCACATCGCCTAGCGAAGCGCCGTCCGCCGCGAGAATGGCAGAGATGTTATCGAGGGTCTGCTCCGTCTGCTGTTCAATACTGTCACCCACCAGCTCTCCGGTCGCCGGGTCGATCGGACCGGTTCCAGTCACGAAGAGGAAATCCCCGGCCCGCCAGCCCTGGGAATAAGCCCCGCGCGGCGGCGCCCCACGCTTGGTCTGAATCACATATTTGGCCATGTTCTAACCTCCTCGACCTTCTTTGAATGGGCGATGTCAGCCGCCCGTTGACGCCGCTCGATGCTTGCGAGCCTAGAGCGCGAATGAGGTGTCTCGCTATCAAGGACAGCGAGCTGACACCAACCTGAGGATGGGACATCCGGGTGCCGTCCAACAAAGAAAGCGATTAGTTCGCGGGGTGAGTGGGCATCAGAATGACCATCGCGCACCAGCGCCAGCGCGATCCACCAGGTTATTGCGACCCGTTCCCTCCTGCCGGCAGCAGAATCTTCTCTAGGTCCTCGAGCGGGACTGGACCCTGGTCGAGCGCCCGATCGTGGAATTCCGTCAGGTTGAAGCTCGGCCCGAGCGCGGCCTCGTACTTTTTCCTCAGCCGCCACCAGTCCCGGTTCCCGACAAAGTAGGTGGGCAATTGCGTCGAACTCAACTTGGCACGCTGGAGCTTACCTTCGGCCTCCGATTGCGTTTGAAATGTCTGCTTTTCCATGAGCTCGAGTGCCTCTTGGTCCGTCATGTTCATGGTATGCATGCGGACATCGAGAATGGCATTGGCGATTGCCCGTAGCCACACTTTCAGATAGGAGATTCGATAGCGCGGATCGCCATCGTCGAATCCCTGATACATCATCACCTGCGCTCCGTACTCGGCCCAGCCTTCGACATAGGGACCATTGCCATACAAGGCCCGCACGAGTCGACGCGTGATGGGCTGCACACGGTTGGCATGTTCGAACTGTACATAGTGACCCGGCAGGGCCTCGTGGATCGTCAGCCACTGCAGCACCCAGTTGTTGTACTCGCGCAGCTTCGACTCCGCCTTGGCTTCCGGCATGCTCGGTGGAATCGGTGTCACCCAGTACTGCGCCTCGGTCTCGGGATCAAGAGGGGGTGCGGCATGGAAGCCCGCGACGGAATAACTGCCGCGCATGAACGGTGGCGTCGGAATGACCTTCAGGTTCTCCAGTGTGCCCAGGGTTACGATCTTCTTTTCGCGGACGAACTGCGCGACCGTGTCGACGTCCTTCTTCACTACGTCCATCAATTCGGCGGGCTTGGGATGGTGATCGGAGATCTTCTCGAGTACCTCGCCGATAACCCTGTTTTCCCGATCGCGCTCGCTTAGGTCAGCGTGATCGTCGTGACCGGGATACATCTCCCTGTGCAAAGGCCGCGCGAGGTCGAACATCTGGGCGCGAACGTCGTGCAGCTGCTGTTCGGCATCGGCAAGCACTTGCTCCGGAGTGACCGCCGTCTCCATCACCAGGCGGAATTTCTCCGCATATAGCTCCTTGCCGAGCCGCCACGTCCGGGTCGTAGCACGCTTTGCCAGATCGCTCTCCAGCCATGCGGAGAAGTCCTGCAAGGCTTTCACTGCCGGCGGCGCCACCTTCTCGAAACGCGTTTTTACCTCGCCCGCCAGGATTTCCTTCGCGATGGTGTTTTCGATCAGGTCCACGTTGCCACTGTTTTCCTCGACGGCAACCTTGATAAAGATAGGATCGGAATCAACCAGTTCTTCTTTTGCCTGGCTCAGGAAGCGGGGGATTTCGGAGATGCGGGACAAAATGTGTCCCAGCCGCACATCTTTGGGTGCGTATTCATCGGTCAGCGGTTGAAACAAGGCGCCCCCTAGCAGTTCGACATAGACCGTGGGGTTGTGCTTGTAGTTCTCGATGCGATCGAACTCGAGCAGGTTGAGATCGATCTGGTCTCGAATCAGCCGCAGGTCCGTGGCATCCTCCACCCCGAGTGACGTCTGCGGGAAGCGCCCGCGCCACTCCTCATAAAAGCGTCTCTGGGCGGCCATGCCATTCGGACTGACGTCGTCGAGCTCGGCATCGAGTTCGATAACCTGTCCCGTCCGGGGATCTTTGTGCTTGTGATAGCCGGCTTCGGAAGCACTGGCAGGCGATAACGCCAGGGATTCGTGAACAAATTGTTCCGCCAGTTCGAGGAACGTCGAACTGCCGGCATTCGCGGAGGTTTGCCCCATGAGAGCGGCCGTAAGCAGCAAAAAGGGAAGTATGCGCAGCAAATGCAGGGAGTCCCCCGACGACAACCCGCCAGTATACAGATCACGACTCCCGCGCTGCCAGTCGCGATTCGACGGACGACGGGAAGCTGGCGAAGCACGCTCGGGCTTCGCAGCGCCGGACTTCTGCGCGGGACCGCCGGCCGCGCAGCACAATGAAAGAAGAGGAGTTAGCATTGTGCCTCATGCAACAAGGCTAGCTCGAATAAATCACTCGGTATCATTCCGTGAAGAGCTTCTTTGTGGGGGCGCAGGATTGCGTTCCAGTATCAAGGGAGAAGGCTCAATTTCCCTCCTATCTTCCAGTTTTCCTTCTTTTTTCCCATCTTTAACTTCTAAGGCTGATTCTTCCTTTTTTTGCAGAAAGAGTGTGGCGGAGGTGCCGGATGACCCGGTCCAGCGCTACAATTTAGCCAGGGAGTTGCCCCCTCGTATCAGCCACCATGTTTCTGGCCTTCAGCATTCGCATCCTGGTTCTTCTGCTTGCCGCTCCCTCGGCGCAGCCCAACCCAGGTTTGCCCCAACAATCCGCACAATCTCAAGCGACGCCGAAGACGGGTTCTTCCCCCGAGCAATCCACCGACTCAAAACCTTGCCCCACGTCTGCCCCCTCCGCTTCGGCCAAGTCCGCCAACTGCACCTCTGGAGTTTCCCACAAGCCTAAACGACAGGCTCCAGCCGGGCCGGACAAGTCCGCCCCCGGGGAGCCGACCAAGACGGTTGTGCGCAACGGTGGGACAAGTGACGCAAAAGTTGCCATCTCCCCCGGGATGAGTGATCAACAGGCTTCCCAGAAATTAGAGAACACGAACCAGCTCTTGTCCTCGACCGACGCGAACTTGAAACAGATTGCCCCGCGCCAGCTGAACGCCAGCCAGCAAGATACGGTGAAACAGATCAAGAGTTTTGTGGATCAGGCCAAAGTGGCTGCCAGCAAGGGAGATGTAGAACGCGCCTACAATTTGGCGAGCAAGGCCAATATGCTTTCTGCCGACCTGGTGGGGCCAAAACGATAACCCGCGAGCGATCGCTAGCCGGTTTCCGGATTTCGCCTGCGGTGCGGTAAAGCCCAGGGGAATCCCGGGGTCATTTCTCCTTCGCCCGGGCGGCATTGACCTTGGCCAGCAAATCCTGCGCCGGTTGCTGCACCGGACCCGGCATCTTTACGACCTCGCTCAACACTTCCCGCGCCTCCGTCGTCTTGTTCAGCTTGGCATAGGCAAAGCCCAGGCGGTACATGGCAACCGCATAGGACTGATCATCCAGCCCTTTGAGCAGCGTCGATGCCGTCCTCAACTCGCTAACGGCAGAGGCTGTTTTGTTTTGTTTCATGAGCGCATAGCCCAGGGTGGAGTGGGCCACTCCGGCGGACATCTTGCGCTTGTTATCCGCATCTGGGGCGTCCGCCTTTGCCACCGCGATTGCCTTCTGCGCGTAGTGGATCGCTTCATTCACACTCCCCGGTTTGGGGTCGTCGACATAGGCATTTGCCATGAGCAGTAACGTGGGCAAACTGTTGGGATTGGCAGCTAAGGTTTTCTCACCATAAGCCATGAGTCGGGACGTGTCCTTTAGTTCCGCTAAGGCCACCATGGCATAGGATGCGACCGGTTCCTGAAACCGGGAATCTGGAAAGGCTGGCGTGAAGCGTTCAATGTAGTCCATTCGTTTCTTGGCATCGTGCTCATCGGCAATCGCATTGAAGGCGGCCGCTTCCAGAAACTCATAGGAGCCCTTGGCTGAGTTCTTTTCGTCCTGTAGGTGATTTGCGAAATCCTGATCGTCCATCTCTGCAGGTTTCGCTTGCTTATCGATGGTGTTATAGATCTCGCCACCCTTGGTCGCATAGCCCATTACTCGGGCATTGTCCTTCATTTGCTGCGCGATGCTGGTTTGTGAAACCAGGATATCCATATTGCGGGGAGATGCAGCCAGCGCCTTATCGCCATAGGCAAGAGCTTTCCCGAGATCTCCGGCCGCTTGATAGGTTTGCGCCAGCTGCCAGTTTCCGTAGGCGACCGCTGCCGGGTTGGAGGAAAACTTCTCGAGGAAATCGTCGTACATGGCTATTTTCTTCTGCGGATCCTGCTCATTGGAGATTGCGCTCAAGGCTTGATCCTCAGGGGTTCCGGCGGCAATCACGATCCTGTCGATTTGTGCCGGAGCAGACGAGGAAACCAAGCCAAAAAACAGGCCTGCCAGGGAGAACCAATATGCGCGTTGCATAGCTGCCTCCACAGTTCCGCCGAATCCTAGCTCCGAATCAACCTGGTTGCAAGCGTCGATTATCCGAGAGTCGGCAACGCAAGAGTGGTCGCAGGGCGAACGAGGACAGCCGCAAGGGGTTCTCGGCCTTCGCCTGTGTTGTTCGACGGCTACCTGCCGGCTGCAGCCTTTCCACCGAACCGACCTCGAGCTGTCGTTCCGGGCCTGCCGATCTGAAATCGCATGATAAAATCAGGTTTATTCCTTTCATAACGTGAGTTTTGCGGCAACATCGATGCCTGAACATGGCCAGGCCAAAGTAAAACAGGCCGAGGGCAACCGCGGCCAGACTGCCTCGTCGAACCCAGACCTGTCGGTTATCGTACCGGTCTATAACGAAGCGCTTCACCTCAACGAGCTGCTTGACGCCATCAGCGCTGCTCCGGTTCGAAAGGAGATCATAGTCGTCGATGACGGTTCGACTGACGGAACGCGCGAAAAACTACTCGCTTTGCCTCCAACCGACGGAATCACGATTCTTTTCCATGAGAAGAACTGCGGCAAGGGTGCTGCAATCCGTACCGCACTTCGCTACGCACGCGGCAAGTACGTTCTCATCCAGGACTCTGATCTCGAATACGATCCCCAGGACTATCTTCGACTGCTGGAGCCTCTCGAGCGAGGCCATGCCAACGTGGTCTACGGCGTGCGTCCCGATCGCCCGGAGCGAGGGCTCCGTTTCTACTGGGGGGCCAAGTTTCTGACCATGATGGTCAATCTGCTATATCGGGCCGGTATTCACGACGAGGCCACCTGCTACAAAGTGTTTCGCCGTTCTGTGCTCAAAAATATTCCTCTCGAGTGCACGCGTTTTGAGTTCTGTCCGGAAGTGACCGCGAAGCTCTGCCGTTTAGGAGAAAAGATCTGGGAGGTCCCCATTTCTTATCGGCCGCGAAGCCGGGAGGAGGGCAAGAAACTGCGCCATCGTGACGGCTGGATGGCGATCTGGACTCTGCTGCGGCTGCGTTTCGCGCGCCGGCGACAGTTGCGCTACTCGTCCGAGCACGACGAGACTTCTCCTTTCGCCATAGCCTTCTCTCGTCTGCCACCCCGTTGAGCAACACTCCCGTATTGGCGAAGCGCTCCCGATCGATACCCACAGTCCATCCGGTGCGCACCCACCTCGTTTCGATGGTGGCAACCTCCTTCGCCCTGCACATCCTCGTCCTTGGGGTGTTCCATCTCTACCGCTTCCGAACCGACGATAATCACTTCGGTTACGGATGGGAGATGGGCCGTATCGCAGAGTCGATCGCTTTGGGCCACGGGTTCGGCAATCCCTACGGCGGCTCGACCGGCCCGACGGCGTGGGAGCCGCCTCTGTACCCGTATATCATCGGCGGAGTATTCAAGGTCTTTGGCATTTACTCCGATGCCTCGGCATGGGTCTTGCTTTCCCTCAACAGTGTATTTACAGCTTTGACCTCCATCCCCATATTTCTGATTGCTCGAAAAACCATGGGCCAGCGGGTTGCGCTATGGTCAGCCTGGACTTGGGCCGTACTGCCGTATGCCATGTACTGGTCGCTCCATTGGATATGGGACGCGAGTTTGACGCCCCTGCTGTTGAGCCTGATTTTCCTGGTTGCCCTCGAACTGGAAGACTGGCCGGGTTCAAAGGGATGGGCGACTTTCGGCCTGCTGTGGGGGGTAGCCAGTTTGTCGAATGCGTCGATCCTGTCCTTCCTACCTTTCTCCGGGCTGTGGGCCTGGCACAGGCGCCGTCGACGCGGCTTACCCTCGTTCGGCGGAGTGGCCCTGGCCTCGCTGCTTTTCTTTCTGCTGGTTTCCCCGTGGCTGATACGGAATTACCGCACCTTCGGCAAGTTCGTGTTTATCCGCGATGACTTTGGTTATGAGCTTCGCTTGGGGAATGGTCTCTACGCGGATGGCAGGCTGATGGCCTACCTGCAACCCAACTTAAATAGATTGGAGCTCGAAAGCTACAGCCGGCTCGGGGAGCAGGCGTACGAAGCGCGATGCCACAGGCTGGCGTTTACCTGGATCCACGAACACCCTGGGCGCTTTTTCCTGATCTCGCTGAAGAGATCTTTCTATTACTGGGATAACACGGTGAAAGCCACCAACAGCACCGCTCCGGTCGATTTCAGAAACTCCCTGTTTCTTGCCTCTTCTGTCCTCGCCATCTGGGGACTGGGCCGCGCTCTGCGGAAAAAGAAGCCGGGAGCCTGGTTATTCTTCTGGTTGGTCGCGGTGTACCCAACCATTTATTACTTTGTATATCCCGGGGCCCGGTATCGACATCCGATTGAGCCCGAATTACTGATCCTGCTCGTGTTCCTGCTTTCCGAAGTCGAACTCCCCAGGTTCATGGGTGGTTCCCCTTTGGTCTCTGGGGACGGCCGAACTGCCGCCTGAACCCTGCTCCCCGCTGTTATCCGCGATCGCGAGTTGGCGACGCTGTCCACATTGTTTAAAGTAGCTCATGCGTTCCATTCTGCAGCAGCGGCCGCTGCGACTGGTTTTCGGCGCCAATGTGATCTCGATGCTCGGCAGCGGCATGAATTCTGCTGCCGTTGCCTGGTACATTCTCGAGGCCACTCACTCGGAAATCGCACTGGGAAGCTTTGCCGTTCTGCAAACACTTCCCGCCATGCTGATGCTGCCCTTCACGGGCGTCATTATTGATCGCGAGGATCGGCGTCGCCTGGTCATGATGCTCGATGCGGCCCGCGCACTGATCATTCTCATAGTTGCACTTCTTAGCTTTACCCACCGGGTGAAGGTCTGGGAACTTTATGGAATGAACACTCTGGTGGCCGCCGGTTTTTGGATGTTCTGGCCAACCATCACCGCCTTAATTCAGGAACTGACACCCGGGGAAGAATTTGTCCACGCTAACACCTTTCTGCTGGCTGGAATCCAGGGGGGGTGGCTCATTGCCGGGTCGATCGTCGGCTTTGTGTATAACCGGATCGGCTTGGGTGGGGTGCTGCTCATCGATTTCTCGACCTATCTGGTCTCGCTTCTCTGCTACCTCTCCGTGCGCAGCGGCCGCCACGTCGTGCCGCGCCCGGCTGAACTGCAGTCTGATCTATTGGCGGCCGAGACTGCGTTCGGGCGCTTCTTGCGTGAGATGCGCGATGCCATGCATTTCCTGCGGGGCAACCGCAGCTTGCTGCTGCTGGGGCTCTCCTGGGCGGTGTTCCTGGGCGCAATGATGACGGGAGTGGTGGTCACGCCGCCGTTGAGCGAGAAGGTTTTTCATGCCGGCGCCGTCGGGTACGGCTGGCTCAACGCTGGCTGGGGCTTGGGGGCATTTTGCAGCGCCCTTTACGCACCCTGGTCGATCGCCAGGTTTGGCGCTCGCCGTTCGATCGCCGTGTCGATGGGTCTGTTGGCAATCTGCATGACCGTCGCGCCCCTGGCTCCCGCCCTCGCCGTTGCCGTTTGTGTCTATGCGGTGATGGGGTCGGCGCGTGGCATTAGCGGTGTTGCCATGAACACCAGCCTCATGCAGCAGGTACCGCCGCACTTTATGGGACGCGTGCAGAATACGTTTTACTTTATGGGTACGGCACTGCAGATCGTTCTGGCGATTCTGGTTGCCGGCGTGGCTCAATTCAATCTCGTTGCCGGCTTCTCGATCATTGGCATGGCTTACGCCGCGGCGTTTGTTAGCGCGGTCTGGCCGGCTCCGGTTGCGGTCGAGGAAGTTACCTCAACCAAATGAAGGATGGGCCGCAAACCGGCAAAACGGCTCGGACCCTCAGCAGGGTCGTCTGGCAGGTGCCCAACTGTCGAAATACGCGGAAATCAACCGGTTTTCAGGGGCATTGACACCAGACCGGCACCAAAGAAAGGGCGAAGGTCCCCCGTCATCTCGACTGTGGATTTGGTCCTAGGGTGTCGATGCTTGATGGCAGATTTCATTAGAGCAGAACAAGATGAGCACTATCGCGCGACTCATGTGCCACCTCCTGCGTCAAGTCCCAAT
>DASPVG010000133.1:0-3353 GCA_035622455.1 Terriglobales bacterium
TCCGGACACGGCACGATTGAGACTGCCGTCCGGGCTACCAAGCTGGGGGCTTACGATTTCCTCGAAAAGCCCCTCTCCATCGAGAAAACCCTAATCGTAATTAAGAACGCGCTCGAGGCCAAGCGGTTGCGGGAAGAGAACCGCGAACTCAAGAAGCAACTGATTCCGAAAACCGTCATCGTGGGCGAGAGCGTTCCGATGAAGGCCTTGCGTCAGCAGATCCAGATCATGGCGCCGACCAACGGAAGGGTGCTGATCTACGGAGAGTCCGGCACGGGCAAGGAATTGGTGGCGCGCGCCATTCATCTCAACAGTCAGCGCAAGGACGAAATGTTTGTCGAGGTCAATTGCGCGGCCATTCCCGAAGATCTGATTGAAAGCGAGCTCTTCGGACATCGCAAGGGCTGTTTTCCCGGCGCCCTGGCCGATAAAGAGGGGACCTTTCAAAAAGCGCACGGGGGCACGATGTTTCTCGATGAGATTGGCGACATGAGCCTGAAAACACAATCCAAAGTGTTGCGCACCTTGGAGGATCAGCGGTTTGTCCCGGTCGGCAGCGACGAAGCCATCACCGTCGATGCCCGGGTAATTGCCTCTACCAACAAGGATCTGGACGAGGAGATCTCGAAGGGGAACTTCCGGGAAGACCTGTTTTACCGCTTGAACGTGATTCCGTTCTCCGTGCCTCCCCTGCGCGAGCGCAAAGAAGACATACCGCTACTGGTGCGCCATTTCCTCAAGGAGTTCGCCGCCAGCTATGGTCGGCGCTCGCGGGAAATCAGCGACGACGCGATTGAGGTTTTGACGCGCTATTCCTGGCCGGGGAATGTGCGCGAATTGCGCAATGTGATGGAGAGGATTGTGATCATGAACCCCACAGCCGTCCGCATCGAGCGCAAGCATCTCCCTCCGCTCATTCAACGGGACGGCGGACGCCGCTCCGTGGGCAGCGACTCCACTTTGCACCAGGCCCGCGCGGCCTATGAACGCGACTACATTCTCAAAAAGCTGGATGAGAATTACGGAAATGTTAGCCGCACGGCGGAGGTGCTGGGACTCGAACGCAGTCATCTTTACCGCAAGATGAGAAGCCTGGGGATTGCAGCCAAGGAGTAGAAGAGGCTTCGATCCAGAACTAATGATGGCCCTCGGCAAACCGCCGTCTCCAGTCTAATTCCTCGAGGAATGCCGAGGAGTCACGCCAGCGAGGGCTGACTTTTACGAACAGATCGAGGTAAACCCGCGTTCCCACCAGTTGCTCGATCTCGGAGCGGGCCGCGGTGCCGATTCTCTTGAGCATCTGTCCCCGGCGGCCTACGACAATCCGCTTCTGCCCTTCGCGCTCGCAATGGATGGTCGCCGCCACCCGGGTGAGCTTCTCGCCTTCCGCGAACTCGTCGATCACGACGGAGGTGGCGTACGGTACTTCTTCGCTGGTGGCCAGCATGACCTGCTGGCGAATGATTTCTGCCACCATAAAACGCACCGGCTGATCGGTGACCTGATCTTCGGGGAAAAAGCGAGGTCCCTCCGGCAAGTTTTCGAGCACGGCTTCGAGCAGGCGATCCAAGCCCTCGCGCTTGCGCGCCGACAGGGGAATGATAGCCCGGAAGTCGTGTCGTTGACGCAGGTCCTCGATGATGGGGAGGAGTCGATCTTTTTGGGGCAGCCGATCGATCTTGTTCAACAACAGCACAACCGGCGTGCCCGAATGCCTGGCCATATCGAGGGCAAACTGATCTTCGCGGCCGAACTTCGCGCTACCGTCCACCATGAGCAGGAGCAGGTCGCAGCCGGCCAGAGCTTGGTGGACTTCGGCCATCATCGCGCGGCCGAGCGAGCTGTCCGGTTTGTGCACGCCGGGAGTGTCGATCAGGATCACCTGTCCGGCGGGTCGTTTTTTTTGCGATGCAGCTTCGAGGATGCCGAGAATCCGATTCCGCGTGGTCTGAGGCTTGGGGCTTACAATCGCGAGCTTCTGGCCTACCAGAGCATTCAATAGGGTGGATTTTCCTACATTGGGTCGGCCGAGAATCGAGACGAATCCTGAGCGGAAGGCCATCGTGCGACATACTGCCCGGGGCCGGTCGGTTTTCTCTCGCTCCGCCGAGCCCCGAACCCTATTGCAACTATATCAGCCGCATCTGTCTCGGTTCGACGGCGGTGATGCGCAGGCGTTCGACACGACGTTTGGTTGATTCCAAAACCTCGAAACGCAGCCCGTCCTCTTCCACTACTTCTCCCTTTTGCAAAATTCGGCCGGCCAACTCGCTGACCAACCCAGCCACAGTGGCCGATGCTTTGCCTTCGGGTCGCATGCCAAACAACTCGGCGAGACGATCCACGTCCATGTTGCCGGGCACAACATAGGAGTGCTCGCTCTCCCGAACCACATCGGTTTTGTCGTGTTCGTCGCCGATCTCGCCGACGATCTCCTCGACCAGATCTTCGATGGTTACCAGGCCGGCAATGCCGCCATATTCATCGACCACAATCGCCATGCGAATGTTGTTTTTCTGCATTTCGCGCAGAAGGTCGCTGCCGAGTTTGCTCTCGGGAACAAAATACACGTCTTTCCGCATGATCGTGTCCACGGTACGAGCGTGGGCTTCAGTGTCGGGCACTTGTAGTATGTCTTGGGCGTAGACGATTCCCTTAATGTTGTGAATCGTCTCTTCATACACCGGCACGCGGGAGAAAGGTTTGTGGCGCAAAAGCTCCACAAATTGCTCGATGGTGGTATTGGTGGGCACGGCTACGATCTCGGGGCGAGGCTTCATAGCCTCACGCACTGTCTTCTCCCCGAATTTGACGACGGACTGGATCATCTCGCGATTGCTGCCATCAAGAATGCCTTCCTCCTGCCCGGCCTCAATCAACGCATCCACGGCCTCCGCCTGGGTTTCCGGCTCCCGCTCGACGTGTTCCCGGGTTAGGGCAGCCACCGACTGCAGAAAACCCAATACCAAGGTCACTGGCAGGATCAGATAAACCAGCAGCCGGAGCAGGAAAGTCCACCGCATCAGCCATAGGCCCTGGGTGCGAGAAAACAGAAGAAACGGCAAAAAGCGATGAAACAGGATCACGATGAGGATCAAGCTTAAGGTGGCCTGCAAGATTTCATAGATGCTCCAGGCGCGGTCACGAAAGACGGTGAAGCCCACCAGCATTGCGACCGCCGCCGTAGTCAGTTGGCCTAGGACGGACATGGAGAGCGCGGCTCGGTCGCGACTGACACCTAACCGGGGCTCCACCTTCTGCTCGAAAGCGTCGATATTGTCCTGGAACTGGCGGGAAAGAAACTTGCCCATCTCGGAATAGACACGGCCCACGTAGGACACCAGAGTCATCAA
>DASPVG010000134.1:0-12494 GCA_035622455.1 Terriglobales bacterium
GCGACCCCACCGCTCGACTACATCGTGGTCGGCGCCCAGGTGTTAACGATCAATATCAAGTAGCTGGTGGAGCGATGTACGGGTCGGCTTCCTACGAATGGAACGCCAAGTCCGCCCCATCGGGAGCCCCAAGCGGCGCCCAATCAGCTGATGCCGCATCTGCGTCGGCGTTGCAAAGTTCAGCGCCGCATGCACGTCAAGCGTACCCTCGCTGTCGCACAATTCCTGCTTCTCGCCGCGCAGCGTACGGCATCGTCTCGCCGTTCGTGGTGATCGGGCAATGCCATCGGTTGCTCGGATGACGTTACTCGCCATTGTCGTGCTGCACATGGCCGCTAACTGATGACCTCAACCTATTGAAAGCCTGGGACAACAGCTTGGCCAAGGTCAATTTCCGCTATGGTGTCGTAACGACAGTCGGGAAATCAGCGAAACAAAGCTGGCAGCAGATCGGCCAGATTGCGGCGCCAGACCGGCCAGTTGTGCACGCCCTCGGTTTCGACGCTCGTGAACTTAATGCCCTTCGATGAGAGCCATACCCTAAAATTGCGGTTCTCATCGTAGAGAAAGTCCTGTTTCCCGCAGGCGATCCATAACAGCTTGATCCTGCTCGCCTGGTTCGCATTGAGTTTCGGGAACGAGTTTTCAAGATCGGCGGGTATGGCGGCGCTCATGGGCGCGATCCAAGCGAACCGATCGATGTGGTTCAGTCCCGTATAGACGGTTTCTCCACCGCCCATGGAAAGCCCTGCGATGGCGCGGCTATTGCGGTCTGTCCGCACCGGATATGTTCCTTCGAGGAGAGGCACCAATTCCCCCAACAACATCTCCGGGAAGCGCTCGAGATTCAGACGCCAGAGCGGCGTCTTGGGCGCGTCCTCTCCATGGTCCAGCAAGGCCGGCACGCTGTAGCCCGATGGCATCACCACGATCATCGGCATTGCCTTCCCCTGCGCGATTAGGTTGTCGAGGATAAAGTTTGCCCTGCCCATGGTTATCCACCCATCGCTATAGTCGCTGTAGCCGTGCAGCAAGTAGAGCACTGGATATCGTTTCCCGGATCTGGGGTCGAAATCGGGTGGCGTGTAGACATAATAATCACGCTGGTCGCCGGTAGTCTTGGAGGAATAGAAGTGTCTTGAAACTGCGCCATGCGGCACATCCGTCTGTTCCCAGATGGCGGCGGGTGATCCTGGAACCGTGAACAACCCGCCCTGTTCAAAATAGTTTGAGACATAGGCGCGTACGTTCGGATCGACGATCTCCTGCCCGTCCACCGCAAACTGGTAAGCATAGATGTCGGGTGTCAGAGGCTGAGTCGTAACCGACCATACGCCGGTGACCTCCTTGGTCATTGTGATTGGGGTCATGCCGGCGATGCCGTCCAAATGGACTTCTACCTTCTGCGCCGGAGGCATCAGGAGACGGAATGTTACGGTTCCATCCCGATGGACCTCAGGCGATTGGATGGTTTGCGCATCCCCGCTCGCAGCAATCAGGATCGGGAGAGTGGTGGCTAAAAGCACCAAAGGAGCGGACGATGTCATGGCCACTACCAGTATCCTCTAGGATGCTCTCGACGCCAGTGAATATTCTTCCGTAACCCATCACCTCAAAATGACGCTCCCGGCTGACATAACATGCCAGCGCGCATTGACCTCTTTGGACTAGTCCGCCGGTTGCGAATCGATTCGGAGAGCAGCTTCAAGGCTTCTTCTGCTGGAACAACCCCTATGTCTACAATGAAGATGTGTATCCTTGCCCTTGGGTGTAGCATCTATCCGACAGCTCGCTTCAACCTTCACCAACCAAACCTCTCCACCAAAGATAAGGAGGCAACCCATGTCCTACGTCGATGTTGGAAAAGAAAACTCCACTTCCATCCATCTCTACTACGAGGATCACGGCGCGGGCCACCCCGTCATCCTGATTCACGGATATCCCCTCAGCAGCGCCTCGTGGGAAAAACAGGTCCCGGCCCTGCTGGCTGCGGGTCATCGTGTGATTGCGTACGATCGCCGCGGATTCGGAAAGTCCAGCCAGCCCACAAGCGGCTATAACTACGACACGTTTGCCGAGGATCTACGCAAGCTGCTGACCCATTTGAAGGTCAAAGATTTTACACTCGTCGGCTTCTCGATGGGCGGCGGTGAGGTCGCACGCTACATTGGGAGGTATGGATCGAAGGGCGTGAGCAAGGCGGTCATCATCAGCGGCGTTCCCCCGTATCTGCTGAAAACCGCCGACAATCCCGAAGGCGTCGACGGCAGCGTGTTCGCGGGCCTCGAGAAGGCCATCACTGCCGACCGTTATGCATTCTTCACTGAGTTTTTCAAGAACTTCTACAACAGTGACGTTAATCTCGGGAAGCGGGTAAGCGAGCAGGCGATTCAGGCCAGCTGGAATACTGCTGCCATCGCTTCCGCCACGGCCAGCCTGGCCTGCGTGCCCACCTGGTATGAAGACTTCCGCAAAGACGTGGCGAAGATCGACGTTCCGACGCTGGTCATTCACGGCGATTCGGATCGCATCGTGCCCTTCTCGGTTGCAGGCAGCCGCACCGCCAAACTAATCAACGGCGCTGAATTGGTTGTCATCAAAGACGGCCCGCACAACGTCGCCTGGACACACGCCGAGGAGGTCAACGAAGCTTTGCTGAGGTTCCTGGCGAAGGCGGGTGTGCAGGGACAGGCGAAGCCTCCAAAGAAAAAGGCCGTCGCGTAGGATGTGTTCACTGACATCTGCGGGCGGCGCTTTCGAGTACAAGGTCGCCCGCTGGATCACTTGTGAATCGCCCGGTCGTAGCGCGCGTGTCTCGGAAACATCATCTGGAAGGCTATCTCTTCCTCCAAAGCTGCCCCATCCGATTAGTTACCATTAGAGCGAGCGGTTCGTCCGCGCCATGCTAATCTAAATCTTCCTTCGAAATCTATTCGTGAGGTTCGAACTTTGGCGATCCGCCTAGCTACCAGATACTCGATTCTTTCATGTCTCATTACACTCTCGATGTTGGCTGCTGCTCAGGGTACGCGCAGCTGGGAACAGTCCAGCTTTGAAGACCTAGCGAAAGGTACAGCTCAGGGGGTTGCCATCTTGAGCAAAGGCGGTCTGGAGCTTGCCCCGGCATTTACACCTCTGGCCACCACTCCGTCCACTTACATTTGGTCGATTGCCGCGGAACCCAACGGCACCGTCTACACCGCAGCCGGGTCTCCCGCACGGATCTATCGGATTGCTGAAGGAAAGTCCAAGGTGATCTTTGCGCCCCAGGAACTTCAAGTCCAGGCTCTGGTGGTGGACTCAAAGGGCGTGATCTATGCGGCCACCAATCCGGACGGAAAGATATACAAACTCGTGCGCGGAACGGCGGCGACCAAGACCAGCGAAGGAAGTTCTGCGGATGGGGATTCCGAATGGAGTTCCTCGGTGTATTTCGATCCCGAGAGCAAGTACATTTGGGATCTTGCCATCGATGAGGCGGGAAACCTGTACGCGGCAACCGGAGATCAAGGACAGATTCTCCGCATTACTCCCCAGGGACAACACTCAGTGTTTTTCAAGAGTGAAGAAACCCATATTCGCGTGCTCGCCGTTGATCGGCAAGGCAATCTGATAGCCGGCTCGGATGGAAGTGGGCTGGTGTATCGGATCTCGCCCCGCGGCGACGGCTTCGTCCTCTACAGCGCGCCGAAAAAAGAAATCACCGCCCTGGCGATCGGGCCGGACGGCAATATCTATGTCTCGGGGGCAGGCGAAAAGCATGGTGGGCCCAGTCCAACCACTTTTTCGATGCCCATAGCGACTCCACCTTCCACCCCATCCGGCCCTCAGACTTCACCATCCGGCCCGGGGGCTTCTTCGGGCCCGCCAGTGCCACTCGGTAATCCTTCCGCGGTCGCCGCGACCGGCGGCTCGGAGATCTATCGCATCTCTCCGGACGGCTCGCCGGCGCGCATTTGGAGCTCACGGGAAGACCTGGTTTACGCCCTGGCCTTTGATGGGCGCGGCCGATTGCTGGCAGGCACCGGGAATCACGGGCAAATCTTCGCAGTCGGTACCACGGGTGAGTTCCGAGATCTGCTCACGGCTGCGGCCAGCCAGATCACGGCTTTCACTCCGGCTCCTCAAGGCGGGTTGTACGTCGCTACCAGCAATTTGGGCAAGGTCTTTCTAGTGAGTGCCAATTTCGCCGCCGAAGGCACTTACACCAGTGACGTGTTCGATGCGCATATTTTTTCGCGCTGGGGGCGAGTCGAATTCCGCGGGGCCGGCAAGGTGCAACTGTTTGCGCGGAGCGGCAATGTGGATAACCCAGATCGCAACTGGAGCGCGTGGAAACCGATCGATTTCGAGAAGGACGGGCTCGTCAACGCACCCCCGGCCCGCTTTATTCAGTGGAAGGCCGTGATGTACTCGGGCGATCCGGCGCCGCGGCTTGACAGTGTGCGGCTCAATTACTTGCCCAAGAATGTGCCGCCGGAGTTTGACGAGGTTACCGTGCAAGTTGGAACGCGCTATCAATCCCTGCCCAAGGTGCCTGGCTCGGAAATCGCCCAGCCACACTTTGATAGCCCCGCGGCGGGCGTGCACGACCGGGATTCGGTCGGGGTGAAATGGAGCGTACACGACGATAATGATGACCAGATGGTGTACTCGGTTTACTACCGCGGCGATGGCGAGACGCGATGGCTGCTGCTCAAAGACAACCTGGTCGATAAGTTCTATTCCTTCGATGCCTCTCTGCTTCCCGACGGGGGATACACGGTAAAAGTCGTAGCTTCCGATGCTCCGTCGCATTCTCCCGGTCAGGCGCTCACGGCGGAAAAAGAGAGTGAGCGCTTCGAGATCGATACGACTCCTCCCCGGATCGAAAACCTGGCGGCTGCCTTCGAGGGAGGGCAACTTCGTGTGAGGTTCCATGCAGTGGACGGCTTTTCAGTCATCAAACGCGCCGAATACTCGATTGATGCCAGCGACTGGCAATTTGTGGAACCGGTCGGAGAAATATCCGATTCGAAGACCGAGAGCTACGATTTTCGCGCGGCGCTTCCGGTGGACCACAATCCCACCGGTGCGCCGATGCCGAACCGCGGCGCCGGCGGCCAGGATGAACACGTCGTCATCGTGCGGGTCTACGACCGCTACGACAACGCGAGCTCGGCGAAGACCGTAATTCGAGGCAAGTAACCAGCCACGGAGAACCAGACGCGGGCTCGCTCCGGGTTGGCCAGCCGGGAATCTTTTCGCCGGGTGCTTCAACCCTTGATTGGCTCCAGTTCAGCTGTACCTTCGGGGTTGGGCTGTCGCAGTTCGGGAAACATCCAGGCCCAGAGGGCGATGATGACGAGCGTCCCCGCTCCACCCAATACAACCGCAGGTACGGTTCCGAACCAGTGGGCCGTCAGCCCGGACTCGAACTCCCCCAATTGATTCGAGGCACCAATGAACAGCATATCGACGGCATTAATCCGTCCCCGCATTTCATCGGGCGTGCCGAGCTGGATCAGAATTGCGCGAATCACCACGCTGACCATATCGCTAGCTCCGACCAGGAGCAGCGAGATCAGGGACAAGATCAGGTTTCGGGAGAGGCCGAAGATGACGGTGAAGACCCCGAAACCGGCCACGCACCAGAGCATCGTAGGTCCTGCCCGACTCTTCAAAGGACGATGGGCAATCAATACGGCCATTACTGCCGCGCCTACTCCGGGTGCGCTGCGCAGCAGCCCGAGGCCCCACGGGCCGGTGTGGAGGATCTCGTGGGCGTAGATAGGAAGCAAGGCTACGGCTCCGCCAAGCAGAACGGCAAAAAGGTCGAGGGTTAGGGAACCGAGAAGCAACTTATGTTCCCAGATGTAGTGGAAGCCAGCTAGAACCGTCCCTAGACTCAGGGGCTCCTGCGGGCGCGCCTTCTCTCGTACTCGAATTCGCAGCATAGAAACGATCGCGCCGAGCGAAATCAGCCCGGCGATTGCGTAAACCGGGGCGGCGCCATGGAAAAGCGCATAGACCACGCCGCCAACGGTTGGGCCCAGAATGGTTGCCGCCTGAAAAATGCTGGAGTGCCAGGCGACGGCATTCGAGAAATGCTCGGCCGCAACCAGCTGCGGAAGCAAGGCACGGCTGGCCGGGAAGCTGAAGGCGCGCAGCAGGCCCAACAGAGACACCACCAGGTAAATAGGGTTGACAGAATGGGCGCGAGACAGAGCGATCGACAGGAGCAGCCCGGAACAAAGGACATAGCCGGCGTAGGAGAGAGTCAGCACCAGGCGGCGGTCGAAGCGGTCGGCGGCATGGCCTGCGGGCAGGAAGAAGAGGATTCCAGGCACAAACTGGGCCAACCCAACCAGTCCCAAATCTAAAGGACGTCTTGTGATTTCATAAACTTGCCATCCCACGGCCACAGATTGCATTTCGAGAGCGACTACCACGAAGAAGCGGGCGCATACATACGCCGTGAAATTGGGGTAGGAAAAGGCGATGCGGCCGGAGTTGGCGGATACGGCCATGGTGAGTTAACTCTACAATGTTTCCGCAAATGGTTCGATCGCTGAAGCTGCTCGCCTGGCTGGTCTGTGTCGCTTACTCGACCATTCCCTCGTTCTGGATCCTGATCCATTCCCGGGTAGAGTTCTGGCGAGCGTGGAAACGCTCCCCCTATTGGGTGCTGCTGCCTGCCTGGGCTCTCATGGCGACGATGGTCGCGGCGGTTACGGCTCCCTGGCGGTATCGGGGATTGTATTGGACTCCCTGGTCCTGGGCACCGGCGATTCTGCTGTTTTCGATCGGATTGCGGCTGTACGCGGAGGCGGGCAAGATGTTTAGCGCGAAGCAGCTCGGCGGATTTCCCGAGGTCCTCTCCGGACACAGCCAGCAACGTCTGGTGACCAGCGGAATTCGCGCTCGCATCCGTCATCCGATTTACCTGGCGCACCTGTGCGAAATGTTGGGCTGGAGCGTCGCAGCTGGACTTGCAGTCTGCTACGGGCTGACCGGGTTCGCCGTGATCACAGGCTGGATCATGATTTCTATGGAAGACCGAGAACTCGAGGGAAGATTCGGGGCCGAGTACGTTGCCTACCGGGAGCGGGTGCCCGCGCTCTGGCCGAAGCTGACGAAGTGACATCGGTGTCGGTGCCGGGCTCGAAATAACCTTCCGCGAGAGAGATCAGGCGTCCGAGGTTCGTAGTTTCTACGCAGCATACGCCAAGCGGAAGAGATATGATGAGAGCGACGGTTGTTATCCCTCGAGGGTCAGGAGCAGCGCGAGCGGCGTGCTGACCCGACCGAGGACCAACTGCGCTCGGCATGCGCTTTGAACTTTTCGTCGCCTCCCGCTATCTTCGGGCTAAGCGCCGGCAAGCCGTGATCGGTGTGATTACCGCCATCTCGATCGCGGGTGTTGCGGCGGGCGTGGCATCCCTGGTGATCGCGCTCGCCATCAATAACGGCTTTCGTGAGGATCTCCAGGATCGTCTCGTCGGTGCCAGTTCTCATATCAACCTGCTTCGCGTTCAAAGCGATGGGATCGAGGACTGGCAGCCGCTCATGGATCGCTTGTTGCGACAACCCCACGTGCTGGCGGCTGCTCCCGCCATTTATGAACAAGTCCTGATTTCGCGGGGGCCCCGCGCTCGCGGGGCCGTGCTCAAGGGCATCATCCCCGCCTATGAGCGCAAAGTCAGCAACCTGCTAGGCACCGAACCGGCTGGTTCAGCCAACGCGCTCGACCTAACCAAGGACTCCGAGACGGCGCCGAACCCGGCCAATAGGGAGCCGAAGGCCGGCTCCACAACCGAAGGCGTCGCTCCTGACCTGCTTGGCGGGGTCGAGGAGCGTCGGGCGACAATGCCTCCCATTATTCTGGGCAAAGACATGGCCGACGGCTTGGGTGCGACGGTTGGCTCCGTCGTTCTGGTTACCAGCCCGCAAGGCGAGCTCACGCCATTCGGCATGGTCCCCAAGTACAACCGCTTTCGGGTAGCGGGAATCTTCAACTCCGGATTCTACGACTATGACTATTCCTGGGCGTTCGCGCGGCTGAACGACGCCCAGCAGCTTTTCGGTCTGGACAACGAAATTTCCGTGCTCGAGTTCAAAGTGGACGACATTTACAAAGCCCGGGAGATTGCGACCCAGATTGAGCAGAAGGCAGGACCGGGTTTCATGACCACGAACTGGATGGAGCAGAACAAAGCCATCTTCCGGGCCCTGCGTCTGGAACGGCTGGTCACCTTTGTCACCATTGGTTTGATTGTGTTTGTGGCGGCCCTGAACATTCTGATCTCGCTCACCATGATGGTGATGGAGAAGACGCGGGATATTGCCGTCCTGATGTCGCTCGGAACACGCAGATCCCAGGTGCGCCGGGTGTTTATCGCGCAAGGGGCATTGATTGGCATCATCGGAACCGCCGTGGGCCTGCTCTTGGGTTACGTGCTTTCCTGGTTGGGAAGTCACTACCATGTGCTCTCCCTGGCGCCTGAGGTATATTCCATCGATTACGTACCGTTCGCCCCGCACGCCATCGATGGCGTGCTGGTGGCCTTGCTGGCCATCGGAATCTCGCTGGTCGCGACCATCTATCCTTCGTGGTCGGCAGCACGGGTCCTGCCCGCCGAGGCACTTCGCTACGAGTAGGTTAGGGCCCGCCAAGGCCGGATTTCTGAGGTTTGGCCACGGTGCACGCTGGTAATCGCTGGCCGTTTTGATCGCGATGACCTCGGTTATGTCCACATTTTTCGATTCTGACGTACAGTTTCTGGTACAAGGATTTAGGGGAGAAAGGATGAAGAGCAAGCGCGCGGCGCTCGTGTTCTAATGGAGGTAGACCGCGGCCTCGCAGGCGAGGTCGGGCTCGGAGCTGCCCTTTTAGAGACGAGGAGCATAGCGGTTGCATCTAAATACCAAGGTTCTGGTGCGGGTGGAAGGGCTTAAGAAGGTCTTCCGTTCGGGCACCTCCGAATTGCAGGTCTTTGAAAATTTATCATTTCAAGTCGCACAGGGCGAGATGGTTGCCATCGTGGGTGAATCGGGCGCGGGGAAGAGTACCTTATTGCACATCCTGGGAACTCTTGATGGGCCTTCCGCAGGTGACGTATACTGCGCCAACCTGCGGCTGAGTTCGCTCTCCGAGGACGGGGCCGCGGCGCTTCGTAATCACGACATCGGCTTCATGTGGCAGTTCCACTATTTGCTGCCGGAGTTCACGGCACTGGAGAATGTGGCAATGCCCCTGTTGGTTCGAGGTTACGCTCGCGAACGAGCGCAGGAACAAGCCTCCGATTGGCTTCGCTCCGTGGGTTTGGAACAGCGGGCGCAACATCGATCCGGCGAGCTGTCCGGTGGAGAACAGCAGCGGGTAGCGTTGGCTCGGGCGCTCATCACCCAGCCCAAGCTCTTGCTCGCGGATGAGCCGACCGGAGATCTCGATAGCCACACCGCGGACGGGGTTTTTCAACTGATCGCGAGGTTGCATCGCGAATGTCAACTCACCTCGCTGATTGCCACTCACAACCTGGCTTTCGCGCGCCGTTGCGACCGGGTGTTGCGGCTACAAAATGGTCGCATTGCGGAAGTGGCGCCCGAGGCGCTGCTTCGATAGCACCAACCGGCAATTGACTTTTGAAATATGGCGTGCCGAAATGATAGATAATGTTACGTTACGGCCCGGTTCGAAAGGGCAGGGCTGGAAGGGAAGTGCTGGAATAGCTGAACGTTTAGGGGGCAGACTCGCGACGTCTGTGTGGGCTGGTTGGCCAAGGGATTGCCGAACTTGAAGTCCCGGAAAGTGCCGGCCACCATGGAGAGCTTGACCTGAGGGGTGAGGGCAAGGGGGTAGAGTCCTATGTTTGAGCGTTATACGGAGAAGGCAAGACGCGTCATCTTTTTTGCACGCTATGAAGCCAGTCAGTTTGGGTCACCTTATATTGAGACGGAACATCTGCTGTTAGGACTTCTACGGGAAGACAAGGCTCTTACCAACCGCTTTCTGCGTTCCCATGCTTCGGTGGAATCGATTCGCAAGCAAATCGAAGCACATACCACCATCCGCGAGAAGGTTTCGACTTCGGTCGACCTTCCCCTGAGCAACGAGTGCAAAAGGGTTCTCGCGTATGCCGCAGAGGAAGCAGAGCGGCTTTCGCACAAGCATATCGGCACCGAGCATTTGCTGTTGGGCCTGCTGCGGGAAGAGAAGTGCTTCGCAGCTGAAATTCTGCACGAGCGCGGCCTGCGGCTTTCCACGATCCGGGAAGAATTAGCGCGGACCAGCCAGGAAAAAACTCAGCCGCAGCGGCAGAGAGAATCGTCCCTGCTGAGTGAATTCTCCCGCGACTTGACGCAAGCCGCCATGGATACCCAGCTCGATCCATTGATTGGAAGGGAAAGTGAACTGGAACGGGTGGTTCAAATCCTATGCCGGCGTACCAAGAACAATCCTGTACTGATCGGGGAGCCCGGCGTGGGCAAAACCGCCATCGTCGAAGGTCTGGCACAACGCATCGCCGATGGTGAAGTGCCATCCTTCCTCGCCGATAAGCGGATCCTGGCGCTCGATCTTTCCTTGATCGTAGCCGGCACCAAATATCGCGGCCAGTTTGAAGAACGGCTCAAAACGATCATGAAGGAGCTGATGGAATCGCAGAATTCCATCATCTTCATCGATGAGCTGCACACTTTGGTGGGAGCGGGTTCGGCCGAGGGTTCACTCGACGCGGCCAACATCCTGAAACCGGCTCTGTCTCGCGGAGAGATTCAGTGTATTGGAGCCACGACTCCCGGCGAGTACCGCAAATCGATCGAAAAGGACCGCTCGCTCGAGCGGCGTTTTCAGGCCGTCAAGGTTCCGCCACCGAGTGAGGCCGACGCCACCAAGATCCTGTTTGGTATCAAAGACCGGTACGAGAAGTTCCATGCCGTGACCTATACCGACGACGCTATCAACTTTGCCGTGGCGCACTCCAACCGTTATATTCCTGACCGGTTTTTGCCCGACAAGGCGATTGACCTGGTCGATGAGGCAGGCGCGCGAGTGAAGCTGCGCCAGACCTCACTGCCGGAAGAGATCACCGAAGTCCAAAAGCGTATTAAGTTCATCGTGCACCGTATGGAGAATGCCATCGCGAACCACGAGTTCGAGAAGGCGCGCTTTTACTCGGACGAAGAACGGAAAGAGCGCGACAACCTGCGAGCCCTACGCGAAAAATACCACCTCGATGAGTCCTCCACAGGCGTTGTCGGTCGGGAAGACATCGAGGATGTGGTATCGCGCTGGACCGGGGTACCGATCACCTCGATCAAGGAAGAGGAGTCGCAAAAACTGCTGCGCATTGAGGAAGAGTTGCACAAGCGCATCATCTCGCAGGATAAAGCTATTCTGGCTCTGGCGCGCGCCATCCGCCGCTCCCGGGCCGGGCTGAAGAGCCCGAATCGGCCCATTGGCTCGTTCCTGTTTCTCGGACCTACCGGCGTGGGCAAGACCGAAGTCGCCCGTACTTTGGCGCAGTTTATGTTCGGTACCGAGAAGTCGCTCATTCGCTTCGATATGTCGGAGTTCATGGAGAAGCATTCGGTCTCGAAGTTGATTGGTTCGCCTCCCGGATACGTGGGCTACGAAGAGGGCGGCCAGCTTACCGAGCGGGTGAAGCGCGCTCCTTATTCTGTTGTCCTGCTGGATGAAATTGAGAAGGCGCATCCGGATGTCTTCAACATTCTGCTGCAGGTCTTCGAGGACGGCCAGCTTACGGACGGGCTCGGCAACACCGTGGACTTCAAAAATACGATCATCATCATGACCTCGAACATCGGGGCGCGGCACTTGCAAAAGCGCGAGGGCTTAGGGTTCCAGTCGAGCAAGGAAGAGATGGTCTCGGAAAAGGTGCATGATCTGGTGATGAACGAGGTGAAACGCACCTTTAACCCTGAGTTTCTGAACCGCCTGGATGAAGTGATCCTGTTTAGTGCCTTGGGCGAGAACGATCTGATCCAGATTCTCGAGCTTATGGTCACCCAGCTGAACCAGAACCTGGCGCAGAAATCGATTACCGTCACGGTCACGGATGAGGCCAAGAAGTGGATCCTGAACCAAACTCTCGGCGATCGCAGCTATGGCGCACGCCCGCTGCGCCGGGCGCTGCAGAAGTACATCGAGGACCCACTCTCGGAAGCCCTGATCCAAGGCACGATCACCACTCGTCCGGCTTTCATCGAGGTCTTCCTCGACGGCAACAAGCTCTATTACCGTCCGGTGGATTCGGAGAAGGCCGAAGGCGTGCTGCTTTACGAAAACTAGTCTTGGTCCTGACTTTGGAGCCGCCAGCAAAGCTGGCGGCTTTTTGCTTGGAGCCTCCCCTGCCGCTGGTGCGAGATTCCGGAAGCCGGAAATGCCACCCTCTCGCCAGCTTCGCCGGTCTCGACTGGCCAGGACGCTAACCTCGAAACACTGCGGTCAATCGAACCCCGGCCCAAGGCGGAGCCTATGATAGGCATCGATT